>JBBSCM010000107.1:0-11803 GCA_038250295.1 Anaerolineales bacterium | reverse complement strand
GGCGCCAGGGAGGATAGCTTAAGAAAATCACGGCGTGAAAGTTTATTTGAGGTCAAGACACACCTGTTTATAAAATGATACGAATAACGACAATAACAAGCCCGAGCAGGCCAAGAGGAATATAAACATATTGCATAATACCGATTCGATCTTCGATGTCAATTACAATTTTGTGTAATTGCGGAATCTTATGGATCAGCCAGGATAATATTAGAATCCCTAGAAATACAATTAGTATCAATGTATACAGAAGAGATTTGGGAGGAAATTGGTTTTGGACATTGCCTTGCAGCCAAATGGACGCTGCGGTAAATACGAATACCATCACAAATCCTTTGTAAGCAAAGCCTTCTCTCAACCAATTTCGCGGAAGAACCGCCGCCAGAAAGAGCAATCCTACTGTTACAGCAAAACTTTCAAGCAGCGCAAAAGCCATCATATAGCAAAAAATAGCGAATGTATCCATCGGAGTTGTATAGAGTAGAAATGACGGGATCTTATAAAGGAAGTTTCTAATTGACCAGGTATGAACTGCGAAAATGACAACTCCCATCACGAGATTGATTTCATTCCTGGCGGGCAAGCGCTTCTTAAATACATTCATTCGTAAATATCCTTAATAAGCCAGTCATTTTTACCTGATCTGGCCGCCCGTCAACAGGAAGGAATTCGTGAAGCAATACTCAATAAACTTGATTATAACAATATCATCTTATTCATAATAGGTCCGCAGGTTTTTATAATGCTATAATTTCTTTCATGCGATACGAAACCCTTTACAACACTTCGACGCACTCTTTCGGGCAGTCAGTGCGCCGCCTGACTCTCCCCAAGATCGGATTCGGCACCTGGAAGATCGGCGGCGGTTCATCTGCGGACCTGAAAGCTGATCCTGTTTCGATGACCGCTCTTCGGTCTGCGCTTGATGTTGGCTACACCCATTTTGACACTGCCGAGATGTACGCAAATGGCCATAGCGAAGAATTGCTTGGCCGCGCGGTGCGCGACTCAAAGGTCGAGCGTGAAGCGTTGTTCATTACATCCAAAGTCATGCCATCACATCTGCAATATGACCAGGTCCTGCGCGCGTGTGAAAATAGCTTAAGCCATTTGCAAATGGACTATATTGACCTGTATCTCATTCACTGGCCGCAAATTGGGATGAAGCTCAAAGATACTTTTCGCGGGCTGAACAAACTCATGCGTGACGGCAAAGTAAAACATCTCGGAGTAAGCAACTTCAGTATCAAATTGCTTAAAGAAGCTCAGGAACAATCGGAGACTCCCATCATCACCAATCAGGTTCCGTATAGCCTTTCAGACCGGTCTTACGTGAAAAACGGCATGTTGGAATATTGCCAACAAAACGATATTCTGCTCACTGCCTACTCCCCCATCGACGAAGGCAGGTTACGTTCAACCAAAGTTCTCGATGAAATTGCGAAAGCGCACAACGCAACTGCTTATCAAATCGCGCTGGCATGGCTTGTTTCACAACCGCGAGTCATCACCATTCCCATGTCTGCCAATCCAAAACATATCGCTGAAAATTTTCAAGCAGCGGAGATCCAATTAAGCGATGAAGAGATCGCCCGACTTACAGACCAGTAAATGAAATTTAAAATTACTCCTGAAATTGAAACCAGCGAAGAAACAGAAACCGAGCTTGAGCGGCTCTATCGCGTCATCATCCACAATGACGATATCACGCCGATGGATTTTGTCATCCATGTATTGATGACGATATTCCTGCTCTCAAACATACACGCGGGGCAAATTATGTTAACTGCCCACATCCATGGCACAGCCTACGTGCAAACCCTGCCAAAGCCTGAAGCCCGCAAACGCGTCAACACTGCCCATTTTGCCGCCGCTTTAAAAAATTATCCACTGCACTTCTCTATGGAACCAGAATGATTTATGTCCTCCAATCTTGAAACGCTTACGCAAATTAATTTGGATGATCTGGTCACCTCGTTTGGCTGGCAGGGTCGTCCGCTGCTATCGAGATTTTTACGAACGCTCTTCCGCAAACCTGCAAAAACTTTTGCAGAATACATGGTGGAATTTGACAACGCTATCGGCACGCATGGCTTAACGGAAGCCTCGCGCCTGACGCAAAAACACTTCGTCCGGGATGTGCGCGTCTTTGGTCTGGACCGTTTGCCTGTTTCCGCTTTTCTGGCATTGTCCAATCATCCGGGCATGAGCGACACCCTCTCCGCCTTTTGCGCGCTCAACCGCCCAGGCTTAAAGATCATCGCGCTGGATCGCCCCTTTCTAAATGCGCTTCCCAACCTGAGCAAACAACTCTTTACTATAAAAGATGATGCGGCTTCACGAGTCAGCTTGGTGAGGCAAGTCACGTCACATTTACGCAACGGCGGCGCAGCTCTGACATTCCCCGCTGGTCATATTGAACCTGACCCCGATGTTTACGAAGGCGCGCTTCCTTCACTACAAGCATGGACGGACAGCGCGGGCGTATTTATCCGCCTGGCTCCAGAAACGGCAATCGTTCCAATTCTTATACGCGGTGTAGTTTGGGAGAAAGCCGCAAGACATATTCTTCTTAAAATAAAAAAGACGAGGGAGGAAAAAGAGAAACTGGCTGCCGCGCTTCAATTGCTTGCACATGTAGCGTTTGGCAAAAAAGATGTGCATGTCCGTGTGCAGATTGGAAATCCGATTTACGCAAAAACTTTGGGGACAACTGAAACTGCGGTTATTCATCAGGCAGTAATTGCAGAGATGAAATATCTTATCGAGAACCCGCCCATCAACGAGGAGGGTGCGTCGCACCTCGCATAAAAAGATAATCCAACTCGATAAGATTCGAAACGTTAATAGGATTCATCCATCCTTTCAGGTGCGACGCACTTTGTTAATCTGCAAGTACCCCTGCAAGTGTTGGCTCATCGCCGTTGTATTTAATTAATTGCGGCCACTTCCAAACGATCAGGAACATCCCAACGATACAACCGATCCCGCCACTGATGACGGCAAAGGGCGCACCCAACAATTGCGCCACTGAGCCTGCTTCCACTTCACCGAGTTGAGGGCCGCCTTGAAAAAATATCTGGCTCACACTGGTCATCCGTCCGCGAATGTGATCGGGAGTTTGTAGTTGACGAATGGTGTTGCGAATGATCGTGCTAACCCCGTCAGACGCGCCGCAATACTTTGGGTAATGAATAATACGGTGCGCCGATTCCTCGAGTCTGCGACTGCGCCGCCGATCAAAGAAAAAATAATGACGGGCAAAATGCGCGCAAGTCCAATGCCGCCCAATGCAATGGGATTCTTGTTTAGTTGATTGATATGCCAAAATAAAGCCCAGATCTGCATCTGGGTTCCTGCGATTGATATTAATTGTCCGAGCCAAAGGTACAAGAAACGTTTGTGCCTGAGCGATGGCGGTATGCGCAAACCCATTAAGTGCCCCAATCACGCAAATATAAAAAGTCATAGCCGATGGTGCGGTTACTGATTTTTGCAATCGGTGGCTGCATGCGCTTAAATTGATTGCGGCGAATACGGGTTGTGACCGCGTTGACAAATTTCTCATCGAAGCCAGTTTCGACTGCCTCTTGCGGACTATAACGCTGGTCAACAAGTAAATAAAGAAGTTTATCCACCTCTTCGTATGTGAATCCCAATTCACTTTCATCCGTCTGGCCTTCCCATAGGTCCGCTGAAGGCGGCTTGTCAATGATCGGTGCGGGAATATTTAAAGCGCGAGAGAGCTGACGCACTTGTGTTTTATATAAGTCGCCAATGGGATTCATCGCGCTGGCAGAGTCACCATAATGTGTGCTGTAACCAAGCAATATTTCCGTCTTGTTGCTTGTGCCAATCACGAGTCCTTTGAAGACCTCGCTTTGATCATAAAGCACGATCATACGTTCGCGCGCCATGATATTTCCCATGCGTATCTTTGATATTTGGGGATCGAGCATGAAAAGCGGTTCGACCATATCTGTGATCTCGATCGTCTTGCTTAGCACGCCAAGCTGGTCGATCAGCAATTGCGCGTCATCAAGCGAATCCTTGCTGGATGCTTTGTATGGCATACGCACGACCAGCACATTCTCAGCGCCCAAAGCCTCAACAGCCAGCACGCACGAAAGCGCTGAATCAAGTCCGCCGGACAGGGCAATCACAGCATGCGACATACTCACACGCGTAACCTCGGATCTAATAAAGCCCGTGAGGATGTTATGCGCGAGGTTGGTGTTAATGGAGAGAGACAATTTAGCCACCGGCAAGGATCCTGTTTAGTTCCTTTTGCACAAGGTTGGTGCGTTCGTCACGAAGCAATGGCAGACGGGCACGTGTGCGGCGGAGTTGATTCAAGTCCATTTGAGCAAAAGTGAGCGCTTCCTCGTTATAAGGGCCAATGACAATTTCCTCTCCGTTTGGGTCAAAGAGAGTTGCGCCGCCCCAGAAGTGCAAGCCGTCTTCATAGCCTACTCGATTCGCGTGAGCTACAAAAGATGTGAACATGCTTGCATAGGCTTTGGCGACACGTTCCACCCAGCGGGCGGATTCTAACTTTTCCTTATCGTTCAATCCGCGCCCGGGGGAGGCGGAGGAGAAAAGCATAATGTCCGCGCCATCCAGCCAGAGTAAGTACGGCGGTGAGGCATGCCAGAAATCCTCACAAATCAGCATTCCCACGCGGCCAAAACGCGTATCGAATGCGCGGATCGAATCTCCCCATGCAAAGAAACGACCTTCATCAAAGAGGCCGTATGTGGGCAAATAAACTTTATGATGAACGTGCAAAACTTTACCGCCAGATAAATAAGCGGACGCAATATAAAAGCGGTGACGGGAGTCCTCGTCCACAAAGCCAACCATCAAGTCCAGATCGTGAGACGCTTTGAGCAAATGCTTGAAAACAGTGTCATCCTCCGTCGGCTGATGTGCGACCGAGGCAACCAAATCCTGTAAGACATAACCAGTAAGGGAGAGTTCGGGAAAAACAAGCAAGTCCGATTTTTCGGACTTGGCCTGCTTAATATAATCCATATGTTTGGAGAGATTCGCTTCCACATCCCCCAATTTTGTGTTGATCTGGGCAAGCGCAAGGTTGAGTTTCATTGGGCGAATCTTACCACTAAAGAAGACCAACGAGGTCGAAAATCTCGGCGGCTGAGGAGGGATTTTGCCTGATTATTTATCCAATAAATAATCACCTGGCCAATCTGCAGGAACTTCAGGGTTATCAGGAAGAGGTTCCAAAAAGACGGAGTTGGCCAGGTCCGGACAGCCATCAATGCTGTGTTTAAAATAATCGTCATGTCCCACATCCAGGAACACTTGTTGACCTGCATTTGCGTAGGCAAACATCAAATCAATGGACGAGTCGTAAACATGACTGGGATTATCTTTCTTGTTATGAGGAGCACAATCTGCTGCAAACCCGATGCCGTGCAAAGCCTCATGCAGCATGACAAATTCCGTATTCCAGGCATAGGCATCCACACCCAGGCGGCCATAGCCGCAATCTCTCGTCCCAAGGAAGAAGACGCCCGGAAAGTTTGAGTGGAGCGAATAACCGCAGTAATTCGGGTGATTCTCTTCGAGATAAAAAATATAATACTTGCCCTTTTGATAAAAATCCTGTTCGGTCAATTGTTCGATAAGATAATCCATATAATAATCTTCGATCACCAGGTTGTATTCGACATGATTAAGATCATAATCTGCCCCATATTTTTCAAGCGCTTCCCTGGCTGTTACATCAAACTGCACAAAAGTAATATCCAACTCCCCTTGATAGGTATCAAAACGCAAGGATGAGCCGCCGGTCTGCTGAGTGAACCAATCATTTGCCAGTTGCACTGATCGGGCAATGGAACCATCCGTATCCCTGCTTAAGTCTTTATCACCATCAAACAAGGCGTAAACGACATGAACCTGGTACTTGCCGGCATAATCATCTGTTCGATCATAAATTGAGCGCTGGCCAACGGGAGCGGGTGTAGGGGTGGAAGTTGGAACAGGGGTCGGAGTTTTTTTCAATATACTGGCTGATAGATCTATGGGTGATCCTACAGAGGCGCCCACCAACTCAACCGCATCGATTGCATCCCAATTTTCCAGCAGGCCGTTTGCTGCGGAAATGCGAATACCTATAATAGGTTCACCATAATTTTCAATTGCGGTCTTATATACATATGGACATTCGGTGACGGTTTGCTCGAGGGAAAAATCCAGATTATGAGGACGGTTGTCAGCATCAAGCAGTTGTATTACGACATCGGGCTGCATTTCGTCAGTGATATGAATATTTATCATCGAGGGAATCACAGGTTGATCAAAATATACATCCAGAGACCTGGCATGCCCTAATACGCTCAGGGTGCCGCATCTTAAGGTATTTGGCTTCCCAACCGTCTGACCAACCAGCCTCGAATCGGCCAGCGCACCGGATGCCCATTGAGCAAAAGGGGGGATTGCTGTTGAGGTCGGGATTGAAGTTGGAGTCGCAGTTGGCGCTGGTAATGCAGCGCCGCCGTTGCAGGCAGAAAGAGCAAAGAGGATGGTACAGATCATTTGTATTCGGTAATAAGGTTTTTGTCTTTTCATATCCAACCTTTTATTTTCTTTAACTGATTTTACGCACCGTCCCGAAGGTTTACGCAAAAAAACAAGCTTGAGCTACGAGAACCTTCGGGACGTTCCGCGTAAGGTGAGTTTCTTTAAAAATAAGGCCAACAGGCTATGAGCTTGTTGGCCTTAATCGAGCGGGGAGGGAGGGATTCGAACCCTCGGTGGACCGGAGCCCACAATAGTTTTCGAGACTATCCCATTCAGCCACTCTGGCACCTCCCCAAATATTGAAGCGGGCGAAATTATAACTTTGTTTTATGTCATTGCGAGGGCGAAAGCCCGAGGCAATCTCCCGCGGAAATAATGAGATTGCTTTGTCGTGGAAAGCGCCCTGATCACAATGACATTACAATTCCACACTCTCATGCAGGTCAGGATAATGCACCTGGTCTAATTTTCCTTCATTCAAAAGCCCCTTCAAGGTCATGGCTTGTTTTTCTTCGCCATGCACCAAAAATATCTGTTTGACCGAATCTTTTACGCCCATGGCATATTTCACGAGCAAGTCCTGCCCCGCGTGGCCGGAGAGTCCGCCGATCGTGGCAATGTCGCATTTTCGTTTATAAACCACACCAAAAATATTTACCTGCGGTTCGCGGTCTGCCAGCCTGCGTCCCATTGTGTTTGGCGCCTGCCAGGAAACAATACAAATGGTATTTTTTGGATTCTCAATATTATTCTTGATATGATGCACGATACGCCCAGTTTCCGCCATGCCCGAAGCGGAGATAATAACCATCGGCTCCTTGCGTTCATTCAAGGCTTTGGATTCATCCACAGACTGCACATAAGTGAGCATCTTGAAATCCAGCGCGGGGTGACGCGCTTCCAATACAAACTGGCGCGTCTCTTCGTCAAAACATTCCAGGTGGTTCTTGAAGACCTGCGTGGCATTCACCGCCAGCGGACTATCCACATACACAGGCACGCCTGGCACATCGCCGGCGCTCATCATTAGATTAAGGTTATAGACCAATTCCTGTGTGCGCCCCACCGCGAAGGCCGGTACGATCACCTTCCCGCCGCGCTCCACGGTACGCTTCACCACATCACGGAATTCAGTATATGCAAGCTGCGGGTCACTGTGCGATTTATCGCCATAGGTCGATTCCATGATCATGTAATCTGCGGCTTCCGGCAAAACGGGGTCGCGCAACAAAGGCAATTTATATCTGCCGATATCCCCGGAGAACCACAAGCGGATTTTCCTGCCCTTCTCCTCTATCTCCAGCGAAACACCGGCTGAACCGAGAATATGTCCCGCCTCATAAAAACGCGCAACCACACCGGGGATGGGTTCAAAAGCCTGAACATAATCCACGCCCTTGAACATGCCCGTAACATCTTCCGCATCCTGTTCTGTATATAACGGCTCGATCGGTTCCTCGCCGCGCTGCTTGCGTTTCCGATTCACAAATTCCGCATCAGACTCTTGAATACGCCCCGAGTCTCGTATCATCAAACTCGCCAGGTCTGCCGTGGCAAGCGTGGCAAAGATCGGCCCTTTATATCCCTGCTTGACGAGGTTCGGCAAATTACCCGCATGATCAATATGGGCATGCGAAAGGATCACCGCATCCACTGTACGCGGATCGTACTTGAAATTCAAATTGCGTTCATAAGTATCCGCACGCCTGCCCTGAAACAATCCGCAATCCAAAAGTAATCTCGCGCCATTAATTTCCAACAGATGCTGGCTTCCCGTCACTGTATGAGCCGCGCCATGAAAGCTAATTCGCATTTTTAACTCCGAGCGTCTTTAAAATCTGCGCGCCATACTTGACCACGCGCGTTGGGGTGTCTTTCATTAGGATCGCGAGATCGTCTTCACTATTTGGCGGGTTCTCCGCCAGCAGGGACAAATATGGTTTCGGCAGGATGATGTCTGACTCGACGCCCATTTCCAACCCGACCTTTTTTCTCCACACCTTTAATTTTTCCATCCGACGAAGGAACGCATCATTCTTCGCTTCAACCTGCTTCCGTTCAACCAGCGGAGCCTCCACTCCCCGGCGGATGGCAGCCAAAACCGAATCTCCCCACAGGTTAATTTGCTTCTCGCTAAGGCCCACTGCAGAGAGATCCACCTTCTTCTCAGGCGGATTCTTCGACAACAAAACAAAGACATCATCCATAATCACTTTATAAGGCGGGCGGTTTAGCCTCTCCGCTTCCTTATCCCGCCATTTGCATAAATGCGCCAGAATGGTCAACTCACGCAGGGAAAGATCCTTGCGGCCTGAAAAACGCTCCCATGATTCGCCGTTTACTTTTTGCCTGGGTTCGTCCACCAGGCAGGCACGCATAAAATCCTCTTTTGCGAATTCAAGTCGCTGCTTTTCACGAAGCTCCTTCTCAAGGATATCACGCAGGTCAAAAAGGTAATGTGTATCCAAACGGGCGTAATGAATCTGTTCCCTGGATAATGGACGCGCGGCCCAATTCGCCTTTTGGTGGCGCTTATCCATTTGAATTCGGAATTTGTCACCAAGCAATCTGTCCAGGCCTACTGCCGGGTAACCCAACACGCGCGCGGCTTGCATGGTATCAAAAAGATTCGCAAATGAGAATCCAAAGTCGCGACGCAGGCAGACCAGGTCATATTCTGCGGCATGGAAAATCTTTTCAATGTTGGGATTTGAAAAAATGGGAGCCAGAGCGCTCAGATCTTTCAACACAAGCGGGTCAACAAGGTAGTCCGCATTTTTCGATGAAAATTGCATCAAACAGACCTGCTCTCGAAAAGCATGCAGGCTGTTGGATTCTGTGTCCACTGCCACATGGCTTTGTGCGGCCAGGTCATCTATCATTTTTAGCAACAATTGCTTGGTGTTTACCCAAATGGGCGGCGGCAAAATTTCAGGCATATTGGCTGATTATAAACCTTATACAAGCAGATAAGACATTATTTTCCATCAATTACTTCTTTCTGGCGAAACACTGCCAACAGGCGGTCATATCCAATTTGAAGGAAATAACAAACAATCAAAACAATGATCGACCCCGGCAGGAATCTAAATAATGCCTGATCCCGCCAATCGGTTAGACTAGTTTGAGACAGCAGAATGTCCCAAAACGGACGGTGATACAAATAAGCAAAAAAGGAAGCTGTGGAAATAAGGGACCAGATGCGCCAACTTCCTATCCTGGTCCTAAATACACTCAGCCATAATAATATCCACGCCAGCATATAAAAATCAGCCGCAAATATCCGCAGGCCATTTACCATTTCAAATTCTTCAAATTTCGCCAGCCCAAAAAGGAACAATCCCAAAAGCGCGAATAAGGCTTTATACAAAAAGGGAAGACTAAGTAATCTGACTCGTATCTGCTCAATTCGTGAAAAATAAATACCAATTAGATAAACAAAAAAATACTGAAAAAAACGAGGATCCAATAATTTTGTCATCCTGTGTAGTATGTACGCGGCGAAGAATACAATTACAGACCAGGCCAATAACTGGATATTCGATCTGGTGCTGAATATTAACACCGCAAAAATCGTGTAATATGCAACGAACATGCTGATGTACCATAATGTAAGTAATTGTTTTGCAAAAGCTGGCGAAAAGATAAATTGCAGGTTCAACAAATAGACCCACAGGTCAAATTTCTTCAAGGTAAATTTCAAGACAAAAACAAACATGAAGAGAGCAAACCAATATGGGGGGGAAATTCGAACAAACCTGGATTTTATCAAGGACCAATAATTGCCCCTGTATTTTTGTATTGTTGGCTCCTCAAAATACCCAGCCAAAAAGAAAAAGCACCCAAGCAAGAAAGTGGAGAAATAATTAGCAGAGGGTCCCAGATGATATCCAAAAACATACAACCCCAAAACTTCACTATGCACAACCATCAACAGGATGATTGCCAGCGCGCGTAAAGCTTCAAATTCCTGCAGCCTGGTTTTTTTCTCCATCATAACTGTTTCTCCATGACCATGCCGTCCTCGCCGTCATTATAGTAAGCCTTCCAAACATCGATTGTGGAATAACCTTCCTTTTCATACATGGCAATGGCAGCCTGATTCGATATTCTCACCGTTAAACGCGCCTTTGGCACGCCCAGCCTGCTTTCACAGGCATGCAGCAATGCGCGCCCTATGCCGTGCCGCCGATAGCGTGGATCAACTGCAATAGTGGCAATCCAGCCCCACCCGTCGCGTGGACGCGGGTCTCCGCCGACAAATCCCACCATTTGACCATCTTCCATCGCTTTAAGGCGGATTACATCCGGGAAAGTCAAAACAGCGATTAAGTCAAACAAGGGCCATGCATCTTTCGCGAAACTCCTCTGTTCCAGCTTGTGAAGCATATTGAGATCCAGAATGGACGCTTTAGTAATTTCCATAAAAAATAAGGCCTCCCGAACAGGAGGCCTTATTGTATTACAGTTTATCGCTTGTCTCAGAAGTAAGTAAACTTTTTATTGAAGATTATGAAAAAAATTCAATTCTCTGTTTACCAAATTATGCGATACTGTGTATATGCTACTTCTTGGCATCTTTGCCGAGGAAGTTATCCAACATGCTGGTGAATTCCATCGGGAAGATGAACTTGGTCGATGGGCTTGCACCAATGGACTTAAGCGCTTCAAAATACTGCAAAGTCATCGTTTTCTGGTCAACGGCTTTGGCTGCGTTGAAAATAGCTTCCAACGCAACAGCAAAACCTTCTGCCCGTAAAGCCTGTGCCTGTTTGTCGCCTTCTGCACGCAGAATGTTGGACTGTCTCTCACCATCTGCTGTCAGAATTGCGGCTTGCTTGGTACCTTCAGCGCGGTTCTTCGCAGCTTCCTGATCGCCCATGGATTCGGTCACGAGCGCGCGGCGGACACGTTCTGCTGTCATTTGGCGGTTCATCGCATCCTGAACATCGCGCGGCGGAACGATCTCGCGGATTTCGACGTTTGTAACTTTTACGCCCCAGCGCCCTGTCACTTCATCAAGGCGGGTGCGGAGCATGGTGTTGATATGCTCACGTTGGGACAACACATCGTCCAATGCGATACCGCCGATCACAGCGCGTAAGGTGGTTGCCGCAATGCCTGCAGCGGCGGCTTCAAAATTACCCACCTGCAAAACCGATTCGGAAGGGTCCAGTACTTTGAAGTACCACAAAAAGTCAATTGAAATTGGTGCATTATCCTTGGTAATTGAAGTTTGCTGGGGAATTTCGCG
>JBBSCM010000106.1:0-11812 GCA_038250295.1 Anaerolineales bacterium | reverse complement strand
TGCCCCGCGCCGATGATGATGGTATCGTAGTGATTTACTGTCATACATGATTCCTTATTCGCATTATAATTTATCCATGAAAGGAAGGTCTGCTATGAAAGCCAAAGGCAGAGCGGTGCATAAAACTGCATATCCTCACATTGTAAAAACTGACGGTGTGAACGGCGGCGCGGCGACTATTGAAGGCACGCGCATTGCTGTGTGGCATGTTGTCGGATATTACTACGAACTTGGCATGTCTGTTGAGGCAATCGTGATGGATTGGGACTACCTCACTCCCGCACAAATTTTTAGCGCACTAGCTTACTACCACGACAACAAGGAAGAAATAGACAAGTTGCGCGAAGAAAACTCTTACGAATATTGGCTGGAACATTATGCCCACAAAGTCGCCCAAACTTCACCTCAATGAAAACCTCTCACCACGTTTGGCAAGCGAGTTGCGAAAGTACGGCTTTGATGTGGTGGCATCTCAAGAAACGGACATGTTGTCCACGCCTGATGATGTTCAGTTGGCTCATGCAGCATCCGAACATCGCGCCATTCTGACATTCAATGTTGGCGATTTTGCCATCCTACACGAGCAATATATGACGGAAGGAAAGGAGCATTGGGGAATTATCCTTTCCAACCGTGAACCCATTGGTGAACTGCTTCGCCGTATTTTGCGATTGTTGAACTCTGCCTCAGCCGATGAACTCAGAAATCAAATCCGCTGGCTGAATGAGTTCAAATAACGGGATGAAGAAGCCTAACAAACAAGCTCAAAAAACAGAAGAAGGATTTGAATTAAAATTGCGTTCACGCGATAGCCATTCAACATAACCTGACGTTGGTTTCAAGAGACGGGCACTTCAAAGAAATTGAGAACTTGAAAGTTGTTGTCTGGTAAGCCTCCGCTTTTGCGGAGGCTTTTTTGTTTTCTAAAATCCGTCCTTCAAAATCTCTTTTGCCGCCAACATGCCTGCCGCGCCCATGACTCCGCCGCCGGGGTGGGCGCCTGCCGCGCCGAAGTAGTAGCCTTTGAGCGGGGTGCGGAAGTCGGCCCATTGCGGGGTGGGGCGTAAAAAGAAAATTTGATGCAATAATAATTCGCCATGAAAAATATTTCCGCCCGTGATGCCTGCGATGGCTTCGATATCCTTCGGCGAAATGACCTGCATACCGACGATGCATTTGCGGATGTTTGGCGCGTATTGTTCAATTGTGGAAATTACGGTTTCACCAAGCGTGTTGCGTGTTGCGTCAGTCCAGCCGCCTTCGAGGTCGTACGGCGCGTATTGCACGAAGCAGGACATCACGTGCTGCCCGGGCGGCGCCATATCGGGGTCGATCATCGAGGGAAAGATCATATCGAGATATGGATGTTTTGATATCTGACCATACTTGGCATCGTCGTAGGCGCGCTCGATGTAATCAATGCTCGGGCTGATGGAAACCGCGCCGCGATGCAAAACGGAATTTTGTCCGCCTCGCCCTGAGCCTGTCGAAGGGTTGCCTTCGAAAGGCATTGCCGTAAAGTTGGGCAATTCGCTCAACGCAATGTTGACCTTGCCCGACGAGCCGCGCGTGCGGAAGTTTTTGATCGACGTGACAAATTCATCGGGGAAATGTTTGCCTTCGACGAATTGCAGGAAGGTGCGCTTCGGGTCAGCGGCAGACATGACAACTTTGGAATAAATTTCATCGCCGTTATCCAATGCGACTCCAACAGCGCGAGCCTGCCCTGAGCTTGTCGAAGGGTTCTTAACGATGACCTGCTTCACGCTTGCGTTGACTCTGATCTCGGCACCAAGCGCTTTCGCTGCGTTGAGGATTGAGCCGCTGACTCCGCCTGAGCCGTTCTTGGCAAAACCCCACGCGCGAAACGCGCCGTCAATTTCGCCCATGTAGTGATGAAGCAAAACATACGCTGTCCCAGGCGAGCGCGGACCGAGGAACGTGCCGATGATTCCGCTGGCGGCTTTAGTTCCTTTTAGTGCATCGGTCTCAAACCACTCTTCGAGCAAATCTGCTGAGGATTGCGTGGCGAGTTTGGCGATGGCATACAATTCTTTTTCAGAAAGCCTCGCCGCGAATTGACCAACCTTGAGCAAGCCGAGCATGTCTTTGATGCTAAGGGATGACGGGTCCGGCGGAATCAAATTGATGATCGGCTTGATCGCTTTCGCCGCGCGCGCCATGACGCGCGCATATTCGTCATAGGCTTCTGCGTCCTTGGGCGAGTGACGATAAATCTCGCGGCGCGTCAAGTCGTGGTCATCCCATGCGGCGAGATAGTCATTATTTTCCATCGGCGTGAAGGTCGATGGAAGCGGAAGGATTTTGAGTCCATGCTTGGGGAGTTCCAAGTCACGGATGATTTCTGGGCGCAATAAACTTACCACGTACGAAAACTCGGTGAACTTGTAGCCGGGGAAGATCTCCTCTGTCACCGCCGCCCCACCGACGATATGTCTGCGTTCGAGTACGACTACTTTCTTGCCCGCGCGAGCGAGATAGGCAGCCGCAACGAGTCCGTTATGCCCACCGCCGATGATGATTGCGTCGTATTGATTAGATGTCATGATGATTCCTTTGAATGCTGGTTTCGATACGCCCTTCGCAAAGAGCGCTCAGGGTTACTCAACCAGCGGATTTTACTGATTACTGATAACTGTTCTCTACTCTCTTACTTTCTTTTCCACTCTGGCTCATAGAACGGCAGCTTGACCACCTTCGCAGGCGCGTGCTGGCGGTGATGTTCCACCATCACCGAGACCCTAAAGGTCTGTCAGACCTTTAGGGTCTGTAACTATCTTCGATAATGGTAAAACGTTTACCCCTTCCGCAAGCGAATACGGTTGTGTTCCAGGATACACCACAACCAATTTGTCCAGTTCCAAATCCAACATAGATGTGCGCATGGATGGGGTTAACTTGGGTGCGTCCATGCGTTTGCATTCCACACCGATACGTTTATTATCTTTAGTTAACAACAAATCCAGCTCCGCGCCTGAATGGGTCGCCCAGAAATAAACTTCATCGGGTCGCGTAGATTTGATAATCTCTTCAATGACGTATCCTTCCCACGAAGCGCCCAGTCTCGGATGCAAGTTGAGTTCGCTCTCCGATTTGATCCCAAGTAAATAATGTAACAAACCCGTATCGCGGAAGTATATTTTCGGTGACTTTACCTGTCGCTTGCCAAGGTTTGCATACCACGGGCGCAATTGTCGAATCATGAACAGGTCTTGCAATAAATCCATATAACGGCGTGCGGTGGTTTCACCGATATTGAGCGTGCGTGCGGCTTCTGCCACATTCCAAATTTGCCCATGATAATGAGCCGCAACACTCCAAAAACGAAACAAACTGGTGGACGGAATATTTACACCAAATTGCGGCACATCACGTTCAAGAAATGTGGATACAAAGTCTCTGCGCCATTCCAAACTTTCTTGATCTGTCTCTGCCAAAAACGAACGCGGAAAACCACCGCGTCCCCAGTGTTTGTTTTGTGATTCAATGCCAACTTCTTCGAGACCAAACCCACTCATGGGGATAATTGTGATTCGTCCCGCAAGCGATTCGGAAGATTGGCGCAAGAGGGCAGGTGACGCGCTTCCCAAAATTAAGAACCGTGCGGGCAATAGGTCGCGGTCAGATAGGACTCGCAGGATGGGAAATAAGTCGGGTCTGCGTTGTATTTCATCAATAACGACTGTACCACGCAATTCTTGCAGAGCAGTCATTGGCTCATCCAACCGCGCAAGGCTGACAGGATTCTCCAAATCGAAATAATTGGAAGAGTCTGGTGAGACAATTTGGCGCGCCAACGTTGTCTTTCCGCACTGGCGCGGACCGATCAACGCCACCACACGGCTTCGCTGGAGCGCGTCTTTTATTTCTTTGAGTAAATGAGTTCGTTCTAGCATGTCTGTATTTTACCCTGAAAATCCTCCGTTAAGTGGTGGATTTTCAGGGTGATTTTATCAAAAATTGAAGTTTTCATGAATCTTTACTACTAAAATATACGAATTTATCGAAATATGCACCTTTCGACCAACCAGTGACTGTATACTGCTCATTGATTACTCTCTTACTTCCTCTTCCACTCAGGCTCATAGAACGGCAGCTTGACCACCTTCGCAGGTGCGTGCTGACGATGATGCTCCACTGTAATTTCCATTCTTACATCCGTGCCAATTTCAAAATATGGTTTTTGCAAATGCGCGAGCGCGATGTATTTCTTCAATACAGGCGACCATGTGGAAGTGGACGCATATCCGACCTGTACATTACCGCTAAAGATCGGCAGACTTCCGCGCACGGCCATCCCGGGGATTTGCGGTGGCATGCCCACGGTCTTGAATAAGCTTTCCATTCCTTCCCAATTTACTTGCAATCCGACCATCTTCCACACAGAACCATCACGCTTTTCTTTTTCCAATGCACGGCGGCCTACGAAATAGCCTTGCTTATCTAAATTCACTGTCCAGTCGAGTCCCAATTCAAATGGGGATGATTTCTGCGGCTCGATCCACGCATGGCTCGCGGAGGTGTAATCCACTTCGATCATGAACAAGCCTGCTTCCACGCGTGCCATGTCCATGGCGAGGATGCCCACAGGCGCAATGCCATAATCCGCGCCGGCTTCCATAAGCGTGTCCCAGATCTTGAGCGCATCTTTGGCGTCCATCCAAATTTCATAGCCGAGGTCACCGGTATAGCCAGTTCTTGAAATGGTCACATCGATGCCCTTGATCTTGTTTTTCATCAAGCGGAAATATTTCAACTCATCCACTGGTGTATCAGTAACTTTATTCAGAATCTTTCTTGTATTTGGACCTTGAAAACTAAGCGCGGCCACATCATCTGTCACTTCTTTGACATCTACTTCCAATCCAACCGAGTTCATCGAAAGCCAGCGCAGTGATGGGTCTGCGGATGTCATGCGATAAGTTGATTCATCGAGTCGAGAAATTGTGCCATCATCGATCATCTTGCCTTCGTCATCACACCAGCCAGTGTAATAGACCTGTCCTACTTTCAGCTTGTCCATGTCACGAGTGATGATGCGATTGAGCAAACGGCTCGCATCTTTACCTGTGATGATGTACTTCATCAAGGGAGTCACATCGATCAACGCCGCCGCATTGCGGATCGCCCAATATTCGCGGTCGAGAGTCAGTTCGTAGGAGCCGACGACCAGATATCCCGCCCAGCGCCGCCAGTTCTGCGGCTGGCAGAGTTTCGAAGTCCGTTCGTGGAAAGGGGTCTGTCTTAGTTGGAGCATAAAGATTCCTTTTTGAACCGCCAAGCACGCGAAGGTCGCAAAGAAACCCTTGGATTCTTAGCGTGCTTAGCGTTCTTCGCGGTTAAGTTTTTTATTAGACTTTATCGGTAATTAGAAAAACGTTCCGAAGGTTGCTTTCTGGCGCTTAAGTTACTCGAAATAAACCTTCGGGACGGTGTCCATATGTTATTTCCGATAAAGTCTATTTATTCGAATACTCCGCTGGCGCGAAGAACCCTTCGACAAGCTCAGGGCGGCGCACCAGCACTGTTAAATCCTGCTCAATCGAATGGAATCTGCGCGTAGTGTCCACATTCTTTGCCATATGCACAATCAAGTCTGCCTGTACGTCGCGATTTATAAAGACTTCCGAAGTCTATGAGACTTCGGAAGTCTTGTGCTAAGCGTAAACCAACTTCCCTTTTGGGACGGGGATTTCCCTTCCCAATTCACTAGCAGTTTCAAGCCACTCTTTTGCAATTTGCTCCACGTTTTCGAGCGCTTCACGATAGGTCGCGCCATCTGCCATGCAAACAGACAGTTCGGGCACTTCCGCAATGAACGCGTCATCTTCTGCGCTCCAGTAAAGGATCACTTCATATTTAATCATGGTCTTTGCATCTCTTCCTACTTCAACAACGCTTCAAACTCTTCCGCGCTCATTTGCGCCTGCCGTAAAATTGATTTCAATACATTTAGATTTAACAAAAAGAACGTCCCGAAGGTTTTGTCGAGAAAATTTGGTCGTTTGTGCCAACCTTCGGGACGGTTTCAACTGAAATGAAACACACCCAATTGATTTCAATACATTTGGATTTAAATCACCAGGGTGGTTCGGAACAGTGACGAGCAAATTTCCCCGCTTGAATTGAATATGGCTTCCCTTCTGGCGTACCTGACGAAAGCCCGCCTTTTCCAGCGCGGCGATAACCTTTCGCGGTTTGAGAACGGGTAGTTTAGGCATATGCCTTAATAGCTACATCCACTTTGAATTTGAAGACTTTAAGTGACTCGGCAGGAAATTCGTTGCGCGGATCTTCTGAGGAAGGAACAGGACGCAGGTAAGGCAGTCCATCTTCAAATGAACCTTCCAGATGCAATGTCGCGGCTTCAAGCAGATTCTTACGCGCCTCGGCAGATGTTTTTCCTTGTGAAGCAACATCGAGTTCAGGACAAAGCGCGCTATATTCTTTATTTTCTTTCCATACAATTCCAGTAAAGACGAACATGTCCATGGGTTATCTCCTGCGAGAATTATACACCTTCGAGAAATGCCTACTGATTCGTATACTCCGCTGGCGCGAAGAATACCAGCAGCGTCAAATCCTGCTCAATCGAATGGAATCTGTGTTCCACATTCTTTGCCACATACACCACTGAACCAGCCTGTACATCGCGGTTTTCCTCTGCTACTTGAATCTTCGCCCTGCCACTCACCACGTAATAGACCTCATCTTCCGTGTGCGGTGCCTGTGCGTCAACTCCGCCTGCTGGGAGGAAATAAAGTCCCATACTGAGGTCCGGGACCTTGAGAAATTCGAGGTAGGCGTTGCTTGTCCATTCTCGTTGTGTGATCAGTTCTGCCAGTTCAAATGCCTGCATGGGACACCTCCATTCATCAGGTAGGGGCACAGCGAAACGATTAAATACCGGTTTGCGCGCTGGTTTCGCTGTGCCCTTACAGTAAATAAAAAATTATATAAAATTTTACCCGCCTTTTCTGAAATCAAACAGCAGGAGAATTACCAACATAACGATTTCCCTGTGCATATTATGACAATTTTCTGTGAAGTATAATCTTCGTTCATGACTTCTCCATTGACGCAAACACAAAAAGAAACCACACTTTCCTGGGTGGATTTTATACGTTTTATCGGCTCGTTCCTCGTCGTCCTCGCTCACATTCAAAACTGGGGTGCAGGTTCAAAATGGGCACAGGATTTTTATTATGTGCTCTCGCGCATTGGTGTCCCGCTTTTTTTTCTGATCAGCGGTTACCTTCTGCTCTCAAAACAGGAGGCCCTTTGGACGTTTTTCAAGAAACGCGCCAGCCGCATCATCATTCCTTTTTTAGTGTGGTCTATTATTTATGATGTTCAAAATTCCCAGGCATTTGAAAACGGGGTGTCACTCGAAGGCATTCTAAAAATGTTCATCCGCATTTTTCGCGGACCCAGAGAAGCGCATTTATGGTTTTTCTATTTCCTCATCGGCTTGTACCTTATCACTCCCATCCTGCGTGTGTTTATTTCCAAAGCCAGCAATTCAGATATTCTATATTACATCGCACTTTGGTTTCTCGTTGTCCCGCTGCTTTTTATCGTGGAGGAATTTACACCCATCAAGAATGGATTTGAGATCCATTACACGGGCGGCTATGTAGGATATTTTCTGCTTGGATATTATTTGGGCAGGCTGGATTTGAAACCGCCTCTGTTCTGGTCTGCGCTTGGTCTTTTCATCACTGGCTTTCTCTTCACCTTTGCAGTTTTTTACTTCGACCTGCCTCCGCAAAAAAATGAACTGGTCTTTCGCAGTTATCCCAGCTTAAATATTACTCTGATGTCGCTCGGGGCATTTATCTTGATCAAGACGATTGGTGAAAAAATATCGCCACAACTGGCGCAACTTTCCAGGGAGGCAGGCAGGGCAAGTTTTGGCATTTATCTCATCCACCCCATTATATTCACGTGGATGGCGCTGGGCTGGAATGCTCTTGGTTTCCAAACCAACTCGGGCAGCTCGATCTTTGTCATTCCGCTGGCTGCCTTGGTTAATTTTTTGCTCTCATGGTTGATTATCCTTGTAATCAGCAAGATTCCGATTTTGCGCGCTATCGTTTAAATTGCAATATATTTCCAGATTTTTTTATTTATTATCATCCAGCTTATTCAACCTCCAGGCAATGATCTCGTTCCATAATAAGATCAAAAACAGGAAAACATAAAATGCTGCGCCTTTGAGAAAAAAGGATGGGATGGCAAATGCGGCAGTCAACCAGGTATAGATGCCGTACCCGCGCCAGCGTGAGTCAGCTTGAAAGGCTTTGCCTATCATCAACATGGCGGGCAGAAGAGTTAGACCAAGCGCTACAAAGGATGCGTCATGCAAAAGCCCATGCCATGTACGATAGACAGTGGTAAGAGTTGGGTCTGTAGTGAATGCCAGAGAGGCAAGGGCTAAACCGGAACAAGCAAAAAGTATTGATCCTGCCTGAGAGGCCAGAGCAGGCTTGAGCTCCGCTTTGAGGCGCAGGGCAAAGATAAACATGAGGATTCCGCTGATGATGAAGGTCGCAGTCATGACCCATCCATATTTGCCAAGCGCGAGTCCGCTGGGCCAATCAAATGTTGGATCTTTGATCGGATGCCAGCCGATTCCAAGCATGAAGTCGTATTGAAGTATGGTGAGCGATGTAAGTACAACTGCAAAAAGAATAGGACCGAGAAGAATGAGTCGTTTCATACCTTAATGATAACAGCCTTGCAATTGCAAGGCTGTTGATCTTGATTTGTGTTCAGGGCTGGAAATTTTTCTAATTGCGGTTCCGTCCGCCACCGCCGCGATTTCTATCGCCAAAACTGCGGGGTTTATCTTCGCGCGGCTTGGCAACATTGACGGTGATTGCGCGGCCCATAAAATCCTGGCCGTTGAACATGCTGATGGCCTTCTGGGCTTCTTCCGCCGTGGACATTTCCACGAAGCCGAAGCCTTTTGCGCGGCCGGTTGCGCGATCTGTTATAAGCGCAACGGAGGTGACAGTGCCAGCCTGGCTGAAGTGTGTATTGATATCTTCTTCCTTGGCGGCATAGGGCAGGTTACCTACATAAAGCTTGTTTTCCATCTCTTCTCCACTGGTTTCAACGTCCAGCCTGAACGGTTCTGTAGTTTATCATGGATTAATATTTTATGAGAAATAGTTTTATGTGTTGTGACGACTGGTGGTCGAGTAGCCCTGAGCGTTCGTCGCTGGCACCGCCCGCCAGGGCGGGTGTGCGAAGGGCGTATCGAGACCCAGCTTGCTCGCACCGACATGACGATTCTTTCTTAAGCTGTTACCTGTTTCTATCCGGCAGGCAGGATCGCCAACCCGACAAAGATGATGATGAGCACATCCAGAACGATGAACAATGAATTGCGAAAACGCAGTTTGTCATCCGCATTTTTCCAGATGACGTGCAGGTGAGCGACGACTGCGCCGACGATCATGATGGCGGCGTGCGCAATTCGGAACCCAGGGAAACCCTCACCTGCAATGCCGTTCCATATGAGATAGATGAGGCCGAGTGTGACTTGTAAATCCATCAAGCCGCTAAAGCCCGAGGCGAGGCCGCGGTCCATGCTGCCGAAAGTGCCTCCGCGCAGCCAGCCCAGCGCAAATTTGACAGCCGCAACAAGGGCAACGATCACGATCAACCAGCGTACCAGGGAATGGATCATTAATAGGATTTGCATTTTTCCTCCAGTGGAAATTATGAAATGAACGTAATCATTGCGTTCGTTTAACAGATTATACAACAAGGCGCATCATCCTTTATAATTTGTGAAATGGGCATCCTCGAGAGTGGCTAATCTCGAAGGCTTGTCTAAAGATTTAGCCACGGAGAAGACCTTTAAAAAATCTCTGTGCTCTCTGTGTGCTCCGTGGTGAAGGGTTTTCCTGTCTCATCTTTTTAGCCGCTCCCATATTCTCAACAGCACATATCTCCGGAGGAAACATGACATATACAACAGTTCTTACAGAAATTCGCGGCCGCGTGGGCATCGTTACCCTCAACCGCCCGCAGGCGATGAATGCTTTCAATCAGACCATGTTGACTGAACTGTTCGACGCACTGGAAACCTTTGACAAGGATGAGCGTGTGGGCGCAATGGTGGTGACCGGCAGCGAGAAGGCCTTTGCGGCAGGCGCGGATATTAAAGAGATGTCCGAAGCTTCGCCGTTCGAGATGATCAATCAAGGCCGCGTGGACCAGTTTGACCGCATTCAAAGAATCAACAAGGTGGTCATTGCCGCAGTCTCCGGCTGGGCATTGGGCGGCGGCTGTGAATTTGCCATTTCGTGCGATATGATCATCGCTTCTGAAACCGCGAAATTCGGCCAGCCCGAAATAAATATTGGCATTATCCCCGGTGCGGGCGGCACGCAGCGTCTCGCGCGTTTGCTTGGCAAACACCTCGCCATGGAAATGGTCATTAACAACCGCACACTTACCGCAGCCGAGGCGCTTCAGTTTGGCCTGATCAATCGTGTTTTGCCCGTCGATCGTTATCTTGATGACGCAGTTGCTCTTGCAGAGGAGATCGCATCCCGCGCGCCCCTGGCTGTGCGTATGGCAAAGGACTCGGTTGATGCTGCATTTGAGACCACGCTCACCGAAGGTCTCAAAGCTGAACGCCGTAATTTTTATCCGCTCTTCTCCACGGAAGATCAACGCGAGGGGATGAAAGCCTTTGTTGAAAAACGTAAACCGAATTGGGAAGGGAAATAGTTTTTAGTTTATTGGTTTGATAGTTCTGTAGTTACTGGCCGACCAAAAACTATGCAAGTAATCAACGACCCAATGATTATGCCCGTGTCTTCCTCCGACCTGAAAACTGGTCTTTCCAAATTAGGCCTGACCAAGAACCTCGTGATTGCTCACGCATCGCTGAAAGCTTTCGGCAACATCGAAGGCGGCGCGGATACAATGCTCAGCGCCCTGCTTGACTCGGTGCGCGGCATCATCATGCCGACCTTCACGTATAAAACGATGCTGAATCCAGATGTAGGTCCGCCGCGAAATGGCATGACCTATGGAAGTGAAACAGATCTGAACAAAATGGCCGAGTCTTTTCAGCCCGATATGCCTGCGGATAAGACGATGGGACTATTGCCTGAAACCCTTCGGAAACATCCAAAGGCAAAACGTTCATCACACCCGATCCAATCCTTTGCGGGTATTGGCGCGGATGCAATTCTCAATACGCAGACCCTCTACAATCCGCTGGCGCCGATCGGTGTATTGGCAGATTCAGATGGCTGGGTATTGCTGCTGGGCGTGGATCATCGCGTCAATACCAGCATTCACTACGCCGAGAAACTTGGCGGACGATTGCAATTTATCCGCTGGGCGTTGACGCAGGACCGCGTGGTGGAGTGCCCCGGCTTCCCCGGGGATTCAGAAGGCTTCAATGCGATTGAGCCTCTTTTGGAGAAATATACTCGCCGCGTGGAAATTGGCGACGCACTTGTGCAAGCCGTGCATCTCAAAAGTTTAATAAAAGTGGTCGTGGATCAATTAAAAACAAACCCGTTCACATTCCTATGTGACAGACCGGATTGCGAACGGTGTAATGCGGTTAGATGGTCGTAAGCCAAATGTCATTGCGAGGAGCGGAGCGACGAAGCAATCCCCAACACGAAGAGGAGATTGCTTCGGGCTAAGAGCACATCTGCCCTGGCGAGCGGTGCCAGGGAGAGCGCCCTCGCAATGAAGTCTGGATGTTTTACTCTGAAAGATCAACAGCCTCATCTCCATAAGTCCCTGTGAC
>JBBSCM010000105.1:0-11860 GCA_038250295.1 Anaerolineales bacterium | reverse complement strand
AGGGAGAAGGGATTGGCGCAATTGGTTCCACGGGCCGCTCGTCTGGTCCGCACTTGCATTTTGAGTTAATGGCAGGTGTGAAGGTGAATCCGTGGGATTATCTGCCGCCGCCGTAGAGAATGTTTCTTACAGGCTTTTTACCACAGAGACCACGGAGATCACGGAGAAAACCTCTTAAAAATCTCTGTAGACTCTGTGTTCTCTGTGGTTAATGCTCTTTTCTCGTATAGAATTCAGACTTAAGAAACAGTCTCTTAGGCACTTGTCAAGGGATAAAGGCTATACTATAATCTTCGACGCTTCCCCGGTCTCATAGTTCAGTTGGTTAGAACATTCGGTTCACATCCGAAAGGTCACTGGTTCGAGCCCAGTTGAGACCACAAATAGGGCAAGTAAAATGCCCAAAATCCTTCCCCCATTATGAAAAAGATGGGGGAAGGATTTTAATATCTACAGTTTATTTACGGCTTCGAGGTTATACAGAAGAGTTTGTATTAATTGTCAAATAGGGAATAAAGCAGGCGGGGATACGACAGCTTTGGAAGGTTTAGCAGCAAAAATGATTAAGCGCAGCAATACAACTTGAAACCGTCCCGAAGGTTGGCACAAACGACCAATTCTTCTCGACAAAACCTTCGGGACGTTCTTTTTGTCAACTCATTTGAAACACACCCAAATGATTAAGCGCAGCAATACAACTGACTCCGCCAAAAGGTATAATGAACCCTACTACCATGCGCAGCACATCTTTTATTTCACATCTCTGGCAGTATTTATTCGCCCTTGGAATGATCGCATCCATCACAGCGGTTTTTCTCACCCTGCGTGATATCCTGGGTATCACCGTAATAGCGCTGTTATATTTACTTCCGCTTGGAATAATTACAGCGTTCTGGGGGCTAGGCCCGGGTATTACCAGCGCCTTTCTTTCCTTCCTGACACTCAACTATTTTTTCATCAAACCATATTACACACTGGCAGCCCATCGCCCAACGGATGTGGTCATTCTTGCGATTTTTTTGGTTGTGGCTGTGGTGATCAGTCAACTGGTTGGGCGCATGCAGGCAGGTCTTGCTGCGGCTACCGCGCGCGAACGCGAAGCAACCCAGCTTTATGAACTCAGCACTATTTTGACTGGGTTACACGATGATCGCGCCATCGTACAAGTCCTTGCGAAACAGGTACAGATCGTATCACAGGGCGAGTATGTGGAATTGAGCATTACAGGAACACAAGCATTTGTTTTTCATTTGCCTGATATTGACCGGCCCGCTCGTTCTCCTGAATTAACTGTTCCCATTCAAGCGGCACGGGGTATCCTCGGGGAGATACGCCTTTGGAAGATCAACTCAGCTATCCCGTCTGAAGAGAAGCGCCTACTACAGACCTTTGCCAGCCAGGGCGCATTGGCACTTGAACGCGCCTGGCTTGTACAAGCAGAGTCGCGTGCCAGAGTCCTTGAGGAGAGCGACAGGCTAAAGTCTGTGATCTTGTCATCAGTTTCACACGAACTGCGGACTCCCCTTTCCACCATCAAAGCTGCGGCTTCAAGTCTGCGAAGTAATGATGTCAATTGGGATTCCGCTGCGCGGCCTGAACTAATCGCCGCAATCGATGATGAGGCTGACCACTTGAATATGCTGGTCGGCAATCTGCTGGATATGTCGCGCATTGAGTCTGGTGTACTTAAGCCGAAGCGCGAGTGGAATATTTTGCCCGAGATCGTCGGAAGTGTTCTGGCACGTATGAAACATCTCGCAGAAGCGCATCGCATAGAAGTGGATGTGCCTGAGAGTCTGCCGCTCATGCCTGTGGATTATGTGCAGATGGAGCAGGTCTTCACGAATCTCGTAAGCAACAGCGTAAAGTATGCGCCGGAAAAATCCGAGATACGTGTAGAGGCATTTGTTGAAGGCGATTTGATTCATGTGATAGTCAGCAACCAGGGGCCGCAAGTGCCGCAGGAACATCTCGAAAGAATCTTTGATAAGTTTTTCCGCATCACTGCCGCAGATCAAGTCACAGGCACCGGGCTGGGGTTGTCAATTTGCAGGGGAATCATCGAAGCGCATGGCGGTCGGATTTGGGCGGAGAATGTGCCTGATGGCCTGGCTTTTAATTTTACATTACCGTTGATATGGGAAGGCGTTTCACCTCCCAATCTTCCAATGGATACGGAGACCGAATGAGCAATGCGCCGCATATTCTAGTCATAGATGACGAACCGCAAATTCAACGCGCGATTCGCACCATCCTGACTGAAAAAGGATTCAGAGTCACAACCGCAAGCCGCGGCGAAGAAGGCCTTGCTCTTGCAGCTGCAAATGAACCCGATATCATTATCCTCGATTTGGGTCTGCCCGACATGGGTGGTGTGGAGGTTTGTACTCGTCTGCGTGAATGGACTCAGTGTCCGGTCATTATTCTTTCAGTACGCGACAGCGAACGCGATAAGGTTGCCGCACTCGATGCGGGCGCAGACGATTATTTAACCAAGCCATTTGGCATTGAAGAATTATTGGCGCGTGTGCGCGTTTCCATGCGTCACTCTACTCGTTCGCAGAGTACACAAAGCAAAATAATTAAAGCAGGGACGCTCACGATTGACCTGGCCTGGCATATCGTAAAACGCGGGGATGAAGAGATCAAATTGACAGGCACGGAATATAAATTGCTTTCGTATCTGGCCGGCAATCATGGACGCGTACTCACCCATCAAAGTATCCTCATAAACGTCTGGGGGCCGGCCGATGCCAACCACACCGAATACCTGCGCGTCTATATGCGCCAGCTCCGTAAGAAACTCGAGGCCGATCCTGAACGTCCGCAGTATATCCTCACCGAGCCTGGTATTGGCTATCGCTTTATTTCGGATGAATAACATTTGTCACTGATTCGCCAGTGACATTTTTCTTAAATGCCCCAGCAATGGGGCATTTTTATTTGTCCTTTATACGATTGGCTGAATTATTTGTCACCATTTTATGCGGAAGGGATAGGATTTACTTATCCATGAGGTGACCCATGATCAAACTTAACTCAAACCATCAATCATCGACCTTACTCCCAGAACCCCAATCGGATCTTTCGATACGCCCTTCGGTTGCAGAGCGGCGGCTTGAACCCGATCACCGTTTAATTGTCCTTGTATCCAGCCTTGAAGCTGATCTTACTGAAGTAACACGCAGAGTGTGGGAGTTGGCAAATACCACAGGTGCATACGTCCAGTTCATCGGTCTATATAGTGACACGGCGCAGGAACCGCGTTTACGACGAGAACTGGTCACCATGTCTGCGATGGTGAAAGATGGCAGGACATCCTCAGAGGCAGTGGTCATATTTGGAAAGGATTGGGTGAGCGCTGTAAAGGCGCGCTTCCAGCCAGGCGATATGGTTGTGTGCTTTTCCGAACAACGTGCAGGTTTGTCACATACGCCATTGAGCCGGATTCTTCAATCAAATCTAGAAGCGCCAATCTATATCCTTTCCGGCCTATATCCTCGAAATGATTCGAGTTCAAAATGGCTGATCCGGATCGCGGGATGGATGGGTTCCATCGCCATCATCATCGGCTTCTTTGCCCTTCAGGTCAGAATCGATCACCTTGGAAAAGACTGGACTCATATCGTATTACTGTTGCTCTCCATCCCATTTGAAGCCGGGCTGATCTGGGCATGGAACAGTCTGTTCGAATAACAAACTGGAAAATTATGATCAATCACGAAAACAACTCACAAACCTCGATTATCGAACGGGCCGCAGATTACGAACCACCGCGCACCTTGAGTTCCTGGTTTATAGGCCGCCCCTTATCCACTGCAGATGCGTCTAATCAAACCATTGGAAAGGCTGTTGGCCTGGCGGTTTTTGCATCAGACGCGCTTTCATCCACCGCCTATGCCACACAAGAGATACTTGTAATTCTCGCTGCTGCCGGCACAATGGCTTTTGGTATTGTATTTCCGATTTCCATTGCCATTGTTATCCTTCTGGGAATTGTTACGATTTCGTATGAACAAACCATTCATGCATATCCGGATGGCGGCGGCGCATATATAGTAGCTCGTGACAATCTTGGCGAATTTCCAGCCCTTATTGCCGGGGCATCCCTTCTAACTGATTATATTCTCACAGTATCGGTTTCGATCGCATCGGGAGTTGCGCAAATCGTTTCCGCATTCCCAATCCTATATGAATATCGTGTCCTGCTCTCTGTGGGCTTTATCCTGTTTGTCATGATGATGAACTTACGGGGTGTAAAAGAATCAGGGACTGCTTTTGCCATCCCCACTTATTTCTTTGTCGTATTGATGATCCTTGCGGTTGGGACCGGTCTTTTTCGCCTGTTTGTTACCGATACACTCGGAACAGTGGTGGATCCACCGGAGTTGGAAATGCTGCATGGTATCTCAAAGATTACTCCGTTCTTGATATTACATGCTTTTGCAAGCGGCACAACTGCGCTTACAGGTGTTGAGGCAATCTCAAACGGCATTACTGCTTTCAAAGAGCCGCGCAGCAAGAATGCAGGTGTCACCTTGATCTGGATGTCGCTTATTCTTGGCACACTTTTTCTTGGTATTTCCTATCTCTCGAAAGAAATTGGTGTAATTCCCTCGGAAAGCGAAACTGTGATTTCACAATTAGCGCGCACAATTTTCGCCGGGCGTGGAATGCTGTATCTCATGTTGATCGGCGCCACCACCGTTATCCTTATAATGGCGGCAAATACGGCGTTTGCAGATTTCCCGCGGTTGGGAGCCCTGGTTGCCAAGGATGGATTTCTGCCCCGCCAGCTTACCTATCGTGGAAGCCGCCTGGTTTATTCACGCGGCATCATAGCACTCGCCATGATCGCATCCATCATACTTATAATTTTCAAGGCAAGTGTTACACGTCTAATTCCCTTGTATGCGATCGGCGTATTTCTATCATTTACACTTTCACAAGGCGGTATGGCACTCCGCTGGCATAAAATTGGAAAACTTAAACCTGGCGAAGAGAAGTTGGAACGCGGCTCGACTTTACGTTTTGTAAAAGATTGGCCTGTCAAAATGATCGTTAATGGGTTTGGTGCAATCTGTACTGCGGTCGTGATGATGGTCTTTGCGGTGACGAAATTCCACGATGGAGCTTATGTGGTACTGATCCTCATCCCGGCCCTGGTTGCGATCTTCTGGTTGATCCACCGCCATTACAATAACCTTGCTAAAAAACTTTCCCTTGATAACTTTGGCGTTATTCCCCCGCACACCATTCGCCATCGCGTCATTATGCCGGTCAGCGGTGTGCATCAGGGCACTCTGGCTGCGCTTCGTTACGCACGCATGCTGTCGGATGATGTCACAGCGGTGCATGTCACGATCGAACCGCTGGATGCTGAAAAAGTCCGCAAAAAATGGGAAACATGGGGTGAAGGCGTACGCATGGTGATGCTGGATTCGCCCTATCGCCTCTTCCATGAACCTATATTGGGATACATCGCTGACATTGCACGACAGCGGCAACCCGGTGAAACCATCACCATTGTTGTGCCTGAATTTATTGCAGAGAGCCGTCTGACTGCCGCATTGCATACGAATACTGCAGATCTTCTTCGCAGTCAACTTAAACGTCAACATGGCATCGTTATCATTAATGTGCCTTATCATGTGCATAAAGAAGATGAATAGTAAGAAGATAAGGATCAGATGTGGTGAAAGCTGTCGTCAATTATATTGTCTTCGCACATTATGCATCTGACGAATACCGAATTTCATTTTTATTCGCTGTGACAAAACGATTGCGAAAATCTACCGTCGCAATCGTCAAGCTACTTGCTCCCTTTTTAAGTAAATTGGCCTCATGGAAACCATGAGGCCAATTATTCATGCCAAAACGTCAACACCTTAATTTATAGAAACCAATTCAACATCAAAGACCAGCGTTGAATTTGGCGGGATCGCACCGCTTGCGCCGCGCTCGCCATAAGCCAGGTTCGGAGGAATAATAAGTTGTGCCTTGCCGCCAACTTTCATAAGGGCAATACCTTCATCCCAGCCTTTGATCACATTTCCCTTCCCCAGCGGAAAAGTGATCGGCTCCCCGCGAGATACCGAGCTGTCAAACACTTTTCCGTCCTGGAATTTTCCCGTGTAATGTACGCTAACCGTATCACCAGCCTTGGCCTGCGCACCTGTGCCAGCCTCCACCTCAACATATTCCAATCCGCTTTGAGTTTTCATAATCTCCTCTTATAACAAGAATTTCAAGCAATTGTACTCGTTTTGAAAATCAATCTGCGCCGTAAGTGGCGTTTAAAAGACTATCAAAAAGTCTCAACGTTTCATAAGAATTCCAATTCCCAGCCGATTTTCTTTTATAATGAACGCATCATGACCACACGTACCAACGAAGCCTGGCTGGCAGAGCTAAGAGACTCAGGCGATATTTATGACGCCGCACTAAACGATCTCCGCGATGTAATCCAAAGAGGCTTGCCCTACGCTCTTTCCCGCTGGCTGTCCTCAGACGATCCCCTATTTCAACCTCTGGTGGAGGAAGTCACACAGGAGACTCTCCTGCGTGTGCTTGACCAGCTCGGCACATTCGAAGGCCGCAGTCTTTTCACCACTTGGGTACATAAGATCGCTATCCGCATTGCGTTGACTGAACTCCGCCGCAAACGCTGGAGGGATGCATCCCTCGATGAACTTACCGAGAATGAAGACGCTCCTCCGCCCCCTGGCCTGCTTGCTGATTCTCATGCATCTCCCGAAACCTCAGCAGAACGCTCAGACATGCTGGTGCGAGTCCGCCGCATTTTGGATGAGGAACTCACATCCAAACAGCGCGAGGCGCTGGTTTTGCTGGGCCTGCAGGATATGCCCATGGAAGACGCCGCCAAACGTATGAAGACCAATCGTAATGCTCTATACAAGCTTTTGCATGATGCCCGCCTGCGCCTAAAAAGACGCCTTGCCCTTGAAGACCTCACCCCCCAGGATCTCTTGATGGCTTTCGAGCAGAAGTAAGATTAAGAGAATATTAATCGTCAAATTTTTAGCATGAAAACCAGAAACATTTTCCAACATATTCAAAATATTTTCAAGCCGCAGGAGGAACTGCAGGATGAAGTTGTTCTTAAGTTTTTAAGTGTCCTTGAGAAGGCACGCGCGGATGATTTGTCCTGTGATGACCTGTATACCCGTCTGGACGAATTTGTTGAAACTCAGGTTAAATCAAAAGACGCAGACAAGATCATGCCGCTCATCCGTGAACATCTGGATATGTGTCCTGATTGTTGCGAAGAATACGAAGCACTTCTGACCGTAATAGAAAATACCAGGGAATAATAAAGTAAGAAAAAACGGCGGGGAAGTCCTCACCGTTTTTTTTACTCGTGAAACAACTTCTCCCCCGCGCCAATCGCCACCTTCAAACGATTCTCCGCGGGCGTAATGGGGCAGGACCACATTTCATTATAAGCACAGTAGGGGTTGTAAGCGATATTAAAATCCACAAGAAAGCGGCCACCTGGCAGGGGCTCAGGTTCAAGATACCTCCCAGCGGGATATGTCTCTTGTCCGGCCAAAGAATCCACGAATGGCAGGAAGAATCCGTGCTCGCTTTGGTAAATGGTTAACTCGACGTTCTCACCATCCACCACAAATTGAAATTTGCCAAACTTCTCGTAAAGCTGCACATCTCCCGTCGAGGTTTGCATCTCAAATTTTTCTTTCGTGGGGAATTCATTTACCTGTACTTCAAGCCGCAAGGTATCATTTTCAGGAAAATAATTTAACCCATGAAAATTCTGTTTCTGCTCACGGGTCAGCGGGCTTTGCGGATGGCTGCCGAAAAACTCATCCTTCTCTTTGCGAAAGGCTTCCAATTCTGTCACGGTTCCTCCAAAATATTATGCTTAATAGACAGTCACTCAATTAGAATTCTTACAAAAACATGCCTGATTTAATAGCCCCTTGTCAATTCATGTGGTTTATGCTATTTTTAGCAGCGAGGTACTCAATATGACAGCCACGCAAAAAACAGTCATGATCATTGAAGATGAGCCGGAAGCTGCAGAGTTGTTTGGAGAGATGATGCGCGTGAATGGCTATCGCGTGCTTAAAATGTTCGCCAGCGTCCCAGCCATTCCATTGATCAAGCAGGAAAAGCCAGATGTCATTATCCTCGATGTGATGATGCCTGACATCTCAGGCCTTGAAGTTCTTCGCTATATGCGTCGTGATCCTGAACTCGTTTCAATTCCGGTCATTGTTGTTTCCGCAAAAAGCATGCCTGGCGACATCAAAGTTGGGCTTGAAGCTGGCGCATCCATGTACCTGACCAAGCCAGTTGGCTTTCTCGATCTCAAACGTGCAGTGGAACAAGTTTTGCAGAAGGCATGATCCCATCGCATGAGCCTCCTGCGCGCCTTCATCGCCATTGAGTTTCCCCAACATATTCAAGACGCGGTCGAAAAACAAACCGCCCGCCTGCGCCAAACGTTGGGGAACGAAATCATCCGCTGGGTCCCCTGTCAGAATATGCACCTGACTTTGAAATTCCTTGGGGACATAGCGGCCTCGCATGTGGACTTCCTAAAACAGATGCTTGCGCGTGAAGCTGTTTCACATCCGCAGTTTGACTTGCAAATCAGCGGCCTCGGTTCATATCCGACCTCGCGCCGGCCGCGCGTTCTATGGGCAGGACTCCACACCCCCGCTGATTTAATCTCCCTGCAAAGAAGTATCGAAGCGGGCACAACCCGCCTCGGTTATGAACAGGAAGAACATGCCTTCTCCCCGCACCTCACCCTGGGCCGCGTTCGACAGACAACAAGCCCGGCAGAAATGCAAAAAGTGCGTAACGCACTCGACACAATTCAACTTGGCAATATTGGCACAGCCAGAGTAGACTCGATCCATCTTTTCAAAAGTGACCGACTCCCCAGCGGATCGATTTATACAAAATTATTTTCCGCGCTATTATCCAAACCATGAGGTGAAATCTGAACGCATTAGAACTTGCACGTGAAATCGTAAACTCCCTGGAAGATAAAAAGGGCGAAGATATTGTCCTGATAGACTTGAAAGACATTGTCTCTTTTACTGACTATTTTATCATCTGCACCGGCACCAGCGACCGTATGTTGGATGCGCTCGCCAAGGCCACCATCGAAGACATTCGTTCCAAACATAAGAAAAAGGGAAAACAACAAGGCTTCGCCCGCGACGGCTGGGTGATCGTCGATTATGGCGATGTGGTTGTTCATCTCTTCTCTCCCGATCAACGCGACTTTTATAATCTCGAAGAATTATGGGAAGATGGAAAAGTATTATTGAGATTGCAATAGAAAAGTATACAAGTACACCTGTAAATAAGAAAACATCCCGTGCATATTATTGTACGGGATGTTTCATTTACTACAACTTGTCTACTTGTACACGTGTTTACCTAATCATTTCTCAAACACCCACTGATCTACAGAGCGCTTCCATTCAACCAATTCTTCACTCTTGAACCAGAGTGCGACTTCGCGTTCGCCAGTTTCAGGCTTATCCGAAGCGTGGATTAGGTTGCGGCCCACTTCAAGGGCAAAGTCATGCCTGATTGTGCCGGGTGCAGATTCCACGGGCTTGGTTGAACCAACCGTCTGGCGCACTGCGGCAACAGCATTCGGGCCTTCCCACACCATCGCCATCACCGGGGCAGATGTAATATATTGGATCAATCCATCATAAAAAGGCTTGCCTTTATGTTCAGCGTAATGAGTTTCAGCCAGCGAAGAGCTGACTTGAATAAATTTTGCGGCCACAAGCCGAAGTCCGCGGCGTTCAAAGCGGGAAATCACTTCGCCGATGAGTCCACGCTGCACACCATCAGGTTTTACAAGTACGAGCGTTCTTTCCACAGAAATTCCTCCGAAATAAAATATTTTCGTCATTGCGAGGGCAATGTTCTATCGCCCGAAGCAATCTGTTTCGTGATAGCAAGATTGCTCACCGCACTAGCGTACGGCGCAAGTGTTGTCGGGGAGAACGCCCTCCTCGCAATGACGAGACAATACGAATTAACGAATTAGCTCTTCCGCCTTGTTATAAGCTTCAAGCGCTTCCTTCAAACGATTGGCGCGCATATAAGCATCGCCTAATGACTGCCAAATGCCAACTTCCACAGGGTAACGATAGATCGATTCGGTCAAATCGCGGATGGTTTCTTCGAGATGTTTGCCTTTTCTGATGAGCTTCCCGTAGTGCTCCAACGCGGCGGGAATATCACCTCGATCCAACTCACTTTTTGCTTGATTCAGCGCAACGGTCACATTTTGCGCTTCGGGCTTACGCTGCTTCGCGGGCAAGCCGGGTTTCTTTTTAGCCACAGAAGGCTGGGCAGGCTCACGTGTTTCAACGGTCCTCTGCATGGATGGTTCAGGAGACGGCGGGACAAACGCCTTGCGAGCCTCCACTGGAGGCGCTGCCTGCTTTTGTACAGGCGCTTCATCTATAGGATGCCAGTCTGATGGCGAGGTCGGTTGGGGTTGTTGCGGCGCCTCGGCTTCATATTTCTCTCGATGCAGCCAGGGCGGAGTATCATCTTCCTCGCCCGCCTGAGCAATATCATCGATTTTTTCATCAACGCCTTGCAGCCAATCGGGAAGATCCTCTGTCAGGCTAACAGGAGCAGGCTCCTCGGTCGGGAGGGATGCGGGTTCCTGTCCAACGGATTTCTTCCACAAATCTTCTTCCGTGTCTTCAGGCTGTTGAGAATCCACATCGCTTAACCAGTCCGGGAGATTGGTATTTGTGGCAATGGGCGGAGTGGTCTTTGGCGTAGTTAATATGGAATCGGGTGTTGGCATGGACTCAAACGGAAGGCCGGGTTCATCATCCAAACCACTTAACCAATTCGAGAGATCACTACTGGATAAACCCTTGTCTCCAAAAGTATCCTTTGTAGCATACTCTTCATCAACACCGCTTAACCAATTAGGCAGATCCAATTCCTGTTTGGAAGCATCTGGCTCCGCAAAATCAAACTGCCCGCCAGCGCCAGGGGGCGTTTGCGCGTCACTTAGCCACTCAGGGATATCACTGCGCTGCAGGTTCTGTTCCTCAGTTTGATCGGTTTTGGATTGTAAACCACTCACCCAATCAGGAATCTCATTTGAGTCACTTGCAGGTTGTGCAACGGATTCATCCGGCTTTTCTTTTTCATCAAGACCACGCAGCCACACGCCTGTTTGATCGCTGGCAGGCGGGGCCGTGGAAGCACTCTCAAATTCAGCAAAAAACTGTTCGCCGATATTCAGCGCATTTTCCACTCGGTCAGGCTGCTGAATTGATTCTGATGTTTCATCTTTCATTGAATTGGATGCGGCTTGCGCTTCTCCAATGGATTGCGCCTGCGAGACCCATTCAGGGGGCGTCTCAAATCGTTTGTTGGGGTCAGTCACTAATTCTTCGGGCTTGGCGCCATGTTTGGCCGCGAGAGACTCAAGCCACGCAACTGCGTCGTCCTGTTCCTGGGCCGTGGAGCCGAGGCTCTCCACAGAAGGCGCGGGCGTTTGTGCGGCAGGCGCTTGTTGATTAAGGTTCTGCGCCTGCGTAACCCAATCAGGCGGCGTTTCAAAACGCTTGTTTGGATCAGTAACCAATTCTTCAGGTTTGGCGCCGTGCTTGGCTGCAAGGGATTCAAGCCATGCAACTGCGTCGTCTTGTTCCTGGGCCGTGGAGCCGAGGCTCTCCACAGAAGGCGCAGGGGATTGTTGAGCTGGCGTCTCTTGATTAAGGTTCTGCGCCTGCGTAACCCACTCAGGCGGTGTTTCAAAACGTTTGTTTGGATCGGTGACCAATTCTTCAGGTTTGGCGCCGTGTTT
>JBBSCM010000104.1:0-11883 GCA_038250295.1 Anaerolineales bacterium | reverse complement strand
TGCCACAAGTACCAGCAGCAGTAAGAGCAGTGGTGGAGGAAGCAGCAGCAGCACAAGTAGCAGCAGCAGCGGATAGGTGTAAATTCTCTACCGTACAAGCCGCTATTTTCGTCATTGCGAGCTGCCGACCTTGCTTTTTGGCGGCGAAGCAATCTCAGGATTGAGGCTGAGATTGCTTCGGACAAGTACAAGAACATCCTCGCAATGACGGATGTACGGTAGAGAAGATATAAATAAAAAAATTCCGAGGTGATGAACCTCGGAATTTTTTTATCTGGATGACCATCTCGCGTAAACCGCTTGCGAGAGTAACCTATTCGCGCTAGTTTCGCGTGTGACCAATTCACCACTCTCCATATCCCCTTTATATTTTTTCATGATCTCATCCAATGCCTGCGCCACATGAATGGCGGATGCACGCACTGCATATAACGTGGCGATGACAAATATTGGATCGTTACTTAAGCATGCTCGGCAGATCTCGAATAAATTCGGCAGGGATTTGTACACTTCCCATACTTCGCCTTTGGGTCCGCGGCCAAATTTGGGAGGGTCGAGGATAATGCCGTCATATTTAACGCCGCGTTTTTCCTCACGCTGCATATATTTGATCGCATCTTCCACGATCCAGCGGATGGGTTTATCGCTTAATCCTGACAAGGCTTGATTTTCGCGCGCCCAATTCACGGACTTTTTGGATGCATCTACATGAGTCACTTGTGCGCCTGCCGCTGCGGCTGCGAGGGATGCGAGCCCCGTATAACCAAATAGGTTGAGGACTTTTACGGGGCGAGTCGCTTTTCGGATGGAATCAGCCATAAAGTCCCAATGAGAGGCGACTTCAGGAAAAACTCCGAGATGTCGCCCGGGCGTTGTCATCACTTCAAACTTAAGGTCGCCTGTGTTAGGGAGGGGATAACTCATCTCCCATTTCTCAGGGAGCTTCTTTTTTTCGATCCAATGACCGCCGCTTTCCTCGGCTGTGGGTTGAAAGACTGCATGTGCGGCATCCCACTCTTTTTGAGATAGAGCACGGCTCCACATGGCTTGTGACTCGGGCCGCGCGAATCTATATTGGCCGAATCTTTCAAGCTTTAATCCATCACCTGAATCAAGCAATTCATAATCTTTCCAATTCGAGGCTTCGAGTAGTGAATAGGCAGGGGGTGTTTGCATGGACATTACCGGATTGTTATTTAAATGGAATAAAACAAGCAGTCAAATACCTTGATTTTTACCCACAAAGTTGTATAATGTGGTATGAAGTGGTAGAAAGTGGTAAGAGCGCCGAGTTTCTCGGCGTTCGTCGCATTAAAAGGATAAGTAGCACATATGTTCTTAGGTCACTTCCAACACAACCTCGACGATAAAGGACGCCTGATGATCCCGGCGCGCTTCCGTGAGCTGTTGGAAGGTGGCGCCTTCATTACACAGGGCTTTGATAAATGCCTCATGGTGATGACTGAGGCTTATTTCAAACAGGTCTATGAGCGCATTGAGGCCATGAATCTTGCTGACCCAACAGCCCGTCTCTTGCGCCGCTTGATCTTATCCAATGCATATCCTGTTGAAGTGGATAAAGTCGGGCGCATCCTTGTGCCGCAAAACCTGCGTACCTTCCTCGGTATCGAGAATGGTGAGTTGGTTGTGGCAGGGCAGGGCGAATACTTTGAAGTGTGGACGCCTGCCTTGTGGAGTGAGCAAATGACTCAACTTCAGGATACTGAAGCCAACAATGCGCGCTTCTCCACGCTTGATCTTTCCAAACAATCGTAAGGGCGGGGTCTTCCCGCCCCGGGCGACAAAACGTCGCCCTCACGAATAAACATGATGCAACACAAACCTGTACTTTACAAAGAGATTATACACGCACTACAGCCTCAACGCGGTGGATGTTATGTAGATGGCACTCTGGGCGCGGGCGGACACGCTCGCGGAATACTGGAGGCCTGCTCGCCGGATGGGCTTCTGCTGGGTCTGGATGTTGACCCTCAGGCGCTGGCGCTCGCTCGTGAGACCTTGGCTCCTTACGAACAGCGCACACATCTCGTGCAGGCCTCCTACACCACCATCACAAAACAACTGGCTGCATTGCAATGGGATTCCGTAGACGGCATCGTGCTTGACCTCGGCGCATCCTCAATGCAGTTTGATAACGCAGAACGAGGATTTTCTTTCATGCAGGATGGTCCGCTCGATATGCGCTTCGGCCCGCATGCATTTCAAAGCGCAGAGGATATCGTCAACAACTATGATGAAAAAGACCTCGCCGACTTGATCTTTCGCTTCGGTGAAGACCGTGACTCAAGAAAGATCGCGAAAGCCATTGTGATGAATAGACCGCTTCGCACTACCCGGGAGCTGGTCGCTGTGATCGAGAAAGCATCTCCCCGCAGAGGTGACCGAGTGCATCCGGCCACGCAAACTTTTCAAGCATTGCGAATCGCCGTCAACGAGGAATTGGCTTCAGTGGAGAGCGTGCTTCCGCAGGCAGTAGCAGCTTTACGGCGCCGCCCTGAGCGTGTCGAAGGGTCAGGTGGAAGACTCGCAGTCATTTCCTTCCATTCGCTGGAAGACCGCATCGTCAAGGATTATTTTAGAGAACAAGGCAAAGACTTAATAAATCCGCCTTATGAAAGAATTTACGAATTGGAACGCAAGGCTGTCCTGAAATTAATAAATAAGAAACCAATCGTGCCATCCAGTGAAGAAGTAAAAGATAACCCGCGAGCGCGCAGCGCAAAACTTAGAGTTGTAGAAAAACTATGAATATACAAAATGTTACACATCTGGTCCATGCTTATAAGATCGCTCCCTGGCGGGTAAATCGTCAGTTAGTGGGCACTGCATTGCTTGCGGTCGTTGCGCTGGCGATGGTCGCCACGCTTTATCTGGATGTAACCTCGCAAGCCGCCATCGCCGGGCGCGAGATCCAGGACCTGACTGCTTCGATCACCATCAACCAGCAAGTCAGCGGCGATTTGCAAACACAGCTTGCCACGTTGACCTCTGCAAGTGTAATGAAGCAACGCGCGCTTGAGCTTGGCTTCCGCCCCATGGAATCAGGACAGGCCGAATATCTGGTTGTAGCGGGTTATTCAGTCATCGAACCTGAAATCCTTTCTTCTGTGCCGCTTCCACAATTGAGCGCATTAAGTATCCCGCCGGAATATAACGAATCATTATTGGATTGGGTGGATGAAAGAATATCGTCATCTTCCCGAGGCATGCAATGAGACAACAATATGCGCGCCGTACCCAGGCCTTGACGTTTGCGATGGGGCTGGCTGCGCTTGCCATCATTGTGCAAATGACGCGTATTCAGAATAGTGAGGAGGCCGCCACTTTTCGCCAGCAGGCCTCAAATTATGCGTATGAGTTGCGGACGTTTTACCCGGAGCGCGGCGAGATCTATGACCGCAATGGTCATTTGTTGGCGGGCAATAAATCCGTTTTTGAGATCGGTGTGGACCTGAAGAATGCGAAAGATCCCGAAGCCATCGCCGCCGCTGTCAGCGTGGAACTGGGTGTTGATTACGCCCAGGTTCTGGATGTTATTCAAAACCCACCCGAAGGTTTATCCTACGTGGTGGTTGCGGATTATGTTGAAGCGCAAAAAGCCATACACCTTCAGGAACTAAAGAAAAAAGTGCAGGAGCATGCTCCGGAAGGCATGCTTGGTGAGCTGACCGGCCTGGAATTTAAATCCCATCCCCAGCGCAGTTATCCGGAAAACTCCCTGGCTTCAAATATTATTGGGTTCCTGAATCGTCAAGGCCTTGGTTATTTCGGTATCGAAGAAAAATACGATACGTTGCTGGCGGGGAATCCGGTGCAGGTGCTTATTCCCACAGACCCGAACAAAGCTTTTGAAATTCCACGCGTACCGGATGGCACGACCCTGGTTCTTACAATAAACCGTGATTTGCAGGCTGCGGCTGAGCAAATTTTAGATGAAGCGCTTGTTACGTATGAAGCCCAGAGCGGCACGATCGTTGTCATGGACCCGCGCAATGGGGAACTGCTTGCCATGGCTGTTACACCGCGCATGGATTTGAATCAATTCTGGAATTACGATGTGATCTACCACAACGCCACCGAATATAATCCGGCTGTTTCCATGCCATATGAACCAGGCTCAGTGGTTAAGATACTCACCATGGCCGCCGCGTTGGATTCGGGCGCGGTCGTGCCGAATACGACCTACCTGGATACCGGATCAATTCTGGTTGGCGGCGCCACCATTCAAAATTGGAATCAGGAACCATGGGGCGTGCAGGATATGATCGGTTGCTTGCAGCATTCCCTCAATGTGTGTATGGCAACACTGTCCACGCAAATGGGAGCGGGAACTTTTTACAGTTATATGAATAACTTTGGCCTTGGTCATCTCACAGGTGTGGATCTGGCCGGGGAATCGGCTGGCAGGCTCAAGATCCCCGGTGATTCGGATTGGTATCCTGTTGATCTTGGCACGAATGCGTTCGGTCAGGGGGTATCGGCCACTCCAATTCAGATCATGATGGCAGCCTCATCCATTGCAAATAAAGGACGCATCGTTACGCCGCATGCATTGTATGCCATGGTGCGTGACGGCCGTCAATATGATGTTCCTGCGCAATTTGCCGGTACTCCGATCTCCGAGCAAACAGCACAGACACTTTCTGAGATGCTCGCCATTTCACTTGAATCGGAAGGCTCGCTTGCGCTTGTACCCGGGTATCGTGTGGCTGGTAAGACCGGCACAGCGCAGATTCCCGTGGATGGTTTTTACGATAACACTCAAACCAATGCATCATTCATCGGGTGGGGCCCGGTCGATGCGCCCCAATTTATGATCTATGTTTGGCTTGAACGTCCCGTCACGTCCATTTGGGGTTCTGAAACGGCCGCCCCCGTTTTTGCTCAAATCGCTGAACAGACCGTCATCCTTTTGGATATTCCGCCCGACAATATCAGGCAACAACTTGTAGCAAAATGAAATGCTGACATTAGCAGATGCCCTCGAAGCCATTACTCGTAACGCGGTTCAAATCCCGAACCGCGCTGCCACCGCAGTCATCACCGAAGCGGCAGTTGACTCACGCCTCGTAATCCCCGGTTCCCTCTTTGTGGCGATCCCGGGCGAAAAAGTGGACGGTCATGACTTTATTGCAGAAGCTTTCAAGAGGGGGGCGTCTTTTGCTTTAACCCAGAAGGATCTACCCGATTCATTTCAGACCCTCGACCTGCGCAGCGCGCAAAGCGTCTTGGCGGATTCTCCGATTGACTTTGAATCGCATCTCTGCTTGCGCGTAGACAATACAACCTCTGCCCTTCAACAGATTGCGCGTTTCTGGCGCCGTAAATTAAATCTGCGTGTGGTTGGCATTACCGGCAGTGTTGGAAAATCCACGACAAAAGAAATGGTGGCCGAAGTGCTTGGCACACGCTATCGCACTCTAAGAAGCCCGGGTAATCTTAATAATGAGATTGGGCTGCCTCTTACCCTATTAAAGCTTGGAAGCGGTTACGAGCGTGCCGTCTTGGAAATGGGATTTTATGTCCCCGGCGAGATCCAATTCCTTTGTGATATAGCCCTGCCTCAAATTGGAGTTGTCACGAATGTGGGCACGGTGCATGCCGAGCGTGCAGGCTCACAGGAGGCCATTGCGCGCGGAAAAAGCGAATTGATCCAGGCGCTTCCATCAGACGGCGTTGCCATTCTTAATTTTGACGATCCCTGGGTCCGCAAAATGGAAGAGAAATCCAAAGCGCGCGTTTTCTTTTATGGGCTTTCTCCCGAGGCCAACCTGTGGGCCGACCAAATAGAGGGCCTCGGCCTGGATGGTATCCGCTTCCGTTTGCACTACAAAGGCGAAACGGTTCACTCTCACGTTCCCATGATCGGGCGTCACTCCGTGCATACTGCCTTGCGCGCGGCAGCGGTTGGACTTAATGACGGTTTGACCTGGCAGGAGATCTTTGAAGGATTTTCTCAGGGACATGCTCAATTACGTCTCGTAGCTGTGCGCAGCAAGACCGGTGCGTTGATCCTGGATGATACTTATAACGCCTCTCCAGAATCCATGCTGGCTGCTCTTAATTTATTGGATGAAATGGACGGACGCAAGCTGGCCGTTTTGGGCGATATGCTTGAGTTGGGTCCTTATGAAAGGCAGGGACATGAACTGGTGGGCATGCGAACTGCGCAAGTTGCAAAGACCCTGCTCACGCTGGGTCCGCGCGGGCACATGATCGCCGAAGCTGCGCGACGGGCCGGTATGAGATCTGCCAATATCATTGAGTTCGAAGAAGCGGAACCAATTGTGGATTGGTTAAATAAAAACCTTACATCGAACGATGCTGTTCTTATTAAGGGTTCACACGGATTACGCATGGATCGCATCACTGCCGCGCTGGAGGTTCAGTCTTGAAGCAGATTGCGCTCTCTCTCAGCCTGGCCGGCCTCGCCTTCGTCATGACCGCCATTTGGGGCGGACCTTTGCTTCGTATCCTGCGTCATTACAAGATCGGCAAGATCATCCGCGTGGATGAACCCGGTCATCATGGCGTGAAGATGGGCACACCCACCATGGGCGGAGTCATGTTCATTTTCCCGGTGTTGTTGCTAAGCGGCCTGCTTAACGCAGTGGCATTGATCGGTGTGCGATCAGGCGGCGTGGGGCGTTCCATTCTTGTTCCCATGGCAGTGATGCTTGGCTTTGCGGTTCTTGGCGCCGTGGATGATTGGGAAGGTATGCGCGGGAAACGTAAAGGCGATGGGATGCGTGCCCGTACCAAGTTTATGTTTCAAGTAATCCTCGCGCTCGCAGCTGCTTATGTATTGAAATATTACATGGACGTGCCAGACTTATATTTTCCCGGCTTGTTTTTTGAGATCGAGCTTGGCTGGTTGTATGTGCCCATTGCCGCTTTTATTATTGTTGCTGAATCAAATGCAATTAACTTTACGGATGGCCTCGACGGCCTTGCAGGGTTGATCGCCGCTACAGCCATCGCGGCTTTTGGCGGTATCGCCTTGATGCAGGAGCAGGTTTATCTCGCCCGTTTCTGCTTTATTCTGGTGGGCGCGCTCTTTGGTTTTTTGTGGTTCAACGTACACCCTGCGGAATTATTTATGGGTGACACGGGTTCACTCGCATTGGGCGCAGTACTGGCGGTTGTCTCATTAATGACAGGTCAATGGCTGATGTTGTTGGTGATTGGCATCATCCCGCTCAGTGAAATGTTGAGCGTGGTGATCCAGATCAGCTACTTCAAGTGGACAAAAGGAAAACGTTTTTTCAAAATGACGCCCATCCATTTGCATTTTGAATTGCTTGGCTGGAGTGAGACACAAGTTGTGCAGCGGTTTTGGCTTATCGGTTTAATGGCAGCTTTGATTGGAATAGGACTATCGCAGGTGTAAGTGAATGTTGCGTATTGCGTGTTCCGTAATTTACGCACCCCGCACCCCGCACCCCGCAACACGCACCACGTAACACGCACCACGCACCACGCAACACGAAACACGAAGCAAAAACTATGACCAACTGGACCAACACTCACGTTCTTATTTTGGGCGCAGCAAGACAAGGTATTGCCCTTGCCAGCTGGCTCTCACGCCACGGTTCACACGTGACCTTGAGTGACTCGCGCACTGCGGATGAACTCGCTTCCGCCCGTGCATCTCTTGCGGACACGAATGTGGAATGGGCAGTAGGCGCACATCCATTGGACTTATTGAATCACACCGATGTGCTTTGTCTTTCCGGCGGCGTCCCGTTGACATTGCCCATTGTACAGGAAGCGATCAAACGTGGTATTCCGCTTTCGAATGACACACAAATTTTCATGGAAGTGGCGCCCTGTAAAACGATCGGCATTACCGGCTCGGCAGGCAAGACAACGACGACGACATTGGTTGGTGAAATGGCGAAGCAACATTACGCAACAAGCAACACGCAACACGCATTCGTCGGTGGCAATATCGGTGACCCACTTATTAATTATGTCGATGATATGAAAGCCGACGATCTCGCCATTCTTGAAATATCCTCCTTTCAACTGGAGCAGATGACCATTTCGCCAAATATCTCAGCTATTCTAAACATCACGCCCAATCATTTGGATCGTCACGGCACGATGGAAGCGTATACAAATGCAAAAGCGCGTATTTTGGAATTCCAGAATGAAAAAGATACTGCTGTTCTCAGTCACGATGATAAAGGCGCGTGGAGTTTGCGGAACAAAGTAAAAGGCAATTTGTTGACATTCAGCCTGCACGATCTGGAGGAAGGTTTGAATGGCGCATATTTACATGATGGTCTATTAAACCTGCGCAATGGAAATGCTTATTTGCCTTTGATCCTGCGCGAGAAGATCCAATTGCGCGGCGACCATAATGTAAGCAATGTTCTCGCGGCATTCACCATCGGTCACGCGGCTGGATTTAAATTGGATGATATGCTCGAAGCTGTTGAAGAATTCCGCGGCGTACCGCATAGACTCGAACTGGTCCGCGAATTGCATGGCGTGCGCTGGTACAACGATTCGATTGCAACTGCTCCAGAGCGGAGCATGGCGGATATCAACGCATTTGATGAGCCAATTGTGTTAATGCTTGGCGGGCGTGACAAGGATTTGCCCTGGGATGAGATCGCAACACTGATTCACAAACGCGTGGATCATGTTGTGCTCTTTGGTGAAGCGGCAGAGATAATTGAGAAAGCCGTATCAACTGTCGGCGGCGAGCGAAGCGTTGATCTCCATCGCGTAAAGAATCTTAATGAAGCAGTTGTCAAAGCCGCACAGGTTGCATCGGCAGGAGACATCGTCCTGTTTTCACCGGGCGGCACGAGCTATGATGAGTTCAAGGATTTTGCTGAGAGAGGAGAAGCTTTTAGAAAATGGGTACTGGAACTTTCGTAAACGAACGACCTTATGCAGAGCGGCCGAACGACCCCGCTGGGCGGGGCATTTTGCGCGGCTTCGATATGCCATTGCTTGTCGCTGTTGTGGCATTGATCGTCTTTGGGCTCGCGATGCTGTTCTCGGCTTCGTGGGATTTTTCATTGAGCGCGTATGACGACCCGATGCACATGTTCAACCGACAGTTGATGTGGCTGGGTCTTGGCTTGATCGCAGCGACCTTTCTCGCGTTCTTTGATTATCATCATTGGCGCAGGCTGGTTGTGCCCGCCATGGCATTGACCATCGGTTTGCTTATGACTGTTTTGTTGATGAACGAAATCCGTTTTGGCGCAAAGCGCTCATTCTTCGAGGGTTCCGTGCAGCCCTCTGAATTGGCAAAACTGGTTTCGATCCTTTATCTCAGCGTCTGGTTATATGCAAAGAAACAGCATTTGCATGATATTTCCCTTGGCTTGATCCCGCTCGGCGTGATCCTTGGTGTGGTCGGTGGTCTGATCTATCAACAGCCCGACTTGAGCGCCGCTGCGACAGTTCTTATGCTCGGTGGTTTGCTCTTCTTCCTCGCAGGTGGAGATCTAAAGCAGATCGGCGTTTTGCTTGTAGTTGCATGTATTGCCGCATGGGTGGTTTCATCTGCCAGTTTGACGGGACGCGAACGTGTGGGCGATTTCATCGCTGGCGTCAAAGATCCGTTGCAGGCCTCATATCATGTCCGCCGCGCATTTGAGGCCATTGTCAACGGCGGCTGGTTCGGCGTTGGCTTGGGTCAATCGCAATCCAAACTCACCGGCCTGCCGGTGCCTCCAACTGATAGTGTCTTTGCAGTTGTAGTAGAAGAGCTTGGTTGGTTTGGCTCGGTTGCTTTGATCGCTTTATATGGTTTTCTTGTGTGGCGCGGATTGGTCATTGCGCGCCGCGCACCTGATATGCTTGGTACACTTCTTGCTTCAGGTCTTGTGATCTGGATCGCATTTGAAGTGTTGCTCAACATGGCAGTGATGGTGGGACTCCTGCCGTTTGCAGGAAATGCGTTGCCCTTTATCAGCGCGGGCGGTTCCAACCTTGTTGCAACCCTTTCCGCACTCGGCATTCTCTTTAATATATCCCGCCAGACTGGTGCAGGCGCAACTACAGATGAAGAATGGAGGTCGTATAGTGCGGTTGCTAATTTGCGCTGGTGGAACGGGCGGCGGAGTGTATCCCGCCCTCGCCGTTCACAGCGCGCTAATCAGTAAGAAGCCAGACGTTGAAACCCTGTGGGTTGGTGGTGAAGGCGGCATGGAAGAGGAACTCGTGAATCGCGCGGGCATTCCCTTTCGTTCGATTCCCGCCGCAGGCGTGCATGGTATTGGTGCGCGCGCTTTACCGGGTAACGTCGCAAAACTCACGCGCGGCGTATTTGCTTCGCGTCGAATTTTGCGCGAGTTCAAACCCGATATGCTCTTCTTCACCGGTGGTTTCATTGCCGCTCCCATGGCTCTTGCTGGTCGGGATATTCCAACCGTTTTATATGTGCCTGATATTGAGCCGGGTCTCTCACTTAAATTTATCTCCCGTTTTGCGGATGTTATTACTGTGACAACACTCGACTCAAGAAAATATTTTTCCAGCCTCAAGAAAGTCATTCTCTCAGGCTATCCGCTTCGCGCGGAGCTCTCAAGCTGGTCCCGCGAAAAAGCGACTCAGCACTTTGGGCTGGCACAATCCCCCGCGGGTGATATTAATAAACCCACCCTGTTGGTCACCGGCGGAAGCAAGGGCGCGCACTCGATCAACATGGCAGTCTTGAAACATCTCAATGAAATACTTGAGGTGGCGCAGATCATTCACGTCACCGGCAATTTGGATTGGGCGGTTGTTGAGAAAGCCGCGCAGGAATTACCGGAGCAGATCAAAACTCGCTATCATGCCATGCCTTATTTACATGAGATGGGCGCCGCGCTTGCAGCCGCAGATCTTGTCGTTTCGCGCGCGGGCGCATCCACATTGGGAGAATATCCATTCTTTGGTTTACCCGCTGTGCTTGCTCCGTACCCCCATGCCTGGAGATATCAACGGATAAACGCTGATTTCCTCGCCGGCAAAAATGCGGCTGTCATCTTGCAGGATGAGCTATTGGAAGATAAACTCCTGCCGATCATACAGGATCTGTTACTTAATAAGAACAAACTTGAAGCCATGCGCGCCGCCATGAAAAAAATATCACTGCCCAACGCGGCAAACGTTATCGCCAGCCAGTTGGTTGAACTGGCAGGAGAACAACCCCTATGATGAGCATTGTTTATATCTTCTGGATGTACGTCGTCCTTTTTGCGGTGATCGGCGCAATGCGCGGCTGGGTAAAAGAGTTGCTGGTTACGTTCAGTGTAATCACTGCGTTGGCAATGAATTTGTTATTGGAAAGATATGTCCCACTCGTCCGTGATCTGCCCAAGGATGGGGTTTCGATCTTCTGGATACGCACTATTATCCTGATAGCACTTGTTTATTTCGGATATCAAACTGTTGCGTCCATACCTCGCCTCGCATCCAAAGCTGCTCGTGAGCGTTTGCAGGATGCGCTCTTTGGCGCAGTGATGGGTGGTATTAATGGCTATTTCGTTGCAGGTACCATCCTTTTCTATAACCATGTGGCAAACTATCCATTTCCGACTGCCATCAGCCGTGCCACGGACCCGACGATTGCGCAGGCCGTTGATCTGATGATGAAATACATGCCTCCCCGCCTGCTTGGCGAGCCCGGTATTTATTTTGCCGTCATCATCATCCTTATTTTTATTATTGTTGTGTATATCTAGGATTAATTTGGAGTGCGACAGCTTGCTGTCGCAAAGCAGGAGCAAGCTCCTGCACTCCAGAAGAAAACAACTATGAAACGAGTTCACTTCATCGGCATTGGTGGTTCAGGGCTTTCTGCCATCGCGCGTCTGCTCAAAGAGAGCGGATACGAAGTCACTGGCTCAGACC
>JBBSCM010000103.1:0-11915 GCA_038250295.1 Anaerolineales bacterium | reverse complement strand
TGCAATTCCTGCGCCAATAGCCGTTCTATGTGGACATGATTTATTGCCCAAAATTGATCCAATAATTTCTGTCTATGACAATAATAAAGCAAATGGCGGCTTTATTAAAAAAATAAGGATAAATGAACTATGAATGAAGATACTTATTTGAATAATGTTTTGAATTCTCAAGACCTTGATCCAGATGGCGAAGAAATGAAGAATTTGCAAAACCATCGCCAAGATGTCGAGGGATTATTGCGTGTTAAATTCCCTGATGCCTCGTCGACAATAAGATATGGTGGTTCAAAAGCTAAAGGCACAATGATTAAGGAGTCCTACGACTTAGATATAGTCTTTTATATACCTCATGGAAATGATACTGTGGGCAAGAGCTTGAAGGAAATATACGATAATGTTTATTGTGTGCTAATTGATGATTATTATGTTGAGCGCAAGGCATCAGCTTTGCGATTGAAAGATAAGAACCCTGAAGAATTCGGCACAGATTTTCATATCGATGTTGTTCCTGGTCGATATATTGACGATACAAAAACAGATGTATATTTATACAGGTCAACTGGTGAAAAAGAACGCCAAAAGACAAATCTTGAAGTCCATATGATTCATATAAAAGATAGTGGAGTTGTACAAGCTATTAGATTAATGAAATTGTGGAAGGTAAAAAATGCAATTTCAATAAAAAACTTTGTTTTTGAGTTATTGGTGATTGATATTTTAGAGAATCATAAGAAGAAGACTTTGGCCAATCAGTTAAGAATAGTTTGGGAAGAGTTTCAGGATAATTATCAAAATTTATGCGTTGAAGACCCAGCAAACCCTTCTGGTAATGACTTATCTCAAGAATTGAGTGAAGTAGTCCGTTGGAATCTTCATAGTGATTCTGAATGGACAATGTCTACTTTAGAGAAGGAAGGTTGGGAAGCTATTTTTCCTCTACCCGACAAGGACAAAGAGGAAAATCTACCTTTAGAAGTAATTACTCCTAGGGTAATCAGGTCTTCGCCAGCATCGCCTTGGTCAAATTACTGAATTGCTTGATTTACCTGATATTGATTGGCTGATATCGAAGTATCCTAGCCTCGAATTAGATATTGAAAATAAATTAATTCGAGGACTGATTAATTTTAAGATGTATTACACAGAGAAAAAATCTAATAAATATGTGATTAATCCTGATGATTCATATAATGATCTTGATGGTTGTATTATTGAAGACAAATATAATATAGAAATGAGTTTTGATAAATTTAATCTGATCCCTTCTGTTAGAGAGTTAGATGGAAGAATTCAAGCGTCAAAAGAAAAGTGGGGAATTAAGGAAAATATTGACATTCACTTGTTCCATGATGGGAGATTATGTCTATGTACTATGCCAGAAATTGCCCTGAAATTACCTAATGGATTTAATTTCCCAGATTTTTTTGATTATTTTTTGATACCTAATCTTTATTATCAAAGCTACTTTGAAAAATACGGCAAAGAGCCTTGGAAAGGATACAGTCATGCGGATCAAGGTATCCTTGAAAGTTACTTCCGTTGTATTGGACAATATGGTTCAGTCCACTTCCAAATTGTTTTATTGTTTATTCAAAATTTATCATCCAATAAAGTTAAGAACATAATCTTAAGAAACGAAGAAATAAAAGGGCATCACCTTTGTATTTGTGGCTCTAAACAAAAATTTCGAAAATGCCACCAAGAAGCTTTTATGGGTCTTAAAAAGCTGCAGTCTGATTACAGACTCTTGAAGCTAGTTAATAAATCTTAATTACTTGTTCGATTAAAGGATTGTTTTGGATTATGGCTCTTTCAATAATGCCACTTTTCACTCCTCTCCAAATTCAACGCCAACAACTTCTCCAAAATCTCTTCATCGGACAAATCACTCTTCCAGCCATAAGCGGCGAAGACGGCGTTATCCAGCTTCTTGTGCGCTAAATCCAGCCAGGTGGGACGTTGGTTATATAAATTCGTCAGCGTGCGTTTTTTCTTCTCGGCATCGCTGAGACCTTCGGCACTTAACCATCTATCTCGTTGCTCCACCAACCTCTGCGCGGCTTGACTGATTGCCTGCACGCGCGGATCATTTTTTGGCTCTTTGCCCGGGGAAAATGGGAAGGGGAAGGTTTCAAAGGTTGTGGTAGAAGTGTATCGAAAACCGCTAACCGCATCTCTTAATTGTGTTCCAAGTCTTCTTGCCCAAAGCTCATGAATTTTTGAGTGAAGCACGCCAAAGAAATAATCATCATCACGAGCAAATACGACAAGCTGAGCATCTGGCAATATATCGTTTTCAAGCCAAACGAAAATTCTATGTTTCGCTACACGAGGAGTAGCAATATATCTATCCAGTTTTGAAAGAGCCTGTCTCATTTGAGTTCTCGGATTCCAATGAATCCACCATTTTTCACGTGCAACTGCTTGGTTGGCTTTTTGGCGGGCTGGGTAAACATGCTTTTTAAGATATTCAAATGGTGCAGAATATTTTGCGGCTTCATCAATTGACATATTAATACCAAAGTCAATTACAAGAGAATCCGAAGGTGAGCTTACAACATCTTCACCAGTTCTACGTCGCTTTATGACATTATTATTTGAAAGTCCGTTTGGGTTATCTTTCAACGCCAATATTTTTTCTGCTTCTTTGCGTGAAATGTTGAACTGCCCACGTAGAACAACACCTTGGAATGAAAGGTTTTGATTCTCGACAAGGGTAAAACCTTCTGATAAATCAACATCACTTGTTAGGTCTGAGTTAATGTTTTCAACTGAAATGCCATCAAGTTCTTTTGCCTTTTCATTGCCATTGTCAAAGCCAATCATAGAAACGTGGACGGTTGCACCATCAAGAATCCACTCTTTATCACTGCAAGCAAAAAAGATGTCCCCACTTTCTTTTATGTGATCCAAAACTTGTTTATTCGTGCCTCCTCGAATGGCTTGTGTAGCAAGCAATCCAGCACGTTTTGTTTTGTTATCTTTAATTTGATTGTTAGCCTTCTCAACCCAATAACAAACTAAATCGGGTAATCCTTGAATTCTGTTTCCATAAACTTCCAGCAAAGCATCACAATACTCATTGCCTAATTCTGGACGCATTTTCCTGCTACCCAAGAACGGCGGGTTGCCGATGATGACGTCCACGGCGGGCCATTCTGGCTCATAGACCCTAAGGGACTTCTCTCGATTAACTTCAATGTTGACATCAGAGTCCCTTAGGGTCTCATAACCTAAGATCGCATCCATCTTCATAATATTCTTGGTCTGTTTGAGAATGGGTTCGCTAGGCAAGCCATAGCCATTATCTCTCAGCCATTGAATGTAACCAATTTGAATGGTCATTTGCGCGAGTTCGTGGGCGTATTCGTTGGTCTCGATGCCGTATAACTGCGCGGGCGTCACCGTGATGTAGGGCCTGCCCGCGCCCATTTCATCGGAGAAATTCAGTACTTCATTTTGCAAGTCAAGCAACAAACGCAAAGCCACGTACAAAAAGTTTCCGCTTCCGCAGGCGGGGTCAAGCACTTTTACCGCAGCGATCTTGTCCGCAAAAGCCAGCAAAGTATCTTTTATTTTCTTTTGCAGGGCGGTTTTCTCTTTTCCCTTCGCTTCCTTTTCTTCTTCCTGCTTTATCTTTTTAACTTCGTCTTTTATTGTTTTCCATTCACGGCGGAGCGGAGCCATGAGTACGGGTTCAACAACGAGAATAATATCGTCTTCATCTGTAAAGTGCGCGCCGAGTTGTGAGCGTTTCGATGGATCAAGTCCGCGCACGAAGAGAGTGCCGAAAATGGACGGTTTTATTGCACCCCAATCCAATCCGTCAATATCGCTGATGATGTCCATTGCGTCACTGTCCAATTGCAGCACATGGTCATCATCGAAGAGTCCGCCGTTGAAGTGTAATATCTTGTCCGAGCCGAAATATCCGCCCGTGTTCATGGCGCGGAACAACTGACGTAATACCTCCGCAAAGTCTTTTGAGTTGTGGCGTGTTTGTTCGAGCAATCTTGGGAAAAGCTTTTCAGGCAGCAAGCCAATATCTTCCGCGAACAAACAGAACAACAAGCGGATGAGGAAATGCGCCACTTGCTGCGGCTCTTCGCCAAACTTGCGTAACACATTTGCCAGAGTGGAAAATTGTTTGGCAGCTTCCTGTGTAACGCTTTCAATGGTTACTTTAGGTTTGAGTTGTTCAGGGTTGAAGAAAACCGTTTTGAGGGTCTTGAGTCCATCGGCGGTGAGAATGTCATCGAGGGTTAATGTAATTGTCCGCGTGGGGAGGTTGGTGTAATTGGTACGGATAATAATATAGTTGATGTCTGAAACAATTAACAGCGGCGGATTTTGAAGCGCATCACGATAGCGTAATAATTGTTCGTAAGCTTTATCAAGGTCAGCATCTTTACTTTTATATTCCCAACCAAAAAATCCGAGCTTCGCCACATCCGCCCAACCTGAGCCGCCGCTGGTTTTTGCCGCGCCCATTTCAAAGGCAAAGTGCGTGCCCGATGGGTCTTGCTGCATCGGCGATTCATGTCCCACCAATTGGCACAAATCAAGAAAATGTTCCTGCACCGATTGACGTTCACGCGCATCTGCACGCTTCCATTTGCTAACGAAATCCTGCGGGGTAAGTGGCATGGGTATTATTCCCTTTGCCTGATTTTACTATACTGTGTCATTTGTCCATGTGGGGATGTGGTCACAGGTATAATCGTCTAATGCCAAATACAGCCTCTCCGCTCACTCGTGATGGACAAGTAGCCCTTGACAATGCCAGGCGCATCGCTGAACATAATCAACAGCCGTCGGTTGACTCATTGATGCTCTTGCTGGCGTTATTGCAGAACCCAAACTCACAGGCGCAGTCTCTGTTGAAGTCTCTTAACGTGAAGGTGGAAGGTCTGCTCGCGCGTTTATCCGCTACGATCAGGCTTGAAGCGCAGGGGGCAGCTGCGGGTTCGGAAATGAATCGCAGCGGCACGAATCTATCCGCTGAAAGCGAATCCATCCTGAGCGAATCCGCTGCGGAGATGAAAGATCATGGCCTTGATGCTATTGACGGGCGCGTGCTGCTGCTGGGCATGTTGCGCAGTCCCGATAGTAAAGCGGGTCAATTCCTCGCTCAGTATGGAGTCACCGCGGGGCAGGTCAGAGAGCGAATAAATAGTATCAAAGCGATGCCCATCCCTAAGACGCCTGTCTTCCCTCTGCCAAAAGCATTGGGGAGAGCCATGCGCAATGGGATCAGCCCGGTCTTTATTGGTTTGGTTTTGTTTACCGCCGCCATGGCTGGTTTTCTGTGGTTTCGCATCGGGAACAATCCGCGCGTGTTCATGTACTCCTTTATCATAGGAGGCTGGATCATCTCGGTGGCTTTGCACGAGTTCGGTCATGCCATCACGGCGTTTTGGGGCGGGGATGAAAGCGTGGAGCACAAGGGATACCTGACGCTCAATCCCCTCAAATATACGCATCCCATTATCAGCATTGTCATCCCCGTGGTGATGCTGCTGCTGGGCGGGATTGGTTTTCCGGGCGGGGCTGTTTACATCAATATCCACGCCTTGAGAAAGCCAAGCTACCGCAGTCTTGTTTCGGCGGCGGGGCCTGCGGCGAATCTGCTTTGTATCCTTGTGTTGGCTCTGCCTTTTGGCAGTATTCCATTCTCGTTCTTTTTTTCGACGGCGCCAGTTGAATTTCTGACAGGCGTCGCTTTTCTCGCGTTTCTACAGATCACCGCCGTATTGCTCAACCTGCTGCCGATTCCCGGGTTGGATGGTTTTGGCATCCTTGAACCTTTCCTGCCGCGTGAACTGGTGGAATTCTCCAGCTTCGTGCGGCCATTCGGGTTCATGATTCTTTTCTTGCTGCTATTCATGGATTCACCCATTTCAGATTTCTTTTGGGGAAACGTCTGGTCCGCGGCCGATCTGATCAGCCCCAATTTGGCATACTATGCCAATGAGGGCGTAAAAATGTTCCTTGCACGGTAATGATCTTTGCCCCCACCCGTCCTCCCCCAAATACGACATAAATATTTATGCTAATTATAAGGGTGTGTTTCATTTCAGTTGAAACCGTCCCGAAGGTTGGCACAAACGACCAAATTTTCTCGACAAAACCTTCGGGACGTTCTTTTTGTCAACTCATTTGAAACACACCCTAATTATAAAAAGTTTGCCTGTCGTATTTGGGGGAGGTGCCCGCTAGGGCGGTGGGGGCCGATTTCTTGATGGCACGTGTAATTTTTGATCACATATTCAATCAAATTACAAAAAAGGAGAACCTATGAGGGAAAAAACACAGGCTGATATTGTGGATGGGGCAAAATGTAAAGTAATTAGCGGGGTTCACGCGGGCAAATCCGGTACGATCACGGATATCAAAACGGGGAAGACCGGTCATGTCTCCATTACCGTGGTGCAGTCAGATGGAGAAAGACTTAAGACCCTGGCAAGAAATGTCGTTGTAATCAAACCCTAAATCATGGCCAAGCAGCCAGAATTTATGAAGTATCTTCCCCTCGAGCAGTGGTTTCGCAAACAGCCGACCTCATCCGCGCAGATCGAGTTGACCTTTGACGAGGTCGAAGCGATTCTAGGCGCCCCCTTGCCTGCCTCTGCCACCAAGCTAAAAACCTGGTGGACAAATGTCCTGCCCAAGATCCAAAGTCACCGCACGGCCTGGCTCAACAACGACTGGGCCGTTGCGGAATTTGATCAACAAGCCCGGCAGGTGAGTGAGTGGTAGGTGCCTGCAATAACAGGCGGAGGGCAGTACAGGTTGTATAATAAAACCGGGTTCAGGCGATCTGAATGGGTGTCGCTTTTTTTATTGTTGAAAGGATGCATTTACATGTTAAAACTAAATTCTGTCATGATCGGAACGCAGCAGCTCAAGGCGATGTCTGCCTTTTATGAAAAAGTGATCGGGAGGCCGGCGGACATGGTCGATGCTGAGAATGGTTTCCACGGCTGGCAGGTGGGAGACGCATTTATGTCCGTTTTGGAACATTCCGAAATGGGCGGCAGCGCCAAAGACCCCGGACGCGTGATGTTTAATTTTGAAACGGCACAGGTCAAGGAAGAGTTTGAGCGAATTAAAGCCATTGACGGCGCCAAAGTGATCCGCGATCCTTCTGAAATGGGAAGCGGATGGCTTGCGACCCTGGCTGACCCGGATGGAAATTACTTTCAATTGATCACTCCCATGTAAGAGCAGGTTGTTCCCATTTCACCCCTCGGGTGAAATGGGAACATGACCAATTGACATGATTAACTCACCTTACGCTCAGGGAATCACAGTTGAGTGCTTTTAAGTAACCCCATGGCCATTTCAAGATCATACTTTGCATCCAGCGCATCAAATCGCTCAATCGCTTGTTGTAAAGAATCCCGCCTTGCGTTTAAACGGCCCTCTTCGTAACACAAGCTCGCCTGCTCGTATTTCATATTTAACTTTAGAGCAAGTTCCCGCCCTTTTTTCCAGCAGGCGCTGGCTTTGTTTTTATTTCCATGAAGCGAGGCATACCAGCCTTGATAACACCAATTGCGCGGCATGGCGTCAGGGAAAAGTTTTCCGCTAATATCTTGAATTATGATTGGACAAAGAGGATTTCCCGATGCCAACCAGTATTGATCCCGAACCTGCTGAAAATGAATTTGAATGCGCGAACTGCGGCGCATATTTCCACTATGAGTTAACCCGCTGTCCTAACTGCGGAGTCAACTTGTATGAGCCGGAGGATGAAACAGAAGAGGCTGAGAAGCCAGGTCCGCGCGAGGGGTTGTTCAGCAAACTCAAAGCTGCATTTCACCGAGTCTTTAACAAGCCTTATTCCGCCGATGAGATTTTTGGCGATGCACTTGATGCATCCATTTTATATAACGACCTGCTCCAAAAAGTTGGTGGAGACCGCAAGGTTCTTGAACGGCTGATTGAATTCGAACGGGTGCAGGCGCCCAAGTCCACGCGGCGGAGGTGGATTCAGAGCGCGGGTCAACGCTGGGAGAAGGACAATCGTCATAATAAAGTATAGGCATGGCTGGGGACGATTCAAGGACAAAACTCACTTTGATATGGGTGTGTTTCAAATGAGTTGACAAAAAGAACGTCCCGAAGGTTTTGTCGAGAAAATTTGGTCGTTTGTGCCAACCTTCGGGACGGTTTCAACGGGACATTCATCCATATATAGTCAGGTAGCAAGCCAATTATGTATTTCTCTGTAAGCAAAGAGACAGTCACCATCGAGTGACTGTCTCTTTTGATTATCAATAGACTTTATCGGAAATTAAATTGGGACGCTGATTCACGCAGATAACGCAGATTTTACTTCTTTGATCAGCGAAAATCAGCGTTTTTCAGCGTCCAAAAATATTTTTTCGCTTATTACCGATAAAGTCTAATATTTCTATAGTTTTCCGAAAGCCACGCCTTTATATTTCCATCCACAAGCGGCCACAGCTTCCTGGATCGGCTTCTTGATCTCGCTGGTGCTGAAGCGATAATTGTAGACCACGCCGGGCTTAAACTCTTCGGTAAAGGCATATGCCGCGCCGAACTCCACCGAAGTCATTTGTCCCTGGAATTTTGAAACCGCCATCGAAAGCGATGGCACCCCTGCGCGCCATTCAACTGTGAATTCCTCATCCTTTGCCCGCACTTCATGTTTTGTTGCATCAAACTTCATGTAGATGCGGAAGATTTTTGTGAGATTTGCCTTCGCAAAGATCTCATACCATTTTGCATCCACGATCTTCCACTCGGCAACCAGATCCACTTTTTGAGATGCGCCGTCGATGATCTGGTAGGGAGCGGTCTCACGGTTCAAGGTCAACAGCCGCTGGCGGACTTCGTCCGCGGAAAGCACAGGCGCGTTCTTATCAGGTTTCTTACCGAAGCCAAAGAGTCCCATTTGATTTTTCCTTTTCTATTACGTTAATTTGAATATCTTGCATTATGATTGTACCAATCTATTCAGCGGAAGCAAAAGGAACATTCCATGAAAAAATATCTGGTCAAATCCGAAACCAAAATAAATCTCTCAAAATGGGACCCGAACGATACTGGCAGCTTCAAGGCTGGTAAGGAAGAGGGGCTTGCGGAACTTGAAAAATTGAACGGCAAACTGGAAGTATTGCAGGAACTGCTGTTTGCCGAACACAAACACAAGGTGCTGATCGTTTTACAGGCCATGGATACAGGCGGAAAGGATGGAGCGATCCGCCGCGTGTTTGACAGGGTCAATCCCGCCGGTGTGCGTGTCGCAAGTTTTAAAGCGCCCAGCGCGGAAGAACTTGATCATGATTATTTATGGCGCATTCATAAGGAAGTGCCTGGCAAAGGCGAAATGGTTATTTTCAACCGCAGCCATTATGAGGATGTGTTGGTTGTGCGTGTGCATAACTATGTCCCGCCTGAAGTGTGGGGCCAACGCTTCGACCAGATCAACGAATTCGAGCGCAATCTTGCCGAAAATGGAACCACCATTTTGAAGTTTTATCTGCATATTGACAAGGATGAACAAAAGGACAGACTGCAGGCCCGCCTCGATGACCCTGCCAAACGCTGGAAGTTCCGCCTGGGCGATTTGGAGGAGCGCAAGCTATGGGGCAATTACATGGAAGCCTTTGAAGATGTGTTGAGCAAGACCAGCACCAAATATGCCCCGTGGTATATCGTCCCTGCCAACCGTAAATGGTTCCGCGATTTGGTGATCTCCTCTGTGCTGGTTGAGACGCTTGAAGGCTTGAAAATGAAATACCCTGAATCTGAAGAAGACCTGGACGGTGTTGTGATTGAGTAACTGGGTAAGTATTGATTCATAAAATAGTTCCCTGGCGAACTATTATTTCCCGTCTGCTTCCAGCTTGTCCATCATTGTCAATTTCTTTTTACTCTTGATGTGTATAAGAAGGGGGATGATAAAACCGTGTATTTGTGGTATATTTCACAATAGAGGTAAGTCTTAAGACAAATGGAGGTGAGAGCCATGAAGCTGTAGAGGCTTCATGCAAGAATAAAAAGTTGGAGTTTATACGAATGGAAAGTATCGAGTATTTTCTGCTTCTCTCGGGGGCCATCTTTTGTGCATATCGTGCCACTGTATCCAAACGCATCCTGTCGTCAACTTTATATCTGGCTTGCATTAGCGCACTGACTTCGGTGGTTATCTTTATGCTGGGAGCGACTCAAGTAGCGGTGATGGAACTCTCGGTGGGGGCGGGGTTGGTCACGGTGTTGATGGTGTACGCATTGAGTGTGGTGGGTGAAGATGCGCTTGACCCAACTTCGGTGATTCCAAAACCGTTGGCAATGGGACTCGTTGGCGCGGTGACAATTTTATTAGGGTGGATGGTATATCCCGCCGTTCAGGCCACTATCATAACAGGCGATATTGATCTTGCCAGTGTTCTTTGGCAAAGCCGCGTGCTGGATGTTTGGATCCAGATTGTTTTGATCTTCTCTGGTGTGATGGGTGTTTTAGGTTTGTTATCGGAACGAGACCCCGTGCAAATCAAAGAGGTAAGCGCATGAACTTCTCTGCTCTCGATATTATCTTAATTGGAATTGCTGGCTTGCTCGGCGTCGGCTTTTATGGACTGTTGATCACACGCAACTTAATCAAAGTTGTAATGATGCTGCAAATCCTGATCAAAGCAGTTGTGCTGGCTTTGGTGTTTGCAGGAAAAGTCAGCGGCAACTTGGGTCTGGGGCAATCCACCGCCGCGACAGTCATTGTGGCTGACACGATTGTGGCGGTAGTAGGTCTGGCATTGGCTGTGCAAGTGCGCCGCCGCTTCGGCACATTGGATGTGCCAAAGATTTCCACGTTGAAAGGTTAATATGGCTGGCAGCTTAATTCTTCTCATCATCGGAATTCCCTGGCTCGGTGCGCTCCTTGTTTGGTCAATCGGTGACCAGCGCGCAAAAGCTCAACATACCTTGGCCGTGATTTTTAGTTTACTTTCTGGGATCGCTTCACTGATTCTTCTGGCTTTTGTAGATTCGCGTCCCGTTCTTAACCTCACGCTTGCTCCTGCTTTCGGAAACTTGACCTTCGTCCCAGACGGACTCGCTGTCACCTTGACAGTCATTGCCACCGTTATCGGTTCGCTGGCAGTTCTCTTCTCAGTGGATTACATGCGCGGCGAAGCCCAACTTGGACGCTATTACTTCATGGTCTTGTTCTTCATCGGCGCAATGGCTGGACTGGTCTTGAGCGGCAATTTGCTCTTCACATTTTTCTTCTGGGAAATCACCGCACTCTGTTCATATGGATTAATCTCTTTCTACAACGACGATCCAAAAGCAGTGGCTGGCGGAATCAAAGCGCTCATCATTACACAAGTCGGCGGCGTAGGTTTATTAGCAGGCACGTTGATCGCTTATGCAAACCTCGGCAGCTTCCAAATTTCGGATGTGCTTGCAAATGCCGTCGCAATTCCTGCAGGTGCATTATCTTTCATGGCGTTTAGTTTCTTGATCGCCGCAGCAGCAAAGTCGGCGCAATTCCCATTTCACACCTGGCTGCCTGACGCAATGGAAGCTCCGACGCCGATCAGCGCGCTCATCCATGCCGCGACGATGGTCAACGCGGGTATTTATTTATTGGCGCGTTTTTATCCCGCGTTTGAGTTTGTTCCAAATTGGCGCACCGCTGTCATTCTAGTTGGCGTCGTTTCAGCGTTGATCACCGCCTTCATGGCATTGACCGCCACTGACCTAAAACGTGCGCTGGCTTATTCAACGGTCAGTCAGCTTGGATACATGGTGTATGCCATCGGAGCGGGCGGCGTGCTTGCGAGTCAATTCCATTTGTTGAGTCATGCTGTCTTCAAAGCCTTGCTTTTTCTCACAGCGGGTTCAGTCATTCACGCCATCAGCACACGTGACATGCGCCGCAT
>JBBSCM010000102.1:0-11927 GCA_038250295.1 Anaerolineales bacterium | reverse complement strand
TCGCGGACTTGCTCGCGCAGGTCCGCTTTTACACCCCGGTCAATGACGGGGATGAGTAGTACGACCCCGGGTCCTTTTGCTCCGACACAACGACCAAGACGGAATACAACCAGACGCTGATATTCGGGCACAATCCGAATTGCATTGGCGAGAAAGATAAAGCCAATAACCAGAATCGCGCCAATAAAACACGGTATAGATCCAAGCAGCCATTCCATATGAATTTCTCCTTATTTTGAATTTTTATCTGGGTTTTCTTTTTCAACGACGAGGACAAAACCCTCGCGACGAACCACACGAACAAGGCTGCCTGCGGGAATGGTTTGATCACTTCTGGCAGACCACATTTCCCCTGCAACATACACGCTTCCTTCATCATGAACTCTTGATCTGGCTTCACCGGTCAAACCGACCAGTGCTTCCAGATCATGCGCTGGACGCGCTCCTGCGGCCTGTGAAGCCTTTCTGACCACCACCCATAAAAAAGCGGCCATTGATCCCGAGGCCAAAAGTGCAACGAACGGGTTGACGGCAGGCTTCCATCCATCTACGGCAAACAAAAACACCGAACCCAATACCAGCAGGAGAATGGCAAAGCCGAGATACATTTCCCGCTTTGGTTTTTGGATGGAATAAAGAAATGGCACAATGCTTAGCGCAAGGATAATCAATGCCCACCAATTAAAGGAAAGTCTGGAGACAGCGTAGCCCGCCAATGCAAGGCAGAAGAATGAGCCTATTTCAAACAGCCCGGTGCCCGGGGTAACAAGCGCCATTAAGGCAAGTAAAATGCCGCCCAGCAGGATCAGGTATGCAATATTAGGTTCCAGTAGAAAGTCCATTATGCCTCTATTTGATTATACAACAAGAAAAGGTTTATTCAATATGATATACGCATGAAGGTTCGTTAAAGTTGTGTAAAGAACGCCGGTTCGGAACGAGCCACACTCCAAATTCAGGTTAAAGAAACTTGCACCCTTGTTGTATAATAAAACCATTAAATCAATACTACGGGAGTTTCAGTGAAATTTCAGAAACTTTGTGTTATCGGGCTTGGTTATATCGGCCTCCCTACGGCATCCACCTTTGCCGCGCATGGAATCAATGTTCTTGGCGTGGACATTAATCCACACATCATAGAAACCCTAAATAAGGGAGATACCCATATTTACGAGCCGGGTTTGCGCGAGGAAGTGACAAAAGCGGTCTCCTCTGGCAAGTTTACAGCGACACTCAAACCAGAAGAGGCGGATGCCTTCATCATTTCCGTTCCAACCCCATTTCAAGATGGTAAATTTGGCGAATACAACGGCGTAACCTACAAACTGGCAGATATGCGCGCAGTGATATCTGCGGCAGAATCGATTGTGCCATTTTTGAGGAAAGGGAATCTGGTGATTCTTGAATCGACCTCCCCTCCACGCACCACGGTGGATTTGGTTGCTCCCATCCTCGCTCGCTCCGGACTTGAAGCCGGGCGCGACTTCCACTTGGCATATTCTCCCGAACGGGTTTTACCTGGGCAGATCATGCGTGAGCTGATTGAAAATGCGCGCGTTATTGGCGGTATCGATCCTGAATCTGCACAGGCAGGCCACGATCTTTATGCAACTTTTGTAAAAGGACAGATCGTTCAGACCGATGCGACCACCGCGGAAATGGTCAAAATAATGGAAAATACACACCGCGACGTAAACATCGCGATCGCAAATGAGTTCTCACGCCTTGCCGATAAATTCGGTGTCGACATATGGGAGGCTATTTCGCTCGCGAATTTACACCCACGCATAAAGATCCTCAGCCCCGGGCCTGGTGTCGGCGGCCATTGCATTAGCGTGGATCCATGGTTCTTTGTGGAAGCGGCTCCAGAACTGACATCGCTTATCTATCACTCACGAAAGGTAAATGATGCGCAACCGCAGTTTGTCGTGGATATTACCAAACGTGCACTTGGTTCACTTGATAAAAAGAGGATTGCTGTGCTGGGCTTGGCTTATAAACCAAATGTGGATGATTTGCGCGAGAGCCCGGCGAATGAAGTGGTTCATATCCTCCAACATGAAGGCGCACAAGTAAAAGCATGGGAACCGTTCAAACCTGATGCAGACATGCCGGGCATTGACATGGCAGCTTCCCTCGAAGATGCAATCAAAGATGCGGACTCAATTTTGTTATTGGTAAAGCACACGGAATTCGGTCAAATCATCCCGGAAGAAATTGCAAAGAAAACAAAGGCTCGCATCGTAATCGATACCGTAAATGGGTGGGATCGTGAAGCGTGGAAAAATGCAGGTTTTCAACTATTCCGCCTCGGCGACAATAAAACGAAAATGAAAAACTAATGTTGACCGAAGGCATCGAAAAATTGAAAATTCTCTCCGTATTTGGAACACGACCTGAAGCCGTAAAAATGGCGCCGCTTGTGAAACTGCTTGCGCAAACAGCGGGCGTGGAATCGCGTGTCTGTGTCACCGCGCAACATCGGCAAATGCTCGATCAGGTGTTGGGTTTATTCGAGATCAAGCCTGATTACGATCTGGATTTGATGCGCGACGATCAGTCACTGGCGCAGCTCAGCGCGAACATCTTTATACATCTCGACCCTGTACTTGCAGGTTTCAAGCCTGACTGGGTGCTGGCACAAGGCGATACCACAACTGTCGCGATTACATCGTTGCTTGCTTATTACCACCGTATCAAATTCGGCCACGTGGAAGCAGGACTTCGCACATATGACAAATGGCAACCTTTCCCGGAAGAGATCAACCGCCGTATAGCAGGCGTAACATCGGATCTTAATTTTGCGCCAACCGAATGGTCAAAACAAAACCTGCTCCGCGAAGGAGTTGATAAAAACATCATAATAGTTACCGGAAACACAGTTATTGACGCATTGCAATTCGTCTCAAAACAACAGGAGCCTCTGGAAATCACCGGCCTTCTTACAAAACTTGATTCAAATACCAAAAGGTTAATTCTCGTCACGGCTCATCGCCGCGAAAATTTTGGCAAACCCATGGAAGATATTTGTAACGCGCTCATTGGTATTGCGAATCGAGGGGATGTGGAAATTGTTTATCCTGTGCATTTGAACCCAAATGTGCAGCAGCCGGTCAATCGGATTCTGAAGGATGTGCCAAATATCACCCTTCTCCCCCCATTAGATTATCTGCCTCTTGTCCATTTAATGAAACACGCCTCGCTTATTCTCACAGACTCGGGCGGCATTCAGGAAGAAGCGCCAGCTTTCGGCATTCCAACCCTTGTTCTGCGCGATGTGACCGAACGCCCCGAGGGAGTGGAAGCAGGGACACTCAAGCTCGTTGGAACAGAAACCAGCCGAATCGTCCAGGAGGCGAGGCGGCTTTTGGACGATGAATCCGCTTATGCAGAGATGGCGCGGGCCGCCAATCCGTATGGAGATGGTCATGCGGCAGAAAAAATCATCCAGGCTTTGCTCCTGTAGACAATTCAGTGATTCCCCCCATTGCGTCAAGCGCACAAAAATGATATGAATGAGTTAATTTCCCTTTTCATTGTAGATAACTGTTTGTAATGTCATGGAAAAAATTTCTGAGTATAATCAAACAGGTGAATTATGCTGCGCCGAACTTTTTCTTTCATTTTTGCGATCTGCCTGCTCAGCGCAAGTTGGGGGTCTGTACACGCGCAAACTCAGGAAACATCAAAGTATTTTAGCGAGACTGGTCACAATGTTAAAGGGGATTTTCTGAAGTTTTATAACAGTAACCCCAATGCAACATTTCTTTATGGTTATCCCATCACCGAGCAATTCACAAGCAAGGATGGAAAAACAGCCCAATATTTTCAGCGTGCCCGCTTTGAATATCGCGCAGAGTTACCCGAGGGCCAGCGAGTGCAACTTACCCTGCTTGGCCGCGAGACATATGTTTCCACCGGGCCCTTAAACGTTAATAACACGTTGGCCTGCCGCTCCTACACGGTAACGGGATTTTCAGTTTGTTTTTCCTTCCTTGAGTTCTTCGATCAATACGGCGGGGTGGCACAATTCGGCTACCCGATCTCCGGATTTGAGTATCACGAAAATAAGCTCGTGCAATATTTTGAAAAAGCGCGCCTGGAATGGCAGCCGTGGAAACCCGAAGGCCAGCGCGTGGTTGTTTCCGACCTTGGCCGTATGTTTTTTGACAGACTCGGCGAAGACCCCGGGCTTATTCCGCCTGTCAAGCCATTGGATAACACTACATCCTCGGTCATTAATTTGCAAGTACGAGCTTTCGCCTGGAAGGCTGTAACCCTTGCAACAGATACGCAATTGATCTTTGTCATTGTGCAGGACCAAAACCTGCAGCCTGTTGCCAGCGCGAATTGCACGGCAAATGTGCGCTGGCCTGATGGGCGCAATCAACCAATGGCCGTGACAACCAATACCAACGGTATCGGTATGGTGCCGCTCTCGTTTACCAGTCAGCCATACGGCAGTTTGATCTACACCGATGTCTCATGTATATACGATGGCTTGAATGGAAGCACGACAACATCATTCAGAATTTGGTACTAAAAAATCCTCTTGCAATTGCGAGAGGATTTTTTTATAATAATTCACTCATCTCAAATACGGGGCCATCTTTACAGATCATCTTCCATTCATGTTTGATCGTCAACGCGCAGACGCCGCATTCCGCCAATGCGCCGCATGGCATGGGAGCGCGGACTAAAACCTGCGCCTCACGCGGCGACCTAGCCTGATCCAGTTTCCCAAAGTTTTCTTTTAGGTGAATCAGATTCTCACGTTCCACGTCGAAGGCAGCAAAGTCAGCCCATCGATAAATTTCAAACATCGCTTGTAAAGGTTGAACTTCCACCGCTTCGGGAATATCGTCCAAAACAGTATTACTAACCAAAACCACTTCTGCTCCCTGTTTAAGAGCAATGGAAATTAACCCACGTAAGCGAGCGGGCGAGTTGTCGAATGCGATCAGGGCGACTTTACGGGCGAATGCTGGAATTGAGAATCCATGCCCCAGCGGGCCGCGGAGATTTAAGCGTGTGCCGGGCGTCCAAGAGGAATCTATCAGCGGCGCAGAGCGGAATCCATTCGGCGCTGAGTCGCTAAAGAAAACAGGCACAGCTAAAGGCGAATCTGATCCGCGTGCTTGGGCGAGCAGATATTGTCCGGGGGCAGGAATCAGTTCGGGCGGGCAATTGATCTGAGCGCGGGAATCCAGATAAATTTCTGATAATAGCCCTTGTCCATTTCTCATAGGAGAAATGTTAACACGCATTGGGAGCATGGACAAGAGAGTTATAATCGGTGAAAATAATGTTTCGGAGGAAACCATGAATATTTCAGCTTTACTTCAAGGACTTGCATCCTTCGCGTGGATCGGGTTCATCGGCGTGCTGGTTACACTCTTTTTGCGGGTGAGCCGCAACCAGCCCGCAAAGGGATTAAGCTCACTTGTGATCATCCTTCTCGTTGTGGCAGTTGTTCTAACTGCCACGGGCGCAGGAGTGGTGTTTATTGAACCTGATGATATGGCAGTCGTTGTTACTGTAATTGGAGGCGGCGGTATCAGGCCGGAACCCTTAACCGCCGGCTTGCATTGGATTATTCCATTTGCGGAGCGGGTGGAACGGTATTCAATTCTGAATCAAACCTATACGATGTCTTCCGTGGCAGATGAGGGGCAGGCTGCGGGCGACGATTCGATCCAGGTCCGTACCAAGGATGGGCAGCAGGTTTACATTGATGCCTCTGTGATCTATGCCATTGATCCGCTAAAAACCATTGACCTGTACCGTACCTGGCGTTTTGATTACGAAAACGGACTTGTGCGGCCTCAAGCCCGCGGAATCATCCGTGACATTGCTTCACAATACGGAATCGAGGAAATTGTAAGTACAAAGCGGGATGAAATGCAGAAACAAATTACAGATGAACTTGTTCGGATTTTTGCTAACAATAATCTTGTATTAAGGGACTTTGTACTTCGCAACATCCGCTTTAGCGATGAGTATGCGCTGGCTGTTGAGCAAAAGCAGATCGCAGAACAGCAGGCACAGCAAGCCAAGTTTGTTGTAGAGTCCAAGAAGCAGGAAGCTGAGCAGGCGCGGCAGGTGGCACAGGGCGCGGCAGACGCGGCAGTCATCGCGGCGCAGGGCGCAGCAGAAGCAAGGCTCATTCAAGCCGAGGCCGAAGCTAAAGCCAATCAGTTGATCGCAGAGTCAATCACACCTGAACTGGTGCAATATCAATATGTTTTGAAATTGGCGCCCGGTGTGGAGACGATCTTCATCCCAAGCGGCAATCAATTCATTTTGCCATTGCCTAATACGAGCACAACCACCACGCCTTAATAAATTTTGGAGTGCAGAAGCCTGCTTCTGCAAAGTCCGACCAGCAAGCTGGTCAACTCCATAAGGTAAAATAAATCTTGGAGTGCAGAAGCCTGCTTCTGCAAAGTCCGACCAGCAAGCTGGTCAACTCCATAAGGTAAAATAATGACCAGCGATCATAAGGTCGCTGGTCATTTTATTAAGGAGACAAATGCCGATCCCACAAACTGGACGCGAAATTCGCCTGACCACTCTATCCGCCTGCGCGGGTTGAGCGTCCAAACTTAGCGCCGAAGCGCTGACGCAGGTTCTGCGTCCGATCAAAGATATTTTTGATCCCGCCTCGTATCCGGACCTGTTGGTTGGTCTTGCGGCACCGGATGACGCGGCCGTTTGGCGTTTAAGTGAAGATAAAGCGATTGTGGTCACAACAGATTTCTTCACACCCGTTGTGGATACACCTTATGAATACGGAGCTATCGCGGCAGCAAACAGTCTATCGGATGTGTATGCCATGGGCGGGATACCTTTCCTTGCGTTGAACATCGCGGCATTACCAGACAACCTGCCCACGGAAATTTCCACTGAAATATTGCGCGGCGGCGCTGAGAAGGCACACGAGGCTGGCGTTGTCATCGCGGGCGGGCATACTGTCAAAGATAAAGAACCAAAATACGGATTGGTCGTGATCGGTTTCGTTGACCCTCGCAAGATGATCAGCAAGAGCGGCCTAAAAGTTGGGGACAAACTCGTGCTCACAAAACCCCTGGGCGGCGGTGTGACAACGACAGCGCTCAAACAAGAGAGAGCGTCGATCAGTGATGTACAGGAAGCCATCGAATGGATGTCACGCTTAAACAAAACTGCAGGACAACTTGCAACAGAGTTTAATCTGCGCGGCGGGACAGATATCACCGGGTTTGGTTTGCTCGGTCACGGTATGGAAATGGCGCAGGCCTCCGGCGTTTCGTTGCATGTTGAGTATTCAAAAATCCCGTTCCTGGGAGGCGCACGCGGCTATGCAGAGCAGGGAATTTTTCCCGGCGGCGCGTTCGATAACAAGGGGTATTTTGAAAAGAATGTACAATTTGATGAGAAGCTGGCTGAACCCGCACAAATGCTATTATTTGACCCGCAAACCAGCGGCGGTTTACTTCTGGGGGTTCCGCAAGGAAAACTTGGCGCTTTTGAACAGCGCGCAAAAGAATTAAACCAACCCATCTGGGTGGTTGGCGAAGTCCGCGCGGGGCAGGGAATAGAGGTTCAGTCGTAATGTTCTACATCAGTGTGTTAGAGTTAACCCTTACTTGCGGCCTGATCCTGCTCGTGCTTGTCATTCCGCTAATGGTAAAGAGATTTTACGCGGATATGAATAAGAAATTAAAAGATATTGAAAAGACGAATGCCAGGACAAAGTAACTTTCAGGTACAATAAGGACTGAAAAATCTTTTGTTGTAAACATCATGTCAGAAGTCCCCATAGAATCTGATTTTAAGTACTCCCCCCGTATCCCCAGAAATTCATTCATCTGCATTGATGAGAACCTGCCACCGCGAGGAAACTGCGCGGTTGAATGTTTTTAACCGAAAAATTTTATCGCTTGAATCGAAAAGGAAAATATGAGTATTGGTAACGAAATAGTGACGATCCTGATACTGGTTTTGGTCAACGCAATTTTGGCGATGTCTGAGGCCGCCCTGGTCGCATCACGAAAAGCGCGCTTACAACAAAAGGCGGGAGAAGGGGACAAAGCGTCTGCTTTGGCATTGAAATTGATAGAAGATCCAAACATCTTCTTATCCACGATTCAGGTCGGTATTACATTAATCGGCGTACTGGCCGGCGCGGTTGGCGGCGCGACGATTGCAGAATCACTGGCGATTGTTATTCAAAAAATTCCCTATCTTGCAGAATATAGTGAATCTATAGGTCTTGGAATCGTTGTAGTAATGATTACCATCCTATCCCTTTGGCTGGGCGAACTGGTCCCCAAAAGAATCGGACTCCATAGCCCGGAAAGAATCGCGCGAGCAGTTGCCGGTCCGATGCTTTTCATTTCAAGGGTTTTTTCACCGTTCATTAAGCTCATGAGCGCTGCCACGAATTTTGTTTTGCGTCTCTTTGGTGTTAATGCATCGTCTGAACCACCCATTACAGAAGAAGAGCTTCAAATGCTGATCAGCCAGGGGACACAGGCTGGGGTTTTTCAGGAGGCCGAACAGGATATGGTGGAAGGAATTTTCAGCCTGGGCGATTCGCGTGTTTATTCGTTGATGACGCCACGTACCGAGTTGGTCTGGCTAGATATTACTGATTCAATCGATGAGATACGCCAAAAAATTGCCGACTGTCCGTATTCACGGTTTCCCGTAAGGCAGGATTCCCTTGAAACAATACTCGGTATTGTCAAATCACGCGATCTTTTGGTTGACAGCCTCTCAGGCAGGGAGATTGACCTCAAGGCTCTGCTCAAGCCCGCGCATTTCATCCCTGAAACCATGTTCGCCTCCCGCGCTTTGGAGCTCTTTAAAGAAAAGAACACTGAAATTCTTCTGGTCGTTGATGAGTTTGGAGGGCTGCAAGGTTTGCTCACGATCAACGATATTTTAGAGGAGATCGTTGGCGCCATGGAATTTGAGGAACCACAGGCTACTCAAAGACAGGATGGATCCTGGCTGTTGGATGGCATGTTGGAAGTGGATGAGTTCAAAGAGCTCTTTGAATTTACAGTGCTGCCCCACGAAGATGAATACGAGACCTTAAGCGGCTTTGTGATGACATCTCTTGGGCGAGTACCGCAGGCTTCTGATAACTTTGAATGGAACGGTTTTCGCTTTGAAGTAATGGATATGGATGGCCGCCGCGTGGACAAAGTCTTGGTTACTACATTACCAAAACCAACTGCAGCGGAATTAAAGGACATCCCATGACCGCATAAGTCATCGTAGACATTGAAGTAATTGATCCCGAAGGGTACAAAGAGTACGTTAAATTAGCTCCTGAAACTGTGAAACTATATGGCGGAAAATATATCGCACGAGGCGGGCCAAACGAAACTTTGGAAGGCGACTGGCAAGCTCGGCGTCTTGTCATCCTTGAATTCCCCTCTATGGAACATGCCAGGAACTGGCTAAGCTCTTCGGAATATGCTCCGGCTCGCGCGCTGCGCCATCAATATGCCCGAACCAACATGGTGGTGGTCGAAGGCGTGTAATTGTAAAATGGTATAATTTTTCAACATATGAGTCCTGAACCTACTGCCAGTAAAACAAAAGTCTGCCCTACATGCGGAACGCGCTTGAGTGAAAACGCAACACGCTGTCTCGTGTGTGGCACAGAATTCAATGCGCGGCCTGAGGCGAAAGCTGCAAAGAAAGTTGAAAAATCGGTGCAGGCCAGCCGCATGCCTGCGATCACACTAAGCCTGCCTGCTGCCATTGGTACTCTTGCCGTAGTAATTGTTGTCGCTGCCGTCATTGTATACTTGGTAATACGCCAAAGGTTGCCGGAGGGAACGTTAGACCCTGCGATAACCGAAACGCCCACGGTCACACCAACGGCAAGTCTGCCTCCAACAGCCACGCTCCCTGCAACTGATATTCCCACAGCTACAAATATTCCACCGTTTGACTATACGGTCGCCGCCGGTGATAACTCCTGCTCGCAGTTGGCATTTAACTTTGGCATCTCTGTACAGAGTATTATCATCACCAACAATCTGCCTTCCACCTGTCCAATTAGCGTGGGACAGAAACTCAAGATTCCATATCCCACACCGACCATTCCTCCGGCCGCAACCAACACACCTCAACCCATCGATGCGACCAAACAAGCTTGTGAAACTGTTCCGATCACCGTGCAGGAGAATGACACACTCTCCAGCATAGCTGCGAACTACGCCGTTTCGCAGGATGCAGTAAAAACATTCAATGGGAAAACAACCGACAATGTTTTCATCGGAGAAAATTTACTGATACCCTTGTGTATGCGCGCGGCCACACCGGGACCAACTCCCACTGCGACAATTCCGCCTCCCTACCCCGCCCCCAACCTGCTTCTGCCTGCGGACGGCGCTGCCTTCACCCTGGCAAATGATGTCGTCACCCTGCAATGGGCTTCTGTTGGCACGTTGCGTGATGGCGAAGCCTATCAGATCACAGTTGAAGATATCACTGCCGACCTAACCCAACGCCAGACCGATTATGTGACAGATACCAAGTATATTATCCCAACAAGCTTCCGACCGGACGATAACGTGGCACACGTTTTGCGCTGGTGGATCACCCCGGTTCGTCAAGCTGGGACCGATGATCAGGGGCAGCCAATTTGGGTTAATTCTGGCGCCGTCAGCGAGAAGCGAGTCTTTACGTGGGTGGGAGTGGCTGTAGAAGGCACGCCTTCTCAATAAGACACCTCTCACTAAACCATAAATAGGGTGACAGCCACTTTCTGTAACAAGTGACTGTCACCTTTTATATTGCCATAATGAATGGTTTATATTTGAATCTACTACTTGTAAAATTTGGAGGAACTGCATGGATAAAAATAACGATGTTCGATCTTTCAATCGGGAAGCCTGGGATCGAGAAGTAAGTTCAGGGAAAAACCCGTGGACAGTGCCTGTTGCGCCTGAGGTTATCGCAAAGGCGCGAAAAGGCGAATGGTCTGTTTTGTTGACGCAGACCGTTCCTGTGCCTCGTGAGTGGTTTCCACCTCTACAGGGACTCAAAATTCTGGGTCTGGCATGTGGCGGCGGCCAGCAAGGCCCGATCTTTGCGGCGGCTGGCGCTGAGGTGACCATTTTTGACAATTCTCCCGCTCAACTGGAACGTGACCGTGAAGTCGCAAACCGTGAAGGGTTGAACATTCGCACTGTAGAAGGTGACATGCGTGATCTATCCACGTTCGCAGATGAAAGTTTTGATTTCATTTTTCACCCCGTCTCCAATTTATTTATTCATGAGATCCGTCCTGTCTGGAAGGAAGCTTATCGCGTGCTGAGGCATGGCGGATATATGCTTTCTGGTTTTATGAATCCGCTCTTTTATTTGTTCGATTGGGATGACATGGAAAAAGGAGATCTACGTGTAAGACATAAGATCCCCTACTCAGATGTTGAAACCTACGGGCTCGCGCGCCTGCAGGAGGAAAACCGTCCCGCAGAATTCGGCCATTCGCTGACCGACCAGCTTGCGGGTCAGTTAGATGCGGGGTTTGCCATCGTCGGGTTATACGAAGACCGTCATACGGATGTGAAGATCAGCGAATATATATCCACTTATATTGCGACACGGGCAGTGAAATCGTAAAAGGAGTAATCATGAAAATATTGATCGCCGCAGACATGGAAGGCATCACAGGCGTTGTCCACTGGGATCAGGTAAACCCGAATCATCCTGAATATTCCCGTTTTCGCAAATTGATGACCGAGGATGTCAACGCTGCTATTCGCGGAGCGTTCGCGGGCGGAGCGACTTCGGTTTCTGTGACAGACGGCCATAACAACGGAAGAAATATTTTGATCGAAGAGCTGGATCCTCGCGCTTCATTGACATCAGGTTCGCCTGCCCCGCTTTCGATGGTCAGTGGTGTGGATGAGGACGTG
>JBBSCM010000101.1:0-12043 GCA_038250295.1 Anaerolineales bacterium | reverse complement strand
GAGGACGCTGACCATAATCTCTATTATTTCGGGATCGACAATGAAGGCTTCTTTGTCTTGTTAAGTTACGATAGCAAATGGACAGACATGATCGAGTTCACCAAGTCATCGGCCATTGTGCCGGATGGAAGTAATCGCTTGACCGTGATCGCTGATAGTTCAGCTTTTATCTTCTATATCAACGACCAGTTTGCAGGCAGGATGACAGACGATCACATTGCATCAGGGACAACTGCTGTAGCTATCGAACTGTTGGATGCAGATCTGAAGGCCGTATTTGAATTCGATAATTTTGAATTACGCACACCGTAGAGATTAGGAGAAAAATATGTATGGATTGATCGGCAAGATGAAGGCTGTAATAGGTCAACGGGATGCGTTGATCTCGATCCTGATGGAGGGCATGGGAAGTATGCCAGGCTGCCTGAGTTATATCGTGGCACAAGATCCAACGGATCAGGATGCCATCTGGATCACTGAAGTTTGGACAAGTCAAACACGTCATCAAGAATCGCTGTCTTTACCGTCTGTTCAAAAGGCGATTTCACTTGGGAGACCTCTCATCGCTGGTTTTGATGAACGATTTGAGACAACCCCCATTGGCGGATATGGACTCTCTGATGGCACTTCGAGCTAACACATTTACACAATCAATACATTATCATGGTTAACTCAATGGATGGTCATCACGAAGAATCAATTAACAATGTGGTCAACTATTTTCAGAATGACCCTGAAGTAGAAGCTCTTATTCTGGGAGGGTCTTTAGCGCATGGGTTTGCCCGTCCCACGTCAGACATTGACGTGGTGATCATTGTCTCAGACGCGCACTATGCCAAACGTCTCAGCGAAGGGCGTCTGATCATTCTATAAGTTGATAAAAGGCTTTCGAGATTGGCCGATGTTGGAAAATGGCTGGCCCGCCCAGTTCATGTTGGATAGCGAGTTGAACTGGCAAACAGGTGCTATACCCATTGATGACCTATAGAATTACTCAGAGTGGGAGATTTATGAGTAAATGATGAGAAAACCAAAGACCTGTCATTTTGACGCTTTTCCATCCGACGTATATATAGATCGGCAAAAGTAGTCGATACTTTATAAAACAGGAGAAAATCTCATGAAATATATACTTCTTATGTACGCAGACGAATCCAAGGCGCCGAAAACTCAAGAAGAGCAACAAGCCGTAGCGCAAGCGTGGTATTCCTTTGGCAAGGAAGCGGCAGCCGCGGGGGTGCTTCTGTCCAATAACGGGCTGTCATCTGTCGCCGACGCAACGACCGTAAAAGTTCGAGAGGGCAAGACTTTGATCGCCGACGGTCCATTCGCCGAAACGCACGAGCAACTTGGCGGATATTATCTATTCGACTGCAAAGATATTGATGAAGCCGTCAGTTGGGCAGCGAAAATCCCCAGCGCCTTGTATGGCTCGATCGAGATCCGCCCGCTGAATCAATGGTCTCAGAAAGCGTAAATCATGGACATAATTTTCGTCATTGCGAGCCGCATTCGTTTGCGGCGAAGCAATCTCAAAACGCAGAATTTTGCAAGCGATAGCGGAGATCGCTTCGGCGGAAGATCATCGCCTCGCAATGACGGAACAAGTTTTAACAAGGAGATAACTAAATTATGCTCGGAATGAGAAACTACACCAAAAAATATATCGCTGCATGCCGCTCAAAAGTTGACTCGGATCTTTCCACCTACAAAAAGCTGGCTGCCTCTGCGAACACAAAAGCGCTTGAAGCTTTTGAAACCACTTTCTTCAATAACATGGTGATCCTTCTTGATCATTTATTTGTTCATCGTCTCAGGACCGTGGAAGGGAAAGATGGCAATCCATTGAATGAAGTCAGGTTGTTATCTGATTCGATCATGAACAACGATAACAAAATGGGAGTGGATAAAACAATTAAATATGATCCCGAGAGTTCAATTTTAAAATATAAAGTTGGAGATGAAATCAAACTGAGCGAGGCAGGTTTCCTGCTCCTAAATAAAGCTTTCTTTGATGAAATTGAAAGTAAGTTTCTGTAGTCACAGGATTCGCAGGCAATGAACGCAGCAGCGCAGATCGAGACAACCTTTCGCGAGGAACACGGCCGTGTTCTTGCAGCGCTGATCAGTCAATTTGATGATTTCACACTGGCCGAAGACGCGTTACAAGATGCATTGGTCAATGCCCTCGAGCGCTGGGAGATCGATGGCATTCCGCGCAACCCTGCTGCATGGTTGACTACAGCGGCCAAGCGCCGTGCCATTGACCGAATACGTCACACCGCCACGTTGGAAAATACTGCGGCGACTTTCGAAATATTTACTTCCAATGATGAGGAGGAAACCGAGATGGAGTCTGTTGCGGATGATCGGCTGAAATTAATGTTCACCTGCTGCCATCCTTCGTTGGCATTGGAAGCGCAAGTCGCGCTCACATTGCACACGCTCGGCGGCTTAACTACACAGGAGGTCGCCCGCGCGTTCATCGTGCCTATGTCAACGATGGCGCAGCGGCTGGCGCGCGCGCGAAATAAAATTCGTAACGCGGGTATCCCTTATCGCGTGCCGCCCGCAGAGCTATTACCGGAACGGCTCGATGCGCTGCTCGCGGTCATTTATTTGATTTTCAACGAAGGCTATGTCGCTACTGAAGGGAAGTCGTTAACCCGCAGTGATCTATGCAACGAAGCGATTCGTTTGGGTCGTGTGTTGGTAAATTTGATGATGGAATCCGCCGAAGCGCACGGACTGCTGGCACTCATGCTGTTACATGATTCACGGCGGGAAACGCGGCTCAATATAACGGGTGAACTGATTCTGCTCGATCAACAGGATCGTACCCGTTGGGATCAATCAAAGATCCGCGAGGGAGTTGCGGTTCTGGATAAAGCATTAGCACTATATGATCCCGGGCCTTATCAGATACAAGCGGCCATCAGCGCATTGCACGCCGAAGCAAGGACTGCCGAAGAAACTGACTGGGATCAAATCGCGGCACTTTATGACTCATTAGCAAGAATGGCTCCGTCCATGGTGGTAGAAGTCAATCGTGCTGTGGCAGTTGCAATGGCGCGAGGTCCACAGGAGGGCTTGCAAATACTGTTGCGTCTTGAAGGTCAGGCTGATGGTTTTTATCCCTTCCATGCAGCTCGCGCCGATCTGTTACGTCGAACAAATCAACGCGAGGCTGCCGCCGATGCCTACAAGCAAGCTCTTGACTTGTGCGGTAACAGCGCTGAACGTGTTTATCTTCAGAAGCGCTTGGATGAAATGCTCAATTTCTTGAATAATTCGTAATACCATTATCCCCAAATTGTATTGACCAACTCAGGCAATATCTCTCCTGACTTTCCGTGAAAAGCAAAATCCACTTTCGGCGTGAGTGGTGTAGGTTCTGCATTGATCTCCACCACTACTGCGCCATTATTTCGCGCGGCGTGAGCCAATGCCGCGGCGGGCTGCACCACACCCGATGTGCCGATTGAAAAGAAAACCTGACATGCTCGTGACGCAGTAACCGCAGCTTCGAGTTCTGCGCGCGGCAAAGATTCTCCAAACCAAACAACATCGGGGCGTAATAATCCATTACACTTTCCACATACCGGGACCGACTCGCTGTCATCTCCCCAGTCTTCTGTAAATGTCCCGCATATTGAACATCTCACGCGCAAAATATTGCCATGCAATTCAAGGAGATTATTGCTTCCAGCCATGCGATGCAAGCCGTCTACATTTTGGGTAATGAGGGTGAACTCAGGGATTTTATTTTCCATCTCGGCAAGCGCGTAATGTCCCGCATTCGGGCGGACTCCTTTGATGGCCTCGCGCCGCCATGCATACCAGTCCCAAATCAGCTTGGGGTCGCGCGCGAATGCTGCAGGGGAAGCTAAATCTTGAGGCTTGTATTGTGCCCATAGACCAGATTGAGAATCTCTAAAAGTGCGGAGTCCGCTCTCTTGTGAGACTCCAGCTCCAGTTAAGACAGAGACGCGAGTCGCTTTTATCAACAGAGAAATCAGGTCAGTTGGGAAATCCATTAGGGCTTCAAGACAGTGGCGGTTGGAGCAACAGACGGCGTGGGAGTCGGCTTGCATTCCAACAGGGTCAGCCGCTCACGAAAGATATCGGTCCGCCCGATCTCGCGTGTGTTGGCCTGGGTTGCCACAAATTGATATTGGATCCAGGGATTCTGAAAGGTGAGGCCGCCTTTCATTTCGTCCGCGGTCAGGTCATGAAGGTAAGTCCCCGCGCCAATCGTATCCATCGAAATGCGCGTCCACTCACTGGCCGCATCTGACTGGTTACTTTTAAAGCGGACAAAAAGCTCAACATGAGCAGTATTCCCAATGTCGATCACCTGCGCCGTAAATTTCACGGTAGTCGGCAGGCATTCCCCGCTTTTATAAAATTCCTTTTCAGAAATATTAACGGATAGAAAGCCTTTCATTTGCGGAGCCGGCGTTTTTGTATTCGGGGTAATAAACAACAACGGTGTTACAGCATTGGCTGTGAATGTGGATTCAGGCGTTAGCGTCGCTGTTTTTATTCCCACCAGTGTTGGCGTATTCGTGAAAGTTGAAGTTGGGATCGTCGGCGTGAAGCTGGGAACATCTGTCGGTATATTTGTGGGTGTGCGAACAGGCGTCGGGGCGGCAAGCGGACTCGACACCAAACAGGAGAAGGACAGAACAGCGCAGGTGAGATGGATGTATATTTTTTTCATGGCTTTTTTGGCGTCGCAATCGGGCATCCTTTTAAGGGTTCGTAACACATACATGGAGAAAGGTCGATGACCTCTGTATAAATTTTTGTGCGGCCTATTTCCTCGCCATCGATATTCGTGGCCACCAACTGAAACCTGACCCATGAATTTTTATAATGATTATGACCTTCGATCTCACTCCCGACCAAAACGACGGAAAACGTTCCACCGCCATGATTAAACAGGACATTGCCCGAAGTCCAGGGAGTGTAATCTTCTTTTTTTGCCGATTTAACCTGTGTAAAAATAACCACACTGACCGTTTCTTCAGGGTCTTCCACCTCGGTGGTGATTGTGGTTTTATTTGGCGTGCAGCCACCCCAAAATATTTTCTTGTCAGAAATAAAAACGGAAAGAAATCCCGGGCCGGGCCTGACGGGAGTGGACGGTATTATGGGGGTGGCGGTATCGTTCCCAATAAAAATGGGGATGGGCACAAACGTAGCTGTCGGCAGGTTTGGATCCTGGGTCGGGAAATGCACGATCGTCGCTGAGGCTGTAATGGTTGGCGTAATTGATGCGGTTGAAGTGATTGTCGGCGTGAAAGTTACCGTCGCAGTCCCAGTCGGGGCAGGCGTATCCGTCGGCGGGAACAATGCCTCCTGAAAACTTGTAAGTGAACAAGCTTGCAGCACGAGCGTCAACAACATCAGTAAATGGTACTTGCGCATATGATTCCTCTTTAGCTATAATACTATGAAATACACTCCGCAGCCATTTTACAACAATATGACATCAATCGAAGTGGTCAACCTGCAAAAAACATTCCAGACAAAACGCAAAGCCGCAGGCTTGGGCGGCTCTATTCGTTCGTTGTTCAAGCCCGAATACAGCGCCGTGGAGGCGGTCCGCCAGTTATCATTCCAGATGGAAACGGGAGAATTGCTCGGCTTCATCGGCCCGAACGGCGCGGGCAAATCCACCACGATAAAAATGCTCACAGGCATTTTACATCCAACCAGCGGCGAAGCGAAAGTACTGGGTTTTACCCCCTGGATCGATCGTCAAAAACTCGCCTATCAAATTGGTACCGTCTTTGGGCAAAGGCCGCAGCTTTGGTATCACCTGCCCGCGATGGACACATTTATTCTGTTTGGAAAAATTTATGAACTGGATGACCGCGAAACCAAGAAGCGGATCGATTTTCTCACAGAAGCATTTGAGATCAAGGATTTATTGGATGTGCCCGTGCGGAAACTTTCCCTGGGACAGCGCATGCGCTGCGAAGTAGCCGCCTCGCTCCTGCACCGCCCGAAACTGCTCCTGCTCGATGAGCCGTCCATTGGCCTCGACGTGGTCGCCAAACAGCACATCCGTGATGCGATCAAGCGCATGAATCAAGAGGAAGGCGTGGGCGTGCTGCTCACATCCCATGACGCTGGTGATCTTGAAGCGTTATGCAAGCGCGTTATCATCGTCAATCACGGACAGATCGTGTATGAAGACAGGGTCTCCAATTTGAAGAGAAAATTCCTGACCACAAAACTGGTGCAAGTTCGCTACGCCGAGGAAGTTTCCAAAGATTATTCAATCGATGGCGTTGAAATTCTGAAAGTCGGGCATTACGGCGTAAAACTGAAATTTGACACCACGCAAACATCCGTTGATTCTGTCATGTCTCATCTCTCAGGCGCAGGTGACATTGTCGATATCACCATTTCTGATCCGCCCTTGGAAGAAGTGATCGCAAAGATTTATCAGGAAGTTGGCAACTCCTCGCTCCCGAAAAGCATTGGGACGATGTGAGCGAAGTGAGGACAAATTCTCCGTCCTGAGCGGAGTGACGAGTGCGCTTCGAGGAATGCAGTCGAAGGACGATGTTTCAAGATAAATAATATTTTCGCATTAACCTGTCCTTCGACTTCGCCGCACAATCACGCGGCTCCGCTCAGGACGAATAACACAACGGATTGCCTACACGAAACCATGAAAACATTTTCAAAATATTGGTCCATCTTTCAAATCACCCTCATCAACTCCCTCGCCTACCCCGGCGAGTTGGTTGGGCGCAGTTTGATGATCATCCCATTCATGTGGATCTTCTATCAACTGTGGAAGGTCACGTTTGCCGCGGCCGGCGCAGACGCTGGCGCGATCAGCGGACTCACCCTGCGCGACATGCTTTGGTATCTCATGCTGGCAGAGACCATTGAGTTGGGTCGGCCACCCATTGCGCGCACCATGTCTGAGAATGTCAAAGATGGTTCGATTGCCTACATCCTTAATAAGCCGTATGGTTTTCTGCTGTATCAATTCAGCACAGCCATGGGCGAGACCATTTTTCGCGCCATGCTCAACGCAGTCTTTGGCGGATTAACAGTCTGGTGGCTGGTCGGAATGCCTAATCATCCCGAAGGATTCCTGATCGCACTGCCTGCAATCTTCGGCGCGTGGATTTTACATTTTTGCATCAACGCCATGATCGGCCTCTCCGCATTCGTAGTAGAAGACGTATCCGCATTTACATGGATATATCAAAAACTTGCGTTTATTTTTGGCGGCATGTTGATCCCGCTCGATTTTTATCCGCAATGGTTACAGACCTTTGCAAAATTTCTGCCCTTCTCAAGCGCCATCTATGGGCCTGCGCGTTTATTTGTTACCCCAACTGCGGAGTTCTTCGTCAGCGTGATGTCGTTGCAACTCGCCTGGATATTTATGCTGACCATTTTACTTATCGTAGTGTATCGCCGCGGGTTGACTCAGCTGACAGTGAATGGAGGTTAACTTATCGTCATTGCGAGGACGTTCTTGATCTTGTCCGAAGCAATCTCAAACAGTGCAGGAGATTGCTTCGACGGAAGAGCACCGTCTCACAATGACATAGGAATAAAATTATGAAAGAACTCAAATTTCTCATCGCCATTTGGAAAACAAACCTACAATCTGCCATGGAATATCGCGCCGCGTTCCTGACCCAGGTCATCGGCATGATGGCGAACAACTTTATCTATTTCGCGATCTGGATCATCTTCTTTGACAGGTTCAAAGATGTGCGCGGCTGGGGCGTAAACGACATGTACGTCACCTTTGGTGTGCTGGCTTCCGCATTCGGCCTCGTCAGCCTGCTCTTTGGCAACGCGTTCACTCTCAGCGACATCATTGCCAAAGGCCGCCTCGATTATTACCTCTCCCTGCCGCGCCCGGTCTTATTGCACACCATCGCCAGCAGAACCATTGCGAGCGGAATGGGAGATTTTGTCTACGGATTTATCAGCTATGGTCTCTCTGGATATTTAACCTGGGATGGACTGCTCCGCTACGTTCTCGCCACGCTGCTAGCTGCCACCGTTTTCGCAGCATTCCTTATTCTGACGCAGAGTCTCGCGTTCTGGTTTGGCATGATGACCAATTTCAGCAACCTCGTGCTCAACGCCATGCTGACCTTCGGTATTTATCCCATCACATTATTTGATAATTACGCCAAATTGATTCTCTTCACCATCATCCCCGCCGCGTTGATAGGTGCGATCCCTGCCGAGTTTATCCGCGCTTTTAGTTGGCAATCGCTTGGACAATTATTATTGGGCGCGGTCGGATTCCTTACTTTGGCAATCTTTATTTTCAATAGAGGGCTGCGCCGTTACGAAAGTGGAAGCGCGATTCAAATTGAAGTATGATCATGAAATTTCAACTGGATTGCCTGCCAGTCTATTATTTAGAGTAAAATCGCTGCATATTTTCCAATCGATATTTAACAGAAGGCAGGCCACATGGACGATAATCCCGAGTTTTACAAAGATATTATCGACAACTTATATGATGGGGTGTATTTTGTAGACCGTGACCGCAGAATCACCTATTGGAACAAGGGCGCCGAGCGCATCACCGGGTATAAATCCAGCCAGACAATCGGGCGCCATTGCCGCGACAATATCCTAAATCACATTACTGCCAACGGAACCCAGCTTTGTCTTACCAACTGTCCGCTGGCTGCCAGCATGGAGGATGGAAAACCCCGTGAAGCGGAGGTGTTTTTGCATCATCATGACGGGCATCGTCTGCCGGTCATTGTACGCGCTTCGCCCATCCGCAATAAGGACGGTGAAATCATTGGCGCCGTGGAATCCTTTAGTAATAATGAAAAAGTCATACAAACTCGACGCCAGGTGGATGAATTACGTCAATCGGTTTTTACCGACCCGCTAACAGGCGTTGGCAATCGTCGACAATTGGAAGAGCGGTTATACGCCACAAAAATTGAGGTTGAGCGGGGGGTTGGCATAGCAGGATTGATTTTTATTGATATTGATAAGTTCAAAAATATTAACGACACTTACGGCCATGAGGTTGGGGACGAGATCCTGCTGATGGTTGTGCGTACATTAAAACATAATTTGCGCGCAACAGATCTGCTGGGACGTTGGGGCGGCGATGAGTTTATGGCGATCATTCAAGATGTGCAGGATTTAAGCACCCTGCAGGATGTTGCAAAAAAATTGCGCGTGATGGTGGAAAGCTCGCGCCTCGACCTCGAGACGGTACGCTTATCCGTTACCATATCAATTGGCGCAACATTGATACAGGCGGGTGAAACATCGGAAAATTTCTTCCAGCGCGCAGACCAGTTGATGTACAAAAGCAAGCAAGCCGGGCGCAATCAGATTACAGTTGAGTGATTTTGTATCTGTCAACCATTGGAACGAACTTGGACACCCTCAAAACAAATCTTGCCGGCGAAATTAGGGACACGCACGAGAGATTTCTCGCATTACTTGAATTAATCCCTGAATCAGATTATTCCCTCCCCACCGACAACCCCGCCTGGACGGTTGGGGACGTTCTGTATCACGTCACTTTGGGGCCGCGCGCTCTCTCTCTGGAGATATGGATGATCGTTCACATGCGCGGATTGTTCCAGGTGGGAATGAAATATTTCCCATCCAAGTTTTTCAACAGGGTAAATGCCATTTTCGCTCGGCGAGGGAAACGGATCAACCGTCAAAAGCTGATCAAGGCTTATGAGGCAGGGCACGCAGCCATCAGGTCCAGGTTGAGGCGGACGCGAGAGGCTGATTTCCAAAAATCGGTGGTGTATCCTGCCGAATTTGTGTCTGAATTGGCGGGCGAAGTCACAGTCGAGCGTCTTTTTCGATATGTAAGGGGACATTTTGAGGCGCACAGCAAGCAATTGAAGCGTTAATTCTCTGGTATAATCCCGCCCGTGACTGGTCCTGCCCTACGGTTAAAAGCTGTGGACACGGAGACCTGCGAAGTGCGGCGAGTTCTTGCCGCCAAAAAAAACCAAAAGAAAGGAAGCATACGTCATGCCGCTTGCAAAAGAAGTTAAGACCAAGGCGATCGAGGATTTTCATCGCCACGACAAGGATACCGGTTCGCCTGAAGTGCAAATCGCCATCCTGACCAACCGCATTACTCAACTTACCGAGCATTTGCGAAGCAACAAACAGGATCAATCCTGCCGCCGTGGATTGCTCAAAATGGTCGGTCAACGCCGCCGATTGCTCATGTACCTGCGCACCAGCAACTACCAGAACTATCTAAGTGTTACCGAACGATTACAGCTCCGCCGCAAATAAAATATTTTTTGGTTTATCGTAGGGACACAGTGACACTGTGTCCCTACATTGTATAATTGGCACCCGCAGTCAGGAATTGAATAGTGTTGACAAGGTGGTGACGGCTTTAGCCGTCAAAGAAAGCGACTAAGTCGCTGCCACAGTTTGCCCCCACTCTTCAGTCCCTGACCCACTAGCGGGAAACAGCGTGGAGCGGGATGGTATCCCGCTCGACAATAAACAGGAGACACTATATATGAAACCCGAATTAAAACGCTATTCAGCCGTTGTTGGCACGCGCACATTTACCTTTGAAACCGGCACATTGGCGGCTCAAGCTGGCGGCGCAGTCACCTTCGGCGTTGAAGATTCCATCGTATTCGCGGCAGCCACCATGGGCGGCGTGCGCGAAGGAATTGACTTCTTCCCGCTTTCGGTTGACTTTGAAGAGCGCATGTACGCCGGCGGAAAGATCCCCGGTTCCTTCTTCCGACGTGAAGGCCGCGCTTCCACCGATTCCATTCTTGTAGCACGCCTGACAGACCGCCCCCTGCGCCCGCTTTTTGCACACGGGATGCGCAACGAAGTGCAAGTTATCATGTACACCTTTTCAGCCGATGGAATTAATCCGCTGGACATTCTCGCGATCAACGCCGCTTCTGCCGCGATCATGATCTCAGACATCCCCTGGGGCGGACCGGTAGGCGCCGTGCGAGTGGGACGCGTGAACGGTGAGTTCGTGCTCAACCCAACTTTTGAGGAAATGAACGCTTCAGATCTGGACCTGAGAATTGCCGGCACCAAGGAAGCGATTCTCATGGTTGAATGCGGTGCAAACGAAATCCCCGAAGATGTAATGGTGGCCGCACTGGAATTGGGACATCAGTCCATTCAGCCGATCATTGATTTGCAGCTCAAGATGCAGGCTGAAATTGGCAAACCCAAGCGCGAAGCAACCATCACGACTGCCAATGAAGAATTGCAAAAGAAAGTATTTGAATCTGTAAATGCCAAGATGAACGCATTGCTCGACAAGCCATTGAGCAAAGTCGAATTCTACGGCGGCATGGACGAATTACAAGCCGCAATCGTTGCAGAATTATGCATCGAAGGCGATGCAACTGCGCCCGCCTCAAAAGATGTGAAATCTGCATTTAGCGAAGCTGAACACAAGATTGTCCGCGAAAGAATTTTGAGCATGGGCAAGCGTCCGGATGGCCGTACCCCAACTGAAATCCGCCCGATCTGGTGCGAAGTGGGACTGTCCCCTCGCGCGCACGGCACTGGACTTTTCACACGCGGCGAAACACAAGTATTATCCTTTGCGACACTTGGTACATTGGGTGAAGCACAGGAACTCGATAATTTATCCCCAGAGAAAAATAAACGCTACATGCACCACTACAGCTTCCCGCCTTTCTCCACAGGCGAGGTCAAGATGCTTCGTGGACAGAGCAGGCGCGAGGTCGGCCACGGCGCGTTGGCCGAACGTGCGCTCGAACCGGTGCTCCCAGCCGAAGAGTCCTTCCCGTACGCCATCCGCGTTGTATCGGAGGCTTTGTCCTCCAACGGCTCGACCTCCATGGGATCAGTCTGCGGCTCGACATTGGCATTGATGGATGCAGGCGTTCCGATCAAAGCGCCTGTATCCGGCGTGGCCATGGGACTCATCACCGACCCTTCGACAGGCTCAGGGCAGGCTGGCCGCTATAAAATTTTGACTGACATTCAAGGGACCGAAGATCACCTCGGCGATATGGAT
>JBBSCM010000100.1:0-12073 GCA_038250295.1 Anaerolineales bacterium | reverse complement strand
TTGGAAATCGCGTAAGTTTGGTGATTGGTAATTAGTAATTGGTAAATAAAAGCGACGTGTCCAATTGGGCGCGTCGCTTTTATTTTGACTCTGGACTTGGACAGCTTGCTGTCCGAATTACACGCTTCTTCCTTAATCTCGAATCTGCTCCTGTTTCCTCAAGCATTCGTCCCCGCTTCAGCATTCTGCCTTCCGATTTCTATGCCTACCCCCCCGCCCTGAGTGTCTTCTTCTTAAACCGCTCCAAAAAATCATCCGCAACGCGCTCTTCCAATTCCATCGTCAAACGCGATTGACCCACCGAAAGCGAAAAGAGACGAAACGGTTCCATCTTCTCGATCTTCACACTCCATCCATCCCCTTGGATCAAATCCTCTCCATAAAGAGTACCGCCAAGTTCCTGCAAATATTCCTTGAGCAAATAATAAGGAATCCCGCGCATTTCGTGGACAATCGTTCGCATGGATAATTTCCTTTGGACTCAAACGGCTTGCCGTTTGAAAATCCAGCAGCTTGCTGCTGGATTCCAGATTAACCGCCACCCACCGGCGGGAAGATATCCACCTTGTCATCAGCCTGAATGACTGTATCGAATTTATCGGGCAGGTAGACCGCCTCACGGCCATTGATGAAGAATTTCATGTGCGGAAGGAATTGCTCATTTGCATCCAATAGTTCCCTGCGCATGGCGGGGTAATCTTTCACAAACATCAGTACCAATTGAATGGCAGTGGTATTCGGAGGGAGTTTTAACTCCACTGTTTTCTGTCCCACGATCGGGCGCAGCGTAGCATAGAAATTAACCTTCATGATTGTCTCTTCCATCTTCTACACCTCTACTCCTAAATAAAATCCTTTGGCGCTCATATTTTACCGTTAAGGTCACTCTTTAGAAGGCTTTTCATCAACATACCTTACGCAATTCAATTACAGTGGAATCGACGATTTGAAACCCTTCTACTTAAAAACAAAAAGCTCGGATGTATGGTCCGAGCTCTAAAACTGCCGAGGGCTAGTTTACGGACATTGGATAATTCCCTGCGCCCACAGGCAGCCGCCGCAGACGGGCGCAATATCATTCCCGAGACAATCTTCCTCGTTAGTCTCGGAGAGGTCACAGCCGCCGCAGAAGGTGCATGGGGCGAAGCCGAAATTGTGTAGGCGTTCGCGATATGCCAGGTAATCGGGATCAAGCCACAGGTCAGAAAGGAGGCGCTGGTTTACATTCCCAATGACGTGCTTTTTGGAAAGGCGTGGTTTGTCGTGCAGATAACTCATGTGCGTATGCATCAACGGCCAGCACGGACTGATATCGCCCGTCCATGCAATGGACATGGTGCCATTCTCGACGAAATTGCATACGTCGTTTGCGCCACCCCAGTTATTGCCCGCATAGCTGATATTCAAGCCGCTGTTGAAAACTTCAAAGAGCGCCTCACGGGTGGATTCGTCAAAGTCCATTTTGGGCAGGCTGAGGTGTGGAAGATGCGGAGCCTGCAAATAGGCGATGTCGCGCGTGGTACGGTTGTAGAGGCGGTCCGCCTGCATATCTTCGGTGGCGGGCTGGAGGTTGCTAACAGAAAAATATTTGGCGCGCAGGGATTTTCCGATTTTGATGACTTTGGGGAGATCGGAAATATTACGCTTCATGGCTACAAACGCAATGCCAATTTCAGGCTTGGGGAAATGTCCGCCCTTGCGCATTTTTCCAAAACGCTCAAGGTTGCTGATGATATCGGGAAGCTCTGCACCAATACGCACATCCGCAAAGGTTTCCGGAGATGCGCCATCCAAGGAGACCCAAAGTACGTCGAGACCCGCATCAATCAGCTCGCGAGATTTTTTCTCGGTGAGAATGGTCCCATTCGTAATCAGTTCAACTTTTACGCCAAGTTCCTTGACGCGCCGAATCCATTCGATGGTTTTTTGATGAAAGAGTGGTTCGCCGATTCCGCCAAAATATACGCTGGGAATAGGGTCCATTTGCTTGAGCCCACTGAGGATGCTTTCAAATGTCTCCTCGGTCATGCGGCCAATCGGCTGATCCCACGCGTTGCGGAAACAGGTGATGCAATCGAGGTTGCAGGCGACAGTTGGCTCAATATACACCTTCGTGAGGTGTGTCACAGGGCGATGCATGCGGACGAAGTTGTGGCCTTCGTCGAGGCGGACTTTGGAGCCAGGATTCAACCCATATTGACGGGCAACTTCGGGCGGAAGAATGAGGCGCCCCTGTTCGTCCACTTCAGCCCAGGCGGTTGTAGATTTCGTCGATAGAACGGTCATATTTGCTCCTTACTTAATTCCCACTAATCATATCCATTTTCGGCGTAAATTCATGTGACAAAAGTTACAATTCTATAAAACAAAACGCCTGAAAGTTGGTTGATGATATAATTTTTTCAACATTATTTTCAAGGAGATTTTCAGTGGCTGATTCTCGTGTTTCAAAATTTGCAAAGGTTTTAGTGGAACATTCCGCGCGCGTTGTCCCCGGTGACCGCATCCTGCTTGAAGGCACAACTGCAGCTGAGCCTTTATTGCGTGAACTTTATATTCAAATCCTGGAAAAAGGCGGGCATCCGCATTTGATGATGGCATTGCCCGGCATGATGCCGTTCAGCCAGGATGAACTGTTCCTGACATATGCCAAGGATACACAGTTGGATTTTGTACCCACTTTTTACAAGCTGGCATACGATCAATTTGAAGGCCGCATCCGTGTTCATTCTGCCACGAATACACGCGGCACAACCAATATTGACCCTGAAAAACTTCAGCGGAGAAGCAAGGCAATTTCGTCCATCACTGAAGCGCAATTCCGCCGTGGAGCGGACGGTTCATTCAAATGGGTAACGACTCTTTTCCCCACCGAAGCTTACGCACAGGATGCCAACATGAGCCTTAAGGAATATGAAGATTTTGTATTCGGCGCTGTGCATACCCATGAAGACAATCCAATCGCATTTTGGAAAAGCGTGGAAGGCAAACAGCAATCCGCGGTGGATTTTATGAAAGGCAAAAGCCAGGTGATTCTGCGCGGACCCAATGTAGATCTGACTCTTTCAGTCAAAGGCCGCACATTCATGAATTCATTCGGCACATACAATATGCCCGATGGTGAAATTTATACAGGCCCTGTGGAAGACTCGGTCAACGGCTGGGTGAAGTTTACTTATCCTGCCAACTATGGCGGCACCAGCGTTGAAAATGCAGAGTTGACTTTTTCAAATGGCCGCGTGACAACTGCCAAAGCAGACAAGAATCAAGACTTCCTGCTCAAGACACTGGACAGCGATGCAGGCTCACGCCACCTCGGCGAATTTGCCATTGGCACTAATTTTGACATTCAACAGTTTACGGGCAACATACTATTCGACGAAAAAATTGGCGGCTCCTTCCATATGGCGCTCGGAGCAGGCTACCCCGAAACTGGTTCGAAAAACAAGAGTGCGATTCACTGGGACATGATCTGCGACATGCGCAAAGATGCCGAGATCCTTGTGGATGGTGAATTATTCTACAAGAACGGGCAGTTTGTGTTTGAAAAATAGTTGGCAGGTTTAAAAGTTTGAAGGTTGAGGCGCAAAACCTCAACCTTCTTTTATTTTTCGCCCAGAGTGGAGTGACGAGTGCCCTTCGAGGAACGAAGTCGAAGGGCTGTAGTATGAAAACTTAAACTTTTCTGCTGCCTTCCTTCGACTACGCCGCAAAGAGCGTGCGGCTGCGCTCAGGACGGAGTGCTATTCATCCCCAAATGATATTCCCACGCTGCGCGCAGTAACCACAGCATCGTCATCTAGTTTTACGCGTTTGGGAATGGCAGAGGCCTCCGCAAGGGAAATATCTGTGATCCTGCCGCATTGCAATGCAACCATGCGATCAAACCCGCCTTTTGCTGCAAGACGGACGGCTGCCGCACCGTAACGAGTGGCAAGCGAGCGGTCAAAGGCGGTTGGTGTACCTCCTCGCTGCAGATGCCCCAAAACGGTCACGCGTGACTCGAAGCCTTGTTTCTCAATATATTCTCCAACCACCTGGCCGATCCCGCCCAGCCGCGGCACATAGACCTCATCGCCTTTACGGGAAAAGGTTTGTACACCGCCAGCTGGTTTGGCTCCTTCAGATACTGCAAGGATGCTAAATTTGCGTCCCTTCTCGGCTCGCTCGTAAATTTTAGCCATTATACTTTCAAACTTAAATGGGATTTCGGGAATAAGGATCACATCTGCCCCGCCAGAGATACCTGCCTGCAAAGCGATAAAGCCCGCATCACGTCCCATCAATTCAAGCACCATGGCGCGGTGATGCGACTCGGCTGTAGTATGCAAGCGGTCCAATGCTTCAGTGGCGATGTTAAGCGCAGTATCAAAACCAAAGGTGACTTCTGTGCCGCCGATATCATTATCAATTGTTTTAGGGACACCGATCACGGGCACGCCTTTTTGCCAAAGTTCGTGGGCAATATGCAATGTGCCATCGCCGCCCAGGACAAGCAAGGCATCCAGCTTTAAATTCTCAATTCCTTTTACGATCTCGTCTGAAATATCTACTGTTACTTCCTTGCCTTCGCGCATCACCTTGCGCGCATAAGGATTGCCGCGATTTGCCGACCCAAGGATCGTTCCGCCGCGCGGCAAAATTCCACGAACGCTTTCAATACTCAATGGAACAACGCCATCTTCTTCAAGAAAACCGTCATACCCATTCCTGACACCAAAGACTTCACAACCATATACATTGACCGCCGTCTTCACCGCCGCGCGGATCACAGCATTCAAGCCTGGCGCGTCGCCGCCGCCTGTGAGAATTCCAATTTTCTTCACCAGACAATTCTCCTTAACTGAACATATATTTATCATACCGCAAAGTTAACTCTTTCTTGCAATCCCATCTCATTCCCCATATAATGGTAACGATGAATATAAATCAAGCCTCACGCTTTCAAACAATTCTAAAATGGTTCGTACCTGTTGCAGCGATCCTTGCTTTTGCGGCATGGATGTATATTTCACCAGAAGGCGCGCTCGGCAAACTGGATGCGATCGGTTATGCCGTTTGTCACCGCATTGATGCGCGTTCCTTTCAGATCGATGACCGCCAGCTTCCGCTGTGCGCGCGCTGCACAGGTGAATTTTACGCGGCAGGTTTTGCGCTTATCTTTCAAGGTTTCGCCAGCGGCAAACGCAGCAAACTCCCATCACGCGGAATTATAGCAGCGCTTGTCGTCTTCTTCCTTGCATTTGGCATTGACGGCAGTAATTCATATCTTTATCTGCTTAAGCAGTCATCACCGGGCGCACTGGCTAATATTCCCAACCTGTATATTCCAAATAATGTACTGCGCCTTTTCACTGGCAGCGGAATGGGAATCGCGCTAGCGGCGGTCTTATATCCCGTTGTTAACCAAACCTTGTGGCGCGAAATAGATGACCGTCCTGCACTTGAATGGAAATCCTTCGGCATACTCGTTGGGTTGATCGCCATTATCAACTTGCTCGTTCTCACAGACAGCTTGATCATTCTTTATCCCATTGCATATCTCAGTGCGCTCGGCACGTTATCTTTACTTGTGATCGTTTTTGCCATTCTATGGATCATGGTCATGCGGCAGGACAATAGCTTCGAACATCCACGACAACTTTGGCTTCCGCTTCTGTCGGGTTTCACATTGGCAATGCTTATGATCCTCAGCATTGACCTGGTGCGCCTGCAATTCACAGGCACATGGAGTGGATTCCCCGGGTTGTCTGGATAATAATTACCGTCATTGCGAGGGCGCTCTTGTTCCTCGCCTGAAGCAATCTCCTACATAATCAAAGAGATTGCTTCGTCGGAAAGAGCAAGTACCCTCCTCGCAACACTTGCACCGTACGCCAGTGCGGTGTGACGAGGCGATAACAAAAGGAGAGAAAAATGGAAACGCTACTTGGAGTATTTTCTGCATTCGGGCTTTCAGCCAGCGCGGGATTAAACGCATACATCCCCTTGTTGGTTGTGGGAGTGATCGCCCATTACTTTCCGGACACCCTCAACCTCAACCAGCCATGGGACCTGATCGCAAATCCGTGGATACTGATCCTGCTCGGTGTTTTGGTCATCATTGAAATGATCGCGGATAAGGTTCCAGCGGTCAATCATCTCAATGATCTTATTCAAACAGTCGTGCGCCCCGCAGCCGGAGCGATCGCTTTTGCAGCCAGCGCCAAAGTTGTGACAGATATCAATCCTGTGCTTGCGCTTGCGTGCGGTTTACTGATGGCAGGCGGTGTGCATGTCGTTAAATCGGCGGCGGTGCGCCCCGCAGTCACGGCCACTACCGCTGGCGCAGGGAATGTCCCCGTTTCCATCGCAGAAGACATCGTCGCATTTGTCGCTTCCGTGTTTGCCATCCTGCTTCCAATCGTTATGGGAACCATCCTGATCGTTTTGCTTGCACTAGTACTTTGGTGGCTCTGGCGCCGCACAGACAAGACACAAACTGCCTGATATAATCGGGAAAATAAACATGTCCGCTGAACCCAATGCACCAACCGAGTCGCCAAAAAATAACAACAAAACCATCCTTTACATTGTTCTCGGCATACTTGTCTTTTGCTGTTTGTGTTGCGCGGCATCGTTGGTTGGACAATACCTTCTCGAAAATTCGAATTTTTCACTGGTACACATATCACACCGTTTGATCTAATCGTTTATCACGCGCAAGCGATCCCTTGCGCGATCAATTATCATAAGGAGAAAAGAAATTATGAACGAAATGAATGACATGCCAGGCGCTTCTGATGCCCCCAAGAAGAACAATACCCCCCTCATTATCGGCATCGTTGTAGTTGTGCTCCTTTGCTGCTGCTGTCTCACTATCGGTTTAGGCTGGCAATTCGGCGATGTAATTATGCAGTCGCTGAACTTCTAGTCTTCCAAACAAAAAGTCCTCCGAATCAACTCGGAGGACTTTTTGTTTTTAGTATCTCTTGCAATTCCTTCAAACCATCGTACACTTTTTGTTTTAACTCATCATCTAAATTCAATACTTCCAACTCGTCTTCATCCAATACAGTTTGCTTTCCATCCGCTGAAACCCACAGATCCAGCGCGAGATCAACATACGAGACAAAGTCATCTTCAATGATTGCGGGTTTGCCGATGTTGCAATACCAGCCTTTGAAGTGATTATCATCGCGGTCGTAAATTTCAAAGATGTTATACCAGCAGTCTGAATAAAAAGTTTCCACGAAGCGGTCATTACGTTTTAAGATGATATCCATAAATGGCATATCGTCACGATTGAACAAGGCTTCCAACGTTACAGAGTTTTCTTCGCGGCTCAAAATCACGGCTTCATATTGCCATGTCACCTCATCTGCGAGATTTTTCTTCAAGACTTTCATGCGAGGCATTCCACCTGAACCTTCACGCGGATAATTTGACCGATCTTCGGCGCGTCTTTCATGTGGATGACAAGTCCGTTCTTTGTCTTAACCTGAAACTGGTCCCGATTAAATAGCACATCTTCCACTTTGAGTTTTATCTCATCAACCCCTTCCTCTGACTGTTTCAATAACAACGAAATTTTCTCGCCCTTTGAGTGCTTGTGTCTGCAATTCAAAGTAAATATGCCAACTTCCGTTTTGACTTTATTCGGCGAAGTAACCACGCCTTCGATGACATTGCCCATACCTAACATCCGCGCCGCCCATGCGGAGTTTGGCTTCGTCCACACTTCATCGGGCGTGCCGTCGCGGATGATTTCGCCGTCATGCAAAAACAGGATGCGGTCTGCGATGGTGAAGGCTTCATCCTGGTCGTGCGTGACATAGATTGCCGGGATTTTTGTCTTATGCAAAATGGCGCGAAGTTGATTTAGCAAATCTTCCTTCAAAGATTTGTCCAATGCGCCAAGGGGTTCATCAAACATCAGCAGGCGCGGACTCGGCGCAAGGGCGCGCGCCAATGCCACACGCTGCTGCTCGCCGCCTGAGAGGTCAGTGACTTTGCGTTTTTCAAATCCCTGCAAGTTGACTAAATCCATCATTTCAGCGACGCGCCTCTGGAGTCCGACAGCTTGCTGTCGAGACATGCCAAACAGCGAGCTGTTTGACTCCATAATTTTCATTTTCAATCCGAAGGCTACGTTGTCAAAAATGTTAAGGTGAGGAAAAAGCCCATAGTCTTGAAAGACCAGGCCAAAGTCGCGGGCGTGAGGCGGAGTCTGGGCGAGGTCTATCTTGTTAAACAGGATCTGTCCACTTTCAGGAAACTCCAGACCAGCGATCATCCGCAAGAGAGTTGATTTTCCGCTGCCCGATGCGCCAAGCAGGCAGATGGTTTCGCCTTGTGAAACGGAAAATGATATGCCGCGCAGGAGAGGTTTGTTTTCGTAGGATTTGAAGATGTCGCGAATTTCGAGCATTTTAGAATTCTCCCGAATTGGGCAGGCGCAGTTTTTCGATAATCAAAATTGCAAGCGTGGTGAGCAGCATCAGCAGAGTCGCCATCGCCATCGCCTGACCAAAGTTGAGACCGCCAGGCTGAGACAGAAAACGTTGAATGGCAATCGGGATGGTCGGGTACTCGGGGCGGGTCAGCAGAAGAGTCGCGCCAAACTCGCCGAGTGAAACCGTGAAGGCAAAAGTTGCGGCGCTGAGTGTGGCGCGCGAAAGGATCGGAAAATCAACGGTCTGCCAAACACGAAACGGCGAAGCACCCAAAGTGGACGCTGCTTGACGCAATCTTTCGGGAATGGATGCAAGCGCAGGCTGGAGTGTGCGGATGACAAACGGCAGCGCGACAAGTGTGTGTGCGATGGGGACAAACCACGGCGATGCAAGCGAGCGACCAAACGAAATAATAAATCCAAGCCCAAGCATGACAGCCGATGCGCCAAGCGGAAGCATGATGAGCGGGTCGAGAAATTTTTCAAGGCGGGTCGGTTTGGCAAGCGCATACGCGGCGGGATAACCGAGCGCGAGTGAAAGTAAAACCGTCAGGCTGGCGTATCCAAGCGAGTTGGCGGCGGCTTGAATCGGCGGGACGTAAAATAATGATCCGCGGCGGTTGATAAAGAGTTCCTTATAGTAGTCGGTTGTGAATCCGTATTGGACTTCGCCGCGTTGACCACGGTCCGCTTCGAGGCGGGTGAAGGAGCGGATGGGGAGGGAAAGTAAAGGCAGAAGAAAGAAAGTAAACAGTAAACAGTAAACAGTAAAAACAAAAGTGCGTTCGCGGAAAGATTTGGGAGGCTTGGAGATCGAGAAGCGCGGAGCGGTTTGGGTGGTGATTTGGTTGATGGTGCGGGTGTAGAGAATGGAAAAGATGAGCGTGAAAATTAATTGAACGATGGAAAGTAATGCGGCAAGCGGCAGGTTTGGGAGTTTGAGCACACGCAGATAAATTTCTACTTCGAGGGTGGAGAAATTCGAGCCGCCCAATAAAAGGATGACGCCGAAGCTGGTGAAGTCAAACATGAAGACGAGCAATGCGGCGGCAAGCAAGGATGGGCGCAACAATGGAAGGGTGATATTTTTCCACACGTGAAATGTGTCCGCGCCGAGGGAGCGGGCGGCGGCTTCGAGTTTTGGGTCAAAGCGCGAGAGGGCGTTGCCTACGATGCGGATGACGATGGTGGTGTTGTAAAAAATATGAGCAAGTAAGATCAGTAAAAAGTAAAAAGTTTTGGAAGTTGTAAATTCGGGGGAAAGGGGAAAGAGGAAAGAAAACAAACCGTGATTGCCGAATAGCGCATTGAAACTTGAGGCGACGACTACGGTAGGGAGCATGAAGGGGACTGCGGTGAGTGCGCGGAGTAATGGCTTACCACGAAAATTGAAGCGAGAGAAAAGGACAGCGGACGGTAGACCGAGGACGAAGGTTAATATCGTGGAGAGAGTGGCTTGATAAAAAGTAAAACTTAATGTGGATAGGATTAATTGGAAATTTGTTTTGGTGAAGGCAGAGGTGTTGAAAGCAAGAATCATAATTCTGGAAAGCGGGAGAAAGAAAAACGAAAGAAGAAAGAGAATCGGCGCAAGCCAGAGGAGAACACGAAAAAACCACGGAGACACGGAGGCACGGAGAATTGATTTCCTCCGTGTCTCCGTGCCTCCGTGGTTCAAATTTTTATTTTGCATTTACATCCAATTGTCGGGTTGCAAACCCGACCTACTTCATTGCCTGTGTCCAGGCTTCGATCCATGTATCACGATTGGTCGCAATCTCTGAATAAGATAGCGCGGCGGGGTTTTCTGGGATCTGCGCGAATTTCACAAAGACATCTGGAAGTTTTGCATTTTTATTTGTGGGATAAACAAACATGTTAAGCGGCATATCTTCCTGGAATTTTTGGCTCAACATAAAGTCTACGAATTTTTGAGCAAGCAGTTTATTTTGTGTGTTCTTCAAAATACCAACAAATTCAATTTGACGGAAGCACATATCCTTGGCGACGATGGAAGCGGTTGGTGATTCTGCTGGAGGCGGAGAAGCGAAGAACACTTCCGCAGCGGGGCTGGAGGCGTAGGAGACGACCATCGGCTGATCTCCTTTGCCAGAGGAAGCGGAGAAGTTTGTGTAGTAGGCAGTTTCCCAGCCATCTACAACGACTGCTCCATTTGCTTTCAGGCTTTTCCAGTAGGTGAGATAGTCATCACCAAAATGAGCGCGAGTGGCGAGCAGGAAGGCAAGTCCAGGCGAGGATGTGGCGGGATTCTCCACAACCAACAAGTCTTTATATTCTGGTTTTGCCAAATCCTCAAAGGATTGCGGAACGACTAAATCCTTTTCAGCGAAATAATTTTTGTCGTAATTGATGCAGACATCGCCATAGTCCACGGGCAGGGCGCGGTTGGACGAATCAAGTTTGAATTCATCAGCAATTTCTGTCAGCATAGGAGATTGGTAGGTTTCGAAAATATCGGCATCGAGGGCGCGGGAGAGGAAGGTATTGTCCACGCCAAAGAGGATATCTGCAAGAGGTGCATCTTTGGTGAGGATAGCCTGGTTGAGCACAGCGCCCGCGTCACCGCTTTGCAGGAAAACAACTTTTGCGTTGTTATCCGCTTCAAAGGCTTTGATGGTTTCTTCGCCAATGGCGAAAGAGTCATGGGTGAGAACGGTGATGGTTTGAGGTGCAACGGAAGTGGCAGGTGTGGCACAAGATGTAATTAGAAAAGTAAAAAGTAAGAAGTAAAAAGTAGATTTCATTTTTTAGTCTCCGTTTAGTGGTTACAGGTGACAGTCACTCGCTTCGCGAAAGTGACTGTCACCTACTTATTAATACGGCGGTGGATGATGAGGAGCAGTCCAGATTTGATTTTGACTGAAGCAATGTCACCCAGCATTTCGTTGCTGATGCCTTGTGTTTTTTGGGGATATAAAGTTTCGCTTTGCAAAGGCCATTTGAGGCCTGTTGTGACAATGCCCGCAACTTCTCCCTGCCAGGGAATGAGCGAAACAATGTCGCCGCTTTTTCCTTTGATCTCACAGTTGTTGTGGCAGAAAAAAACCTCTTCAATGCCATCGTCAAGGCGCAGGATGAAACTGGCGCTAATGAGTGCAATATTGCCGAGAGTTTGGTCGAGGCGGCCGCCGAGTGCGCCGGCGATGATGACCTGTTCAGGGTTTAAGGTCAGCGCGTGTTGGATGGCAAGTTCGAGGTCGGTTTCGTTTTTATCGCGAGGAAAGAGAATAATCTCCACATTGTTTTGCTGAATCTTTTCTATTTCTTCCTTTGTAACTGAATCAAGGTCGCCAATGAGCAAGTTAGGCATCATCCCAAGTGCAAGAATGTGACGTGTGCCTCCGTCTGCGGCGATGATATAGTCACCCTCATACAGAAGGGCGCGGGCTTTTTCCAAATCGGGCAGGTCGCCGTTGGCAAAGATGATGATGCGGGACATTTTTATTTTTTCTGTTTTCAAGTGATTGTCCTTCGACTGCGCTCTGGACGAAATGAAAAGGGTGTGTTTCATTTCAGTTGAAACCGTCCCGAAGGTTGGCACAAACGACCAAATTTTCTCGACAAAACCTTCGGGACGTTCTTTTTGTCAACTCATTTGAAACACACCCAAATGAAAAG
>JBBSCM010000099.1:0-12088 GCA_038250295.1 Anaerolineales bacterium | reverse complement strand
GTGACGGCGAATCCAATCTCCCAATAATTTTTCAGATTGACCGTAGCTGGATGCGGTATCGACGTGATTGATCCCGTTTTGCAGGATCAAGTCCATGGTGGCATCGACATCTTTTTGTGGGGTTTCCCAAAAAGCCGCGGCGCCGAAGATGGTGCGAGTACTTTCATGACCCGTACGACCGAAGGGAAGGGTGGGTATCATGTATTTCTCCGTTATGAATTTTCATTCTGGCGCGAATGTGAAAACATGGCAGTTCCAACTGCGCCTAATAAAGCAATTAACGCCACCCAAAGCCACGTTCCAGAAAGCGTCCAGTTGATTTTCTTCTCAAGAGGAACTCCCGCATTGACGAGCAAAAGTCCCAGTAAGGAGCCAGCGGCAATTACGATCAAAGTCAACCCAAGAGTTTGCCATTCTGCAGAGGCGGCTTCACGTGCAATCAAGTATGCCCCCACTGCTACAGTGAAGAAGGCGCCACTATATATTTGCCCATGAAAAGAATCAATGCTCCAGGGCCAAAAAGCGGATGCGGTTACAGGCGCAATGATCAACGCCAGTCCGTATAAACCAAGCAATGCCGCGAATCCATAGAGAAAGTAACGCCATCGCGTGGAAGTGGAATGAGCGTCTGCGGGTGGAAGGTTTCTATATTGCCACAGATGATAAGCGCTATTGAGAGGCAATATAGTATAAAAAACGATCCAACCCCACGTTGCGGGGTTTTGAAGATCGAATTGATCAATATGCCAAAGTGTGAGACCCAGGATGATGGCGGTAAAGATAAAAATCATCGGCAGGACAATACGCGCAGGCGCCCAGCGATTGTGAAAGATCATCAATGCTGTGGCTGTAAATGCGCCCAAATAGACCGCTCCAACGAAGCCTGCGTTGAACGGTGCAATGACCCATGGCCAATACGGACGCACCTGGTCGGGGAAAAAGAACACACTGCTTGCGATCAGTAAGAGAATCGCCTCTGTCCAATTGATGGTTTGCAGAAGAGGCGGCAGTGACGGGTTGGTTGGATTGGGTCGGCCGGTTTGCATGAGCGCTCCTTTTCTATGATACAACCCATTATATTGTGAAATTCGCCCGTCATGGGTAATTGTCAACCCTCCCCAAAACTGGGGATTGTAAAGTCAAATTCATAGTCGTATACTCTGATAAAGAGCCACAGACTTATCAGTGAAGCTAAAGGAGAAGCCATGTCCCATCGTCATTCCATATTTTGTATCCTGCCACCCTATATGCTGGAACAGATCGCGCAGCGCGGAACAACGGGGCAGCGTCAATTTGCTGCGCGTACTTTAGCATTGTCTCGACTGATCCGTGAGAAACGACGCGGCCTTGCTCTGGCTACTGTGAGAGGCGCATTTCACGCAAAAACTGCGGCTGTCACTTTAAAACATCGCGCTGTTTATAGCGCGAAATTTGGCACGCAGTTGCCGGGCACACTCATGCGCAATGAAGGCGATGATCCTCTTTCAGATATAGCTGTGAATGAAGCCTATAATGGCTCCGGCGATACTTATGATCTGTATAACACTGCTTTTGGCAGAAACTCCATTGACAACAACGGGCTGAAACTTATATCCACGGTTCATTATGACAAGGGCTATGACAACGCATTTTGGGATGGTGAGCAAATGGTATATGGAGACGGCGACGAAGACCTGCCATCCACTGAGCGGTTGTTCAACCGTTTCACCATCTCGCTTGATATCATCGGCCACGAATTAACGCATGGGGTCACGCAATACGAAGCCAACCTCGTTTATCAAAATCAGCCCGGCGCTTTGAATGAAGCCATCTCCGATATTTTTGGATCCCTGGTCAGGCAGTATAAGCTCGGGCAGACCGCGGCCCAGGCTGATTGGATCATTGGCGATGGCTTGTTTACGGCCAACGTCAACGGTGTGGGTATTCGTTCAATGAAAGCGCCTGGCACTGCATATAACGACCCTGTGCTAGGCAGTGATCCGCAGCCCGCGCACATGCGGGATTATGTCACTACCTTTGAAGATAATGGCGGCGTGCATATCAACTCGGGGATTGTAAACCACGCCTTTTACATCACGGCCATTGAACTTGGCGGCTTTGCCTGGGAAAAGGCCGGGCAGATCTGGTATAAGGCGCTCACCGAAAAATTGAACAGCAACTCCAACTTCCAAAACGCGGCCGACCTTACATTTGAGGCCGCCGCCGAAATTTTCGGCGCAAACAGCTCGGAACAGAATGCCGTGAAGAAAGGCTGGGCTCAAGTTGGGATTACGGTCACGGGTGGGGGAGGTCCAACTCCTGCGCCTGAACCAACCCCTATCCCTGTGCCGCAAGGCGAGGGATGCATGACAGTGCTTTTGCGCGCTATTGGTTTGGGCAAATGATGCAAATTCTCCTTGAGCGTACAGGCGGATTCATGGGGCGTAAGGTCAGCGTGAATCTTAATTTGGATGAACTACCCTCCGATCAAGCGGCGACCCTGAGGCGGCTCGTTGACGAATCAGATTTTTTTGCCCTGGATGATTCGCCGACAAAAACCACCCGTCCCGATGAATTTCTCTACACCATCACCATTACTACCGGGACGATTCAGCACATCGTCCGCACAAGCGATTCTTCCACTCCTGAATCTTTACGTCCGCTGCTGAAAGAAATTCTGTCACATTCGAAAAATTCAAGATAACTTATCCATCCCATTGACCGTTCATGTAATCAATGTCAGCACGGCCCAGGCGCTTGCGCCGAATAGAATTACAAAGCCGAAAATTGCAAAGGTCAGCCGTATACGTCCTTTCACTGCCTGGGCGAGGCCTAAGAGGAAAAAGGCCACGGCCATCACGGTCAGCACGGCTACATAAGCATCTGCTTTACTATTCCAAGAGTGATAATCATCCGTGGCGAGTCGATTAAACGTTTGAGCATAAACTCTCCTTGATCAGATATTCTGTTTTCTTTTCAATTGACATCAATTCTACCGTTCACTAACTCGTCAATGAATTTCCAGCGCTTTGTTGCAGCGTAATCCCCATCTTGAGGATAAAAATATTTTTTGTAATCGGCCCAGTTTTCCGCGCCGAAGTTTTTATCGTTGGCGCCGTTTTCCAGAAGATAACGTCTTATTCTTCCTGCTGCCCACTCGGAGAGTTCATTATCCCTTCGCCAGCCAATATACATGGCAAACGATTCGGCGAAATCTTCTTTGCGATTGAAATTCCAGTTTGAACCACTGGGCTTGTCTCCATAGAAATAGCCTGCCTTGTTGCACCCGCGGAGTCTGCCATGCAGGCCGGGTGTACTCTCCTCGCCTTGCGGGCCTGCATCCCATTTGCCAAATGTCCGTTTGATCCTGGAAAGGAAGGGGCTTGTGAAACCTCCCGTATATCTCTCAAGAGCAACCGAAAGCCTCCATCCATGGTTAGCGTCCCAGGCGTGCGCCATCTCATGCGCAACGGTCCATGCGGAAAAAGTCCCCTTTGTAGAAAAGCTGACTTGATGCCGAAGCGCTTCCCCGCCATGTGAACCCATATCCGATTTCTTGACAGTTACACCGCCCAGATACCGAACGAATCGATCGCCTCCACCCATGGCATTTGTCACGAGCGCGATGGCTTGATGGAGTTTGTCCACTTCAGCGATGGACCACAAGCCGTCCCTCCATTCACCCTCAGCTTCCCCCCAGTCCGAAAGGATGTCAACGCTAAAATTTGATTTCAATTGCGCCAGCTTTTCAACAGCAAGCTGAGATTCATTATGCTTCATGGCCAATCTCTCCTCTTAACCAATAAGTGGACCACAATAAACTTCAATTTCACAATTGGAGTAAGCATACAGGAAAAGCACTCAAGAATCAAGCCTGAAAATAGGCGGTCAGATAAAAAGTCCGCTGAAGTTGTCAGCGGACAAAATAGTTAGTAGACCCCTTGCAAAAGTCAGAAGATATTACTCGCTGGAGTGCAAAAGTTCTACTTTTGCGGTTTCGGAAGTAGAACTTCCGAACTCCAAAACACTGACGCAAGAGGTCTATTATAGGACTTACGTAAAAACTAATTCGCGTTGACATCGTGCCCGTAGGGTATTAGCGAAAATTTGCGGAGAAAAAATCTTTATGCATCATGTAGCAAACCCGCTTCCTTCACGATACGTGGCACGACCTCCTCCCAACCAACTGCCATTAAATGAATCCCGTGTATACCTTGTTTGGATTTTATTTTTTCGATTAACTCAAGCGCGATCTGTATACCCTCTTCCTGTTCGTTGCCTTTGTTTTTGGCAGCTTCCATGCGCTTGAGAATATTGTCAGGCACAAACACGCCTGGCACCTTGCTGTTCATATACGCGGCGGTTTTGTAACTCTTGAGCGGGGTGATGCCGATTAAGATATAAACCTTATCCAGTATTTCTCGTTTCGCGATTTCATTTAGCCATTCATCGATTGCGTCTGCATCAAAGACCACGTTGGTTTGAAAAAACTGTGCGCCCGCATTTACCTTCTTTTGTTCACGCAATGCCTGAAACTTCATGTTCGATGCAAACGGTGAAGCCGCAGCGCCAAGAAAGTATTGCGGAGGCACCTTGATCTCGCGCCCATCGAGATATTTGCCCTCGTCACGCATACGCCGCAGGATCCACAGCATTTGAATGGCATCAATGTCTACAATGTCCATGCGGCCATGCGGGGCGGGGCCGAGTACCATACTGTCACCTGTGAGACACAAAATATTCCGCACACCCAAAGCCGCCGCGCCCATCACTTCAGATTGCAGGCCGACACGTGTGCGGTCACGAGCTGCGATTTGCATCACGGCATCTGCGCCCAGTTCCAAGGCTATTTTGCTGCATGCCCACGATGACATGCGCGGGATCGCTGATGGGCTGTCCATAAAATTGATCGCCGCCACGTGAGGTTTGAGCAATTCGATGTTCTGTTTGAGTCTGTCGGTATTGACGGAAAGGGAGGGGGTGACTTCTGCACTGACTACGAATTCGCCAGCTTTCAACCTGCGTTCCAATTCAGAAACGGGTTCTGTATATTTTGGCGCATGATATAAAGAGTCGCCCTGCCACCAGTCAGGTTGTCGCACCGGCCGAAAGATGGAGTCAAGTGTCTTGGAAGCCGAACCAGCTTCACGTTTGGTAAGACCCGAGATGATATTGGTCACGCCAATATTTTTCGCTTGAATAAATACATCGCTCCATGCATCCGTTCCCGCTTTGTCCCAATCCATCGGCGGTAAAACTTCGAGCAGGAGCGCTTCGCGTCCAAGTTGAAACGAGCGTTCGTAAATTTTATACCAAATGCATGGTCGTGATTCATCCACATAACATTTTTCAGGAGTCGAGCCGCCGCACGGGCCGTTTCGCAAACCCTTTGGACATTCCATCGGGCAGATAAAAGCGGTCTCTTGCAGCAGGCAGTTTCCGCACATGCGGCACCCAAAGAGCGGGCCTTTTATGGCAAGTTCGATCTTTGCAAGCGCGCGTTTTTTTAAGGATGTGCGCTTGAACGGCATAAATGGCGGTTGATATCGACGACCGGGGGTAAAACCGGGCATGGGAACATCTCCTGAAATTATATATTATATATAATTTTACACCCGACTCCGAATTTTTGGGAAGGCTGGCAAAGGTATAATTTTGACCCATATGAAACGATTTTTTCTTTTGATGTCGATCCCGCTTCTTTTCTTAACGGCCAGCCTGCTTCCGTCCGAGCAGGTGGGTGCGAATCCCGATCAATTTTCTCCCATGCTCTCCGCCTCTGATGTGATCGCGGAGGTAAACGTATTACGCGCCTCCAATAATTTGCCTCCGTATCAAGCGAATGTCATTCTGATGAGTGTGGCACAAGCCCACGCGGATTTTATCGCAAGCACCGGAGTAGTCACGCATTTTAGTGCGAGTGGAGAGCGACCGTATCAACGCGCTATCGCGGCAGGTTATCCCGTTGCGGGTGATCTTTCACTGGGCGGTTTTTTCTCTGAGAACATTGATTCTGGGATCGGATTGTCGGCATCTGCCGTTGTTGACGATTGGCAGGGTGATTCAGATCATTTGAACACCATGCTTTCACCGGATCTTAAAGATATAGGTGTGGGTGTTTCCATTGAAGACGACGTTACGTATTATGTTTTGGACGCAGGCGCATCAACGGGTAATTCCGTTTTTGTTCAAACTCCATCTACTTCAATATCTACGCCCACTCCGGGCACGCCTGGTACTCAGGCTGTACAGGTGAGCTTGAGTACTCCGCTCGAAAGCGGTGAGATTTATCATGTGGTGCTGTTAAAAGAGGCGCTATGGAGTATCGCGATTGCCTACGACACAACTGTCGAACAGCTCAAACTGCTGAACGGTCTTGCAAGTGATGAAATTTTCGCCGGTCAAAAACTTTTGATTTATAAGCCTGTCACCAGCACAGCCACGTCCACAGTAGTTGTTACTGCTACTTTCGGCATTCCAACATCTACTGCCACACAGCTCGTTGCGCCTACATTTACATCCACTCCAACACCCTTGCCTGTTGCGCCAGCTTCGCGACAGAATGGGGCTGTGGGGGTGGCAGCCATCATTTTGATCGCATTGTTCGCAGCCGGCATTGGATCGTGGCTGGGCAGGAAAAAATTGGAATAAGCTGCTGGATAAATATCACCTGCTTTTCGTTACAAACTAAACGTTCGCTTTTTATTTAATGTTGATACACTGATTTATCAGAAGTAGCGTGAACAAATCTGGAAAAGGATAAGCCTATGAGCGAAATAAGAATTGATGCCCTTCTACCTGCTGAGATGGCAACCCGCGCAGAATATCTCGGAGTTCGCAAAGCGGAAATGCCGGCGTTTACCATGTTCATGTTGTCGCTGTTGGCTGGCGCTTTCATTTCTCTGGGCGCCATATTTGCCACTACTGTGGCCGCTGGAAGTATGCCCATAACCGCAGCGGATGGGACTATAGCTTTTTCCACTTCTTTGCCTTATGGCGTAACGCGATTGTTGAGCGGCCTGGTCTTCAGCCTGGGCCTCATTCTCGTTGTGGTGGGTGGAGCCGAATTATTCACGGGCAATAACCTGATCGTAATGGCGTGGGCGAGCGGCAAGGTTACAGGCCGTGCGCTTTTACGAAATTGGATTATTGTTTATACGGGTAATTTTGTGGCATCCATCGCTACCGCCGCTCTCATGTTCTTCACAAAACAACATACATTTGGATCCGACGCGGTGGGAATTACAGCATTAAGGATCGGTGTGGCAAAATGTGAGCTTGGCTTTGTGCAGGCGATAGCGCTGGGTGTTTTGTGCAATGCGCTGGTCTGCCTTGCTGTATGGCTGACCTACAGCGCGCGCACTACAGTTGACAAGATCGTGGCAATCATTTTCCCCATCACAGCCTTTGTGGCGGCAGGTTTTGAGCATAGCGTCGCGAACATGTACTTTATCCCCTACGCGCTTTTGATCAAAGGGTTTGACCCACAGTTTGTTGCGAAGGTCATTGACAAGGTGCCGCGCCTTGAGGTACTCACCTGGAAAGCGTTCTTTATTAACAATCTAATTCCTGTTACCATTGGCAATGTTATCGGTGGTGCGGTGCTGGTGGCCGCCGTCTATTGGGTAGTATTCCTTCATGAAAAGAAATCGTAAATAAAAGGAGAAACCATGAAAGCTTATGTCATGATCAAGATCCACGCGGGTGATGTCAAGGATGTGGTTGGACATCTCCGCAAAATAAAAGGTGTTGTCGAAGCTCATATGACCTTTGGCCCGTATGATGCGGTGGCTGTTGTGGAGACCAATGATATCGCCAAACTCGGCGCGATCACCGCCCTTGAGATTCAGCCCATTCCCGGTGTGGAGCAAACCCTTACCTGTCTTGCGGTGGATGTATAGACACAGTGACTTTTTCCGATCATTGGGCTGGCATTAATGCCAGCCCAATTTTTTTCTAGTAGAATAGGCGGAGTTTACGTATGAGGATTGGATGAAAAGACTTGATCAATTAACTTCCACGCGATTTATTGCATTACTTCTGGTATTGTTCTATCATGCCGGGGGAGGGGTTTATTTTTCGTTAATAAATGTGTTTCCAATCTCCGCGCTATTGCGGGCAGCTCCCACAGGCGTGAGCTATTTATATGTGCTTTCCGGGTTTGTCATGTCGCTGGTTTATTTCCGTCCAAAGGAAAAATTTAATATTGCAGGATATTGGACTGCGCGATTCCTTCGCATTTACCCCCTGTACATCATTTCGTTCCTTTTGATTTGTTATTACTATATTGATTTTGTTGCGCGCGTCAAGCCACAAAAGATACTCGCGAATATTTTTGTATTACAGGCCTGGATACCAACTTATGCGCAATCCTTTAATTATGCATCCTGGTCCATGACCGTTGAGTTTTTCTTTTATGCTGTATTTCCGTTTTTTACCATCTGGGCTTATCGTCAGTCCACAAAAAGATTGGTTTGGTTTTCACTGGTCTTATGGGCGCTCAGTCAGTTGATCTATTATATTCTTTGGATAGGTTACTACCCAGAGTACCGTTATTTTATTATTTATTTCCCACTTTTTCATTTGAATTCATTTATTATGGGAGCGGTTGGTGGTATCTGGTTTTTGCGTATCGGGCAGGAGCAGGTCTTCAAACCTGTTACCAACCTGCTTATCTTAAGTGGATCTGTTTTGCTCGCGGCGGCGTATACAATTGCGAGCAATGTCTTTACTCAACTTCCTCACAACCTTCAACCGATGGCGGGGTTGTTGGCTCCCATATTAACCCTCATCATCGTTAGCCTTGCGCTGGATAAAACCTATCTTTCCACTTTCCTTAATTTTCCCGTGTTGGTTGCATTGGGTGAAACATCCTATGCATTATACATTCTGCATGTGCCGATTTTGTGGATTTACGAACGCGCTCTGGAGAACTCGGCTTTGGTCAATCCGCAACTGATTTTTGACTATACCTTTCTGCCCTTGATGATTGCCGTTGGGCTGCTTTCTCATTATTATATTGATCGTCCGCTTCGCAGTTGGTTAAAGCAAATTCTAAAACATATTAGCATGCCGCTTCTTGTTCTGGATCTCGTAATTATTGCCGTTTCAGTTTATGTTTCGTTCAACTTTCGTTTTGATGGCCGCAAAGAACTTCTTTCATATCGTTCAACCGCCTTGTTGATGTTCTGGTCTGCATTCTTCCTGAGGACCATCTTCTCGATTGTCTTTAATGCGCTCAACCCAGCCAGTTTATATGGATCGTTCCAGCAGCTCGCGCGCCCTGTCTTGATATCTGTCACAACCGGCTCCTGCGCTGTAACCGGTATTATCTTTGCGGGATATTTCCTCGGTAAATTCGAAAATTTTCCACGCAGTGTTTTTGTGATGGACTGGATCCTTGTATTTACTTTTTCGCTCGCTGTCCGATATTTATTTAGATTTTTCAAATTCCATAACCTGCATCCCAATCCTGTATGAAATCAATCCGCTGACCATTAACTGTAATTAGTGTCTTAAATTTTGACAGTAAAAGGAGATGAAAATGAACAAAAAACTATTTCCGCTTCGGTTGATTCTTTTTAGCTGTCTGATTTCAAGTTGTACGGTTCTTGGCGCCACGCAGCCTGCGTCGCCCCTGGTTAATAATGACCTTGTCAGGGATTTTAATTTCGTCACGTTGGATGCTCCAGGGGTTATGGAAATCTCGCAGGGTAATATTGAGTCTTTGGAGATCATCGGTGATCCAGATGTGACATCATCCATAAAAGCCAGCGTCGCAGATCGGACATTGGTTATCTCGTCAGAAAAAAAACTGCCGACTAATTCATCGATAACTTATAAACTTATCGTAAAGAACTTGACTGGCGTGGTTTTGAATGACTTTGGCGTGGTTAAGATCCCAACTTATGGATCAGACGCTCTTGAATTGACGGTTAATGGCCCCGGGCGAATGGACCTTGGCAATCTAAAAGTGAACGACTTAAAACTTGTTTTAAATGGTAGCGGAAGTTTTGAAGCAGATTCCATCATTTCAAGCAAATTATCTGTTTCCTCGCCTGACACAGGTTCTATTTCCATCGCAAGCGGTAACAGTGTGGATCTACTATTGGAACTGGGGCCAGGTTTTTTTCTTGGCGCCGATTTCAAAAGCACGAACGTAACAGTAAATATGAACGGCTCGGGCACCGCTCAAGTCTGGGCTGTTGAAAAATTGGATGTAGCTATTAATGGGAAGGGGCAGGTTACCTATTTTGGTGAACCCACCATGAATATGAGCATAAGCGGCGGGGGACAATTAACAGGCGGCGGCAATAAGTGATCTTCTGTAATTAATTATTGTACACAGGCGGGATTTCACGAATGCGCGAAACCCCGCCTGTTGTTTATCAGGCAGGTTACAAGCTATTTATGCAAATTTCTGGCGGCGATAAAACTTAAGCCTGCCTTCGTTAAATCCCAGGCGGAATGGTTGCACGCGGCAACCTTGTCCAGGTAGTTTATTTGCAGGTGTTCCCAATCACCCGATTCGATGACTTCCTTTTTTTCACGGAAGTAGTCCAAAATATCAGATTGATGCGCGCGGGTAACATCCACTTCAGGGTCGCCGCCTTCGTGTTTGGCAGCGATGTTCGCAACGTGGTCGGCCAGTTCCACCAACTCTGCGCGGCGGTTGTAGGGTTGAATGACAATGTTCTTCTGCGGCTCAGTGATGTGATGCTCAAAGCGGACGATTTTCTCAAGGCCAAGCGACTTTCTGAATTCCGCAGTTAATTCCATGGTCTGGTTGTTGACCGAGTTCGACCAGTTGAAACCAATCAGCGGTGAAGTGCCATCGTCGCGGCTGAGCAGTTTTGCCATTGTCATGATCCAGAGGGCGTTGTAGGGATTGTCCGCGCCGAAAAAGACCGAGATCTTGAATTGAATGTCAACGCCCAAGCGGTGGAGCAGGAATCCGAGCAGGATTGTGCCGGCATTGAAGTTCAACACATGTTGTACGCCGTAATTGGTGTAGTAATATAAAAATTCATCCAGCCATTGCAGAGCATGTTCATTAGGTTGACCGATGCCGCCGAAGTAACCTGTAATCGTGGCAGGGCCTCCAAGGTGCGGATTGGAACCATCCGTGCCTTTGGTATCCAGCGTTTCCACGAAGGATGCGCCGATAATATCCAAAGCTGCGACGATGGCCGGCAAGTCGCCATCGGCTTCAGATTCCTTCATCTTGCGGACTGCGATGTAGCGCCCAGGCATCAGCGTCTGGTTTGCAATGGCTTGCTCGGCCATGACACGCACCCAGGGAAAGTATTGTAAAGCTGATACTTCCAACGTCACGGCATATTTATCTTTGAACTTCATATTCTTTACCGCATCACCTAAAACTTTTTTACGATAATCGGCAACAGAAATGAACGCGCCCTTATCGCGCTGTTGTATCAGCCAATTTAGATCCTTAATGTAATCGGGGTTCTTCGCTTCGACCAACTTGAATAAATTGTCCATCTTGCGCGCTGCGCGGTGTTTTTTATTGATCTCTTGTGGTGTGCCGTACTTCGCCACCACTGCGAAAAAATCTTTCATGACCTGTGAGTTAGGATCAAGTAGAACGGAATTGAACGCCTTGAGTTTATCGGGCGAGATCTTGAGAAGTTTTTGTAAGTTTGCCATTTTGTCTCCATATAGATTATGTCGTTGCGAGGGGGATGCACTCCCGCCCGAAGCAACCTCCTGACAAATGGAGATTGCTTCGTCGCGAAAGGCAGTGCGCTCCTCGCAATGACGCGAATCTATTTCAACATCTTCTTCAACTCTTCGAATTCCTCATCAGGCATTCCGAAATAATTTTCCTGCATGGGGAATTTGCCGCCGATGACTTCATCGTGATAGCCCTTCAAGCCGTTGAGAATGACCTCGCCAGCGTTGCCATAGACCTTTGCCATCTTTGGTTTAAATTTGGGATACAAGCCAAACATATCGTGATAGATCAAGAGTTGACCGTGCGCATCTGGCCCTGCGCCGAGTGACATAATGATGCAATTCTCTGCGCGTTCCGTGATGAGTTTGCATAAGCGGTCTGGTACGAGTTCGAGCAAGATGCAGAATGCCCCCG
>JBBSCM010000098.1:0-12090 GCA_038250295.1 Anaerolineales bacterium | reverse complement strand
CGGAATTTACAACAGGCGATAGACAGCGTGGACGAATTGATACTTTGGGAATTGATCAGGATGGAACACCTGTCATCATTGAATACAAAAAGACAGCCAGGGAAAACGTCATCAATCAAGGTTTATTTTATCTGGACTGGCTTGTAGATCACAAAGGCGATTTTACGCTTGCTGCCCAGGAACAACTTGGAAAAGACATTGAGATAGATTGGTCAAGCCCAAGATTGATTTTGGTTGCCGAGGGATTTTCGGAATACGACAAATATGCGGTAAATCGCATTGGCGCAAATATTCAGTTGTGGACATACAGAAAATACGGAAACGATTTCCTGTTTTTAGAGTCAATCTTTGCCACGGTCAGTCAGAAATCATCCAAAAAAGATAAGATGGAGACCAAAGAAGAAACTGGCAGTGAACAAACTGAAGATGACATCATCTACACCCTGGAATATCACTTGAGCGAAAAGCCCAAAGAAATAAAGGTTCTTTTTGATGCCTTACAGGAAAGAATCTTTTTGCTAAATGATGACAGTGATATTATCGAAAAGCCAAACAAGATTTACGTAAGTTATAAGCATGGGAAGAATTTCTGCGAAGTTCAAATCCAGACAAACAGTTTGAAAATATGGCTGGATATTCCACATGCTGAATTGGATGATTCCAATAAGTTGAGTCGTGACGTGTCAAAAATTGGGCATCACGGAACTGGCGCCTCGGAAACAAAGCTCTCTGATTTATCAGAGTTGGAATCAGTAATGTATTTGATTGAGCAATCTTATAAGCAAACCTTGTGACCCCTTATCTAAAATATGCAGCAAAAAGATTATCCCCATATCCAAATTTTGACGATTGAAGATTTATTGAACGGTAAAGGAATTGACATGCCCAAGTATGTCTCTGGTCAAACCTTCAAGCAGGCAGAGAAGGTCAAGAGGAAGCAAGGGAAGCAAGGCGAGTTGGAGTTGTAGTGAAAAATTAAGAGACAGTCACCTCGCAGGTGACTGTCTCTTTTTAATTCTCTTGAACCCTTATTCTAAAATCTCTTTGATTTTTTATTCTTCGCCATATCCATCCATGTGGCTGGAGAGTTCATGTCGGCTGGGCTGTCCACAATACCAATCCTTCCTTGTGAGCGGCTCGTGAAATCGAAAATTCGCTTTGAAAAACATCCTCTCCAATCACAAAAACAGAAACAAAGGGACTCTTGTTGATCATTGAATCAACGGCAGCGTCAACCAGTTGGTTCCAGCTTGCATCGCCGGGTCCGCCGATGTAGGCTTTGGCAGGCTGTTTCTCCTTGCGAATCACAACCAAAACATCCAAATCGGAATCAGGAGTCGCCTGTCCGCGCGCGTAGGAACCATACAGGATGATCTTGCTTATGGCATCGGGGAACATCCCCACCGCACGGCGTTGAAAATTAGTCAGCGTTGTTTTTACAACACGCGGCAATCGAATCTTTGTCCTGGGAGTCTTTCTGTTTTGTGCCATGACTTATCGCTTGTCTCATAAATTACCAATTTTTTTGTAAAACTCACTAGTAAAAATCGTGATTTCAGTTTAGTAAATTATGCGATACTTTGTAATTATACTCAATAACGCCATGCGTACGTATTGCTGAACTCTAACACTCCTCTAACATCCCATCCCTTGACCAAAACTTAACTCAGGAATACAGTTAAGCTCGCTTAACTAAAAAGCAGGCTTAACTATGACCAAACCTACCCAATTTTCCAAAACCTTGCGTGCCTGGATGGATGTATTCATGCACCGTTCCATGCGCGGCTGGGGTCACTTTGCCAAAAGCACGGGTCTCTCCATGCCGCAATTTAGCATTCTGATGCAGTTGCATCATAAGGGTCCATGCGGCATGTCTGAGGTCAGCGAGCGGTTTGATATTTCCGCAGCGGCCGCCAGTCAACTGGTGGATAAACTCGTGCAGGCGGGTTATCTCGAACGCGCCGAGGATCCCACTGACCGCCGCGCCAGGCTGCTAACTCTGAGTGTCAAAGGCGGAGAACTGATCAGCCAGGGTACTGAAGAACGTTATCGCTGGATGAACGATTTAGCAGCTACTTTGAGCGTGGAAGATCAGAAGAAAGTTAGTGAAGCGCTGATCCTGCTAACGAATGCTGTACAAAAGATGGAAGAGAAAAAGTAATAATCATACCTGTTGGTCGAGTAGGCGATGCTCTTCCGCCGTATCGAGACCAACGAGTAACATGCAAACCAAAAATAATCTAGCAACGTGGTGGTCTCGATATGCCCTCAAAAAGCATTCGGGCTACTCGACCACCAGCATCAATCGTAAAAGGAACTATATGCAAGCAACCATGACCCAAACCCAACCCCGCGCAAAGCGTCAACGCCCATCCTTTAAAGGTATCGGCCGCGCAATCAAATACCTGACAAATTATGGCCGTCAGGCGGTTTTACCTTATATCTTCCTCGTCATTGCCACGCTTTCGCAATTGGCGGTTCCGCGTATGATCCGCAATGTGATCGATGCGGTCACAAGTGGATTCCTCGCCGACCAGGTTTTACAGGCGTTGGATAAGATCCCCGCGTCATTTGTCAGCGCGGCGCTGCCGAAGATTCTTGAAGCCCTAAAGTATGATCCTGCTGTAACGCTGGGCCAGCTCAAAGTTACGCTTGAAGCGGATTTAAATAACGCGCCGCGCGCCCTGATAACTGCCCTTGTCGCGATTGTCGTCTTCGCCCTTCTGCGCGGACTGTTCTCCTTCCTGCAAGCATTTTGGGCGGAGAAGAATTCACAGTCGGTTGCGTATGATCTGCGAAATGATCTGTATGCAAAAATTCAGGAATTGTCTTTTGCGTATCACGATAAAAATCAAACAGGCCAGTTGATGATCCGCGCAACCGACGATGTCGAAAAAGTGCGTTTATTCATTGGACAAGGTTTACTGCAACTTGTGGGCGCGGTGATCTTGTTGAGCGGCACGGTGATCATTTTGTTTTCATCGAATGTTTCGCTCGCATGGACAGCCATGCCGATCCTGCCGATTGCGATGGTGTTGTTCGCTGTGTTCGCGAGCATCAGCCAGCCGTTGTTTACGAAAGTGCAGCAAAAACTTTCAACATTGAATACGGTCTTGCAGGAAAATCTCGCGGGCGTCAAAGTGATCAAGGCTTTCACACGCGAGAAGGAACAGCAGAAAAAATTCCGCAACGCCGCAGATGACACGATGAATCAATCCATTGCCGTTTCGCGCTTGTTCACGTTTTTATTTCCGCTGGTATTCTTGATCGCGAACCTCGGACAGGCCGCGATTTTATATGTGGGCGGCAAGCAAATCATCCTCGGCACGTTGACCATTGGCGCATGGCAGGAATTCTCTTTGTATCTGATGTACCTGTTCTTCCCCATCATGATGTTCGGCATGATCGTCACACAAATGGGACAGGCTTCCGCATCTGCGGACCGCATCTTTGAAATTCTGGATGCCAAGAGCGACATTGTGGATAAGCCCAATGCCTCCAAACTCCCCGCCGTAAAAGGCGATGTGAAATTTGAGAACGTCACCTTCCGTTATGTGGGCGGCGGCGATCCTGTGTTGAAAAATGTTACCTTTGAAGCGAAGTCAGGTGAGACGATTGCATTGCTCGGCGCGACAGGTTCGGGCAAGACTAGCATTATTAATTTATTGCCGCGCTTCTATGATGCAAACGAAGGCCGCATCACCATTGACGGTCACGACCTGCGCGATGTAACGCTCGACTCACTTCGTTCGCAAATTGGTATCGTACTTCAAGAAACAACTTTGTTCAGCGGAACGATCCGCGAAAATATTGCATTTGGCAAACCCGAAGCCACACTCGAAGAAATTAAATCCGCCGCGCAATCAGCCGCCGCGCATGATTTTATTATGTCCTTCCCCGATGGCTACGATACCCATGTCGGTGAACGCGGCACCACGTTGAGCGGCGGACAAAAACAGCGTGTGGCAATTGCGCGCGCGCTTCTGCTCAACCCGCGCATTTTGATCCTCGACGACTCCACTTCAAGCGTGGATGTCACCACCGAGTCACATATTCAGGAAGCGCTTGAAACCCTCATGAAAGGCCGCACATCCTTCGTCATCGCGCAGCGCATCAGCACCGTGATCAATGCCGATAAGATTCTCGTGCTTGAAAAAGGTGAAGTTGTGGCGCAAGGCAAGCATGCTCAATTAATGGAAGAAGAACCGATCTATGCTGAAATTTATAATTCACAAATATTGGCACATCAAACCTCCGAGGTCTTGGAGACCTCGGAGGTTTCAAGGCAGGTGGCACTATGATGCACGGCCGCGCTGGTAATTTTCTCAATCAAGAAACAAGCAAGCCGCGCAACCTGAGCGAAACGCTCGGCCGCCTCGGTAAATATTTTGGACGCTTCTGGTACATGATCGTCCTCGCAGTTTTTTTCGTTGTCGTCTCCACCTGGACTCAAGTGACCTCGCCTGAATTAATGGGACAAGCCACAGATTGTTTCCTCGTCCCTGCTGGAAGTAGTGCATTCGCATCTCTCGCCCCCGCGCCTGCTACTGACCAAAAAACAGTTTCTTCCTGTTGGCTTGGGACAACCGAAGACCCGTCCACGTTATCGTACTCGCGTCAGATCGTATACAAAGCCTATCACCTCGGCGGATACACAACTCCTGACCTTGCCACTGCCACAAATGACGAACGTATCACGGGCATGTTCCGCTTAATATTGATCGTCATCGCATTGTATGTCATTGGCGCAATTCTGACAGGCACAACCTTCTTCGCCATGGCATGGACAGGTCAACACGTGCTGCGCTCTTTGCGTGTGGAAGTGTTTGAGAAATTGCATTCACTCTCGCTCAGTTACTACGCCGACCACGAAGCGGGCGACCTGATGAGCCGCATCACCAATGACACATCCGCAATTGAACAGGCGTTTTCGTTTGCGCTCGTCAACGTATTCAGCGGAATTCTGCTGCTGGTGTGGGTGGCCTACAACATGCTGACCTTAAGTCTGCCGTTCGCTTTGCTTTCGCTGGCTGTCTCACCGCTGATGTTCATCGCCACTGTTTGGTTCTCAGGACAGGCACGCAAGGCTTTCCGCAAGAGCCGCGAAGAGATCGGCAATGTCAACGCCGAATTACAAGAGACCATTTCATCAGTACGCGAAGTGCAAGCCTTCAACCGCGCCGATGAAAACATCGAGCAGTTCAAAGGAGTCAACGCTGCGAACCGCGATGCCAACGTGCGAGCTGTAGCTTACACATCCGCACTGGCTCCGACATTGGAAGCCTTTTCTTATATCGGTCTCGCCATTGTTACAGGCGTGGGCGGCTGGTACTTGCTGACAGGTGACACGCTCTTTGGTGCGGCGGTCACACTTGGTTTAGTGATCACTTTCCTTGCTTATGTGCAGCGCTTCAATCAACCGATTCAACAGATCGCTGTGCTATGGACAAATATCCAAAACGCCATCGCAGGCGCGGAACGTATCTTCACCATCCTCGATGAAAAACCCGCAGTGGTTGACAAACCTGATGCCAAGGCGATGACCGAGATCAAAGGCAAAGTTGAATTCAACGAAGTCTCACACGAGTATGAAGATGGCGTGCCCGTCTTGAATAAAGTTTCCTTCTCCGCTGAACCCGGGCAAACCATCGCAATTGTTGGCCCAACAGGCGCGGGCAAGACCACCATCATTAACTTGCTGCCGAGATTCTATGATGTGACTCACGGTTCGGTCAAAATTGACGGTGTGGATGTGCGCGATGTCGCTGCTGAATCGCTCCGCAAACAAATTGGCATCGTGCTGCAAGATACCTTCCTGTTCAGCGCCTCCGTCATGGACAACATTCGCTTCGGCAAACCAGATGCAACGGATGAAGAAGTCTACGCCGCCGCAAAACTTGCCAACGCAGATTCCTTCATTGAACGTCTGCCCGAAAAATATGAGACTGTTTTGGGCGAACGCGGCTCGGGTCTTTCCCAGGGACAGCGGCAACTGCTTTCGATTGCACGCGCTGCGCTGGCAGATCCACGCGTGCTCATTCTGGACGAAGCAACTTCCAGCGTAGACACACGCACCGAGCGTCTCATCCAAAAGGCGTTTGACGCATTGCTCCAAAGCCGCACATCCTTCGTCATCGCGCATCGTTTATCCACCATTCGAAATGCGGACATGATCCTCGTGCTGAAGGATGGTCAGATCATCGAACGAGGAAAACATGATGAGTTGCTTGAAAAGATGGGCTTCTATTACGACCTGTATATGAGCCAGTTCAAGAGGCAGGAAGAGATTGAAATAGCAGTGCAGTAATCAGTAATTAGTAATCAGTAGGCAGAAAGCCCTTTTCGTTAAGAGAAGGGCTTTCTGCTTAAGCGATAAAATCAACCTGATGAACACCCTCACCCAAATCCATCGTGTTGAAGGAATCAATATCCATGGCAGAACAATTTATCGTATGGCTGTACGTGCTGTTATTCTGCGCGGGCAGAATTTGTTGATGATCCATTCTTCCACGGTTGGCGATTACAAATTCCCCGGTGGCGGCGTGGAGGCTGGCGAATCACATGAGCAGGCATTAAGACGCGAGGTCCGCGAAGAATGCGGATCCCATCTTGTTGAATTTGGAAAACACATCGGCTCGATCATTGAATATAACCATGCCAAAGAATCAGAGTACGCTGTATTCAAAATGACATCGCATTATTATTTGTGTCAGGCAGGGGATGATTTTGGCGTACAAAAGCTGGATGAGTACGAAAAAGATTTGGGGTTCAAACCAGTATGGATTAATATTGATAATGCGATTTCGGAAAATCGCTCATTGCTCAATTCTGATAAATCCCCTGATTGGCTGAAAAGAGAAGTCTTTATGCTTGAATACATCAAAAATAAATTGGGTGTGTTTCATTTCAGTTGAAACCGTCCCGAAGGTTGGCACAAACGACCAAATTTTCTCGACAAAACCTTCGGGACGTTCTTTTTGTCAACTCATTTGAAACAGACCCAAATAAATTGCCAGATCAATAAACTGGGATTATTTCAATAGCTCCAATAATTTTGTTGTGTCCGCAAGGATCACATCCGCCCCCATTTTCTTCAACTCAGCTTCTTCACCGAACCCGCACAACACGCCCACTGTTTGCGCGCCAGCAGATTTTCCCGCGCGCATGTCCACCGTGGTATCGCCGATCATCAGGCAGTTTTCGGGCGCGACGTTCATTTTTTGTGCTGCGAGCAGGAGGGGGTCTGGATATGGTTTTGTATGTGCTGCCGATAAACCGGTGATGATCATGTCAAAATATTTCACCAGGTCATATTGCTCCAGGAAGGTCATGGTGCCGTGTTCATCGCGCGCGCTGACTATGGACATGGGATAACGGCCATATAATTGGTTGAGCGTTTCATCTACCCCGGGGACAAGCAGAAATTTTTTTGATTGTTGTTTGCGATGGCGGGACATCCAATTGATGATCACGATCATTTCATCGTCAATGCCGAACTGGTCAGCGAGGCCAAGCAGAGCATTACCCGGCGCTTCGACCCACATCACGAAGCGGCGGGCGGTATGATCCGGGTCTTTGAATAAAAAACGCGGCAGAAAGCGTGAGAATTTTTGAGCATAAAGATCATCAGTGTCGCTTAAAGTGCCGTCCACATCAAAACACAGCGCTTTTATACGGTTTAGGTCAAGGGACATGGCGCAATTGTACCAAAGGGGCTATACTTCGCATTCAGATACCAAAATACTTATGGTATGATTTAATAACGCCATGTTTGATAACCGTTCCCGTTCCCTGCTCGAATTATTAATCAATGTTAGCCGTGAGGTTGCAACCGCGTTGGATCTTCGCACGGTTTTGCAGCGATTACTTTTCGCGGCTATTCAACACGTGGGCGGCGAACGCGGCAGTATTGTCGTCATGGATGATTTTGGCAAGCCTGTGGATGCGACCATTGTTTATGGGAAGCAGTTCCATGAGCATACCACCCAGCAATTACGTGATACAGTGGAACGCGGCCTTGCTGGATGGGTGGTGCAAAATCGCAAAGCCGCACTTGTACCGGATACCAGTAAAGATGAACGTTGGCTGCGCCGCGCTGATGATTCTGTGGATAAAAGCGGAGCAAAATCGGCGATCTGCGTGCCTCTCATGGCACGTGAACGTTTGGTGGGGGTGCTTACACTTGTGCATTCTGTGCCCAAAGCTTTTAATGAAGAACATCTTGCATTGATGCAAGCCATTGCCGACCAGGCCAGCGTGGCTGTTTTGAATGCGCGTTTGTATACTGAAAGCCAGCGGACCGCGCGAGTTATGTCCGCTTTGGCTGAGGGGGCCGCCGCTATTAACACTTCGCTCGAAATGGATGACGTCTGGCGGCGTATCCTTAACCAAACCATGCAGGCCTTGCAGGTTGAAACCGTGGCTTTGGCTTTGATCGACCCTCCGAGCAATGATTTGGTCTTCCATGCGGCGGCGGGACATAACTCCGGTGCGATCCCCGGCAGGCATATCCCAGGTGGGCAGGGCTTCGCAGGGCTGGTGGTGAATGATGGCCAGGGGTTGGTGATACCAGCCGTCAAACTGGACCCTCGTTATAGTGAAGCGGACAGGCTCGGGGGAATCGAGATGCGCGCCGTCGCCATTGCCCCGATCCAGTCACAGGGAAAGGTCATCGGGGTGTTGGAGGCGATTAATCCGATCTCCGGCGCTTTTGACCCGGATGCGATGGTGGTAATGGCGGGCTTGGGAAGCCTGGCAGGCACAACCATTCAAAATGCGAAATTCCTGAGTCGATTGCAAAAAGCGCATCGGCGTTATCGCGAATTGTTCGAAGACAGCGTCGATACGATCCTCATTACAGATTGGGAAGGAAGAATACTGGAGGCGAATCGGCAGGCGGTTACGTTGAGCGGCTACACCAGCGAACAATTACATTCCATGAGCATCGACCAGCTTCACGAAGTGAAGTGGAACAAAACGGGGTTGAATTTTGAAACCTTGAAGCGCGCTGATGAATGCAGTTATGAATCCGGGTTACACCGCCAGGATGGCGACTCGACTCCCATTGAAGTGCATGCGCGCCGCGTTGAATTCGAAGAGACCGAATCCATACAATGGATCCTGCGGAATATTACTGAACGCAAGGAACTTGATTCCCTGCGCGACGATATGACCGCCATGATCTATCATGACTTGCGATCACCGCTTGGAAACATTGTTTCAAGCCTCGAAATGATGAGCGGCCTCATGCCCGACGATGAGACGCTTGTATCCATGCTCAATATTGCGAGGAATTCCACTGCCCGTATTCAGCGTCTGGTTAATTCCCTGCTTGATATTAATCGACTTGAATCCGGTCACCAGATCGTGGATCAAAATGCCGTAGACCCGCTCGCGTTGATCCGCGAGGCCATTCGCGATGTGGAACCCACTGCAACGGGCCGTCAGCAAAAGATCGTGAATATTGTCAACACCGTTCTTCCGCTCATTTGGGTGGATGTGGATATGGCCCATCGCCTGTTCATTAATCTGTTGGAGAACGCCATCAAGTTCACCCCGGTCGCCGGGCGGATCGAGATTGGCGGGCAAACCGATGGGACTTTTGTTAAGTTTTGGGTGCGCGATAACGGCCCCGGCATTTCACCTACCGACCAGGACCGCATCTTTGAGAAGTTTACACGTTTGCGCCGCAAGGATAGACCCAGCGGACTTGGCGTGGGATTGGCATTTTGCCGGCTTGCAGTGCTTGGTCATGGCGGGGAGATTTGGGTTGAAAGTGAGTTGGACAAAGGCACCACTTTCTGGTTGACCCTGCCTGTTGCTCAAAAGAAAACAACAGGCCAGCTCAAGCGTCAGACAGGCAGATTGACGATGAAGGAAGCCAGAGTCGATAGCTAATAAATAAAATGGAGCGCGGACTTTGGTCCGCAAAACAAGGCAGACTGAAGTCTGCAGCCCATTCTCCAGGTTATCTTAATTATTTTCCCAGGAGTAGTATGCAGGAAATAGCAAAAAATATTCAGATCGAAGATCAATTCCCCGGCGTGACACTTGGCGTGATCGTCACGCAGCGTGGATTGATCCAGATCGATGCGCCTCCCTCACCGGAAGATGCGCGTTCATGGCGGGCCGCACTCATGAATCTTGGCGGCGGCATGGAACGCGTGCTCGTTAACCTCGACGCGCATCCAGACCGAACACTCGGCGCGCGCGCCATGGATTGCACGGTGATCGCGCATGAAAAAACAGCCAATACATTTCGCACACGCCCAAGCACTTTCAAGGCACAAGGCGAAGAGACAGGCTCAGATTGGGAGTCGATTGCCGGGTTGGGCAGCGTCCGCTGGGCCCCGCCCGAGATCTCTTTCCTCGACCAAATGACTCTGCACTGGAGTGATTCGCCCGTATTGTTGGAACATCATGCCGGCCCATCCAGTGGTTCCATTTGGGTACACCTGCCCGATGAAAAGATCGTTTTTGTTGGTGATGCGGTACTTAAGAATCAGCCGCCCTTCCTGGCGGGCGCAAATCTTAAAGCCTGGCTTACTTCCTTGAACAGCCTTCTTGATATACCCTTCAAAGGATATACCTTTGTGAGCAGCCGCGGCGGCGTTGTAACCACCACTGTGATCAAAGCGCAATATGATTTTCTAAAACATATCCACGATAAACTGGAAAAGATCACGACGAAAAAACCGAATCCCGCTGCGACCGAGAAACTGGTCGCCTCACTACTGACATGGTTCAAGGCCCCGGCTGCCCGTCACAAGCAATTTGCCCAGCGTTTACGCTATGGTTTGCTTCATTACAATGCTCGTCAAAGCCATGGTTCCAGTCACTCTGACGAGGATTAATGACCGTGTTTCAACCCATCCTTGAGTTAACGCGCGGACGCGTGGTTGAATCAACCCATTTCGGTTCCATCGCGGTTGTCGATTCAACAGGTAAACTTTTACATTCTTATGGCGACCCTGATGGGGTCGCTTTTTTGCGCTCCTCGGCTAAACCGTTTCAAGCGCTCCCGTTTGTGGAGCGCGGCGGCGTGGAATATTTCAACTTAACGCAAAGTGAGCTTTCCATTTCCTGCGCCTCGCACGAGACTGCTCAAATCCATCTTGATACGGTTCGCGCGATGCAGGCCAAGATTGGGATTCAAGAGAATGACCTGCAATGTGGAGCGCATCTACCGGGTGACGCAGCCACCTTGAAAAAGGTGATCGAACAAAACATCACCCCCACGCCGAATTTCAATAACTGCTCAGGCAAACATACTGCCATGCTGGCTTATGCAAAAATGCGCGGCCTGCCATTGGAAAACTATCTCGATATCAATCACCCCATCCAACAGGATATTCTTGCTGCTTTCTCTGAAATGTGCGGAATTGACAAGGATAAAGTGGAACTCGGTGTAGACGGTTGCTCCGCGCCCAATTTTGCAGTCCCGCTTTTTAATGCCGCCCTCGGCATGGCTCATCTATGTGACCCGCGGACTCTCAGCGAGTCACGCGCAGCTGCCTGCAGGAAGATCACCTCTGCCATGACTGCTCATCCCGAAATGGTCAGCAATTACGGCGAGTTCGATTGTGAATTAATGAAAGTTGGCGAAGGCAGGATCGTCACCAAACGCGGCGCTGAAGGTTTTCAGATCATTGGATTAATGCCGGGCGTGTATGGTGAAAATGGAGTGGGCATTGCCTTCAAAGTAACCGACGGCGATGCATCACGCATGAACGATGAATTGGAATTCAGCTCGCGTGTACGTCCTGCCACTACGCTTGAAATATTGCGTCAGTTAAAAGTTTTGGATGAGGGGCAATTACAGTCGCTGGCAAAGTTTGGGCCAACAAAACAGATCAAGAACCATCGCGGCATATTGACAGGGGAATCACACCCGCTATTTCAGCTTGCATGAACTTTCTTGAAGACTCATTCATTCAATCCCTTATCGCCCGGTTGCATCAAGCGGGCGTTGTTGGTCTTGCGCTTGCAGGCAGCTATGCGCGCGGACAGGGTATGCCGCATAGCGATGTGGATGTGGATATCTTCGTTGAGATTCTTCCGCCTGAAACCTATACGCTTCGTTATATTGAT
>JBBSCM010000097.1:0-12174 GCA_038250295.1 Anaerolineales bacterium | reverse complement strand
GGCGGCACTGGCAATTTTGCCTTTCTTGCCATCTACACAAACGTGAATGGTTTGCCTGTATTCCTTTCCTCCTTAATAATCGATGACCGCCCCATTATCAACAGCATTTCAATCGAAAACGGCGAAGTTTTTCTGGATGCGATCACACACGGCTTTGAAGACGGAGGATGCTGCCCCACGCTCCCAACCACTCGTAGATATGTGCTGGTCAATAACGGACTACGGCTCACAAATTACACAACCGCCATCCCTGACGGCACGAAACGCGTGATCGAAATCACATCGCCTATTAATGGGGCAGAGTCTACGGGTAGTGCGCAGGTGAGTGGCACCGTCAGCATTGCGCCTTTTGAAAATAATTTATCGTATATCATCTACGATCAGGCAGGCAGTCAGCTTGCCGCGGGTCCTGTAACTGTTACTGCGCCCGATTTTGGCACACCGGGTACATTTGACGGGACAATATCACTGGCAGATATTCCCGCAGGCACAACCATCTATCTGGAGCTTCAAGATACCAATGCCGCTGATGGTTCATTATTGGCTTTGGATGCTGTAAAATTAATGGTGAAATAAAATTACGTCATTGCGAAGGCGATGCTTTCTTGCCTGCGGCAATCTCCAACACAATGCGGGAGATTGCTCACCTGCACTGCAACACACTTGAGGGAACGCAGTGCGGCGCACACTTGCCCTGGCGGGCAGTGCCAGGGAGTGTCGTCGCAAAGAGCGCTTCTCGCAATGACGCCAAAAGGAGAATCCCATGCCTCACTTAGTCCGTGATTGGATGTCCAGCCCCGTTGTTGTTGTTGACGCAGACTCGAGCGTTTCCTTTGCCATGACGTTAATGCGCCGTCGCCGCGTTCATAGTGTTATTGTGAATATCAGCAACAGGAATCAATCTTATGGCATTGTTACCACCACTGATATTAGTATCAAGATCGTAGCTGCAGACCGTAATCCTGCTGCGACGATGGTCAGCGAGATCATGTCTGGCCCACTTATTACCGGCAATGCAGCCTGGACCTTGATGGAGTGTTCAAAGATCATGGAGAAATATAAATTCCACCACCTTCCGATTGTAGATGAGAGCGGCGCATTGGTCGGCTTGATCTCTGCAACGGATATTTTTATGTCTGTCGAAGAGCAGGGTTGGGAAGAAGAGAAATAGAAATTTCGCTGGCGAAGCAATCTGCTCTGGATGTGGAAACTCCATTAGGCGGCGGATTGCTTCGGCAAGCACACCTTCGCAACAACATTTGTGCAGTAGAGCAATAGAGAATAAAATCAGCTCCCATTTTCTTATGGGAGCTGATTTTATTTTGTTTCCATTAAATTGACTGCCACTTGTTTCATGTGGGCCAGCACACCGATGAAACCATTAATGCGCTGCTGTGACACGGCTTCCTGTAAATTCATGGGATGATAAAAATCTGCGGGGACGGTGATGACCTCTTCAGGCTTGCTGCCGTTTAATCCGTTTGCGAGAATGCACGCCAATCCGCGTACGGTGGGGGATTGGGGGGGAATGTCAAAGTGAAAGATCAAACCGCCATCAGGTTGTTTTTCAGCCATCAGAAAGACGGGGGTCATACATTCAGGCACGGCTTCCATCTTTTCGCGTTCTTCTTTGAGTCTTTCAGGCAGAGGCGGAAAGGACTCAGCATACGCGATCAGCGTTTCTAATTTTTCTTCGCGGCTCATGCTCGCGATGTCATCCACGATCTCTTGCAATTTGGAGGGTAAAGGCATAATGTTTTTTGCTTCGTCCTGAGCGGAGGGACTGTGTTTGTCAGTCCTGCAGTCGAAGGACATGTGTTTCGACTGCGTTCGCCTATCGGCTCACTCCGCTCAACACGAAGACCTTATTTCTCTATCGGCGCATCCACAAGGTTGCCCCACTCTGTCCATGAACCATCATAGTTCTTGACGTTGGGATAACCAAGCAGATACTTCAACACGAACCACGTCAACGAGGAGCGTTCACCAATGCGGCAGTACGCAATGATATCCCCGTCAGCTTTGATATTTTTCCCTTCGTAGAGAGCACGCAGCTCCTCGGGAGTCTTGAACGTTGAATCAGCTTCGTTGACTGCCTGCGCCCAGGGAATGCTCACAGCGGTGGGAATATGGCCCGCGCGAGTCGCGCCTTCTTGCGGATAATTCGGCATGTGAGTCAACTCGCCTGAGTATTCCTTCGGAGAGCGGACATCCACCAAAGGTTTCTTGCCTTCAAGTTGTTTGAAGACATCATCGCGGAATGCGCGAATGGACTTGTCCGCTTCTTTCGCGCTGTAAGTTGTTTTGGCATACGAGGGGACATCCTTCACGAGAGGGCGTTTTTCCTGCTCCCATTTGATGCGTCCGCCGTTCATGATCTTTACATTCTTGTGGCCGTAATATTGGAAGAGCCAAAGCGCATACGCCGCGAACCAATTGGATTTGTCGCCATAAAAGACAACGGTTGTGTCGTTGGTGATTCCAAGCTTGGATGCGACTTCTTCGAACTGTTCCCTGGTGAGGAAATCGCGGCGTAATGGATGCTGCAAAGTGCTGAACCAATCCACTTGCACCGCGCCTTCAATGTGACCGATCGGGTACAAGAGCGGATCTTCGTCTGATTCAATAATGCGGACGGTTGTATCTTTCAAATGATTGGCGACCCATTCAGTGTCGACCAGGTATTCGGGGTGTGAGTAAGACATGATTAAAGTTTCCTTTTTCGTATTAAAGTTTTTTGATGGGTAGGCGATAAAGTGCGTCGCACCAGACGGGTGAAATTTTCCACTTAATTAGTTAAATCTTTTCGATTTGATTGATCTCATTAAGTAAGGTGCGACGCACCCTCGTGTAAACAAAATAAAAAAGCAGTCAACCTAAAACAAAAGGACAGCGAACAATCCTGCGCGAGGATAATTTGTGCGCGGGGGTCGTTCCACTGTCCTGCGAAATCCCCGAATGGGGGAGTCCTTGACTGCTTGTCGTTGATGAAAGTCTCAGGCGGTGGTTACGAACCCCGCCATGGACAGGAGCAAAAGTTATATGTTTTCATAAGTTAGTCCGTTATTCTACGTGCTTTGAAAGTTTTGTCAAGGAAAAAATTGAAAGTTGATTATGGCGTTGCGACATGCATATCGCGCTTTGATGTAAAATTGACGTGTGGCAAAACAAAAATATTACGTCGTTTGGAAGGGCCGTAAAACAGGCATTTTCACCACATGGGCGGACTGCGAGAAACAGGTGAATGGTTTCGTTGGCGCGCAATATAAAGCCTTTGATAGCAGCAAAGAGGCCGATGCCGCCTTCCTTGCAAAGTATGATCAATTTAAAGGGAAACCCGCCTCGCATGGAAAATGGAAGACAGCCAGCACCCAGCCCGTACTTCCATCCATTTGTGTGGACGCGGCCTGTAATGGTTCGCCGGGCAAACTTGAATATCGCGGTGTGATCACTAATACAGGCGAGCAGATTTTTCGTACTGGCCCTTATGAACAAGGCACAAACAATGTGGGCGAATTCCTTGCCATCGTCCATGCGTTGACATGGCAATTTAAACACAACTCGCATGTCCCTATTTATTCTGATTCGGAGAATGCAATTTTATGGGTGACCACAGGTATATGTAAAACCAAACTTAAACACACAGCAAAAAATGCCGTGCTCTTTGCCATCATCCACAGCGCGGAGAATTGGCTGGCCGAAAACGAACTTCCCGAAGATAAAATTCTAAAGTGGGAAACAAAATTATGGGGTGAGAATCCCGCAGATTTTGGGCGAAAGTAAATTCATAAAACTATGCTTTTGATTTCTGGTAATTTATCATGAAGTGGTTGTCATCATCATGGTTATTGGCGCGCGTGAGCGGACTTGACATCCGCCTCCATTTTTCCATGCTGCTCACCCTGCCCATTACCTATTACATATTTCGTCCCATTGATTTTCGCGGGATCGTGGTCGCGTCCGCATGGCTGGTGGGATTTATATTGTGCATCCTCCTGCACGAACTGGGACATGCTCTTGCTGCAAAACTCGTGGGTGTTGAAGTGAAGGGCATTGTCATCTGGCTGTTGGGCGGATTTACCAGTCTCAGCCGCAAGGCGGAGAAGCCTGCTCATAACCTCGCCATTTTTGCGGCTGGGCCCCTCGTGAATATGGTTTTGGGTTTTCTTTGTGTCCTTTCCTATCTTATTCTTTCCTTCGTATTTTTACCGCACTATCGCAACACCGAATTATTTATTTGGGGACAGTCATTCATCAATTTATCCTTTTCACTGGCATTTGTAAACGTGATCCTTGTGGTTTTCAACCTGCTTCCTATTTATCCGTTGGATGGCGGCAATATCCTGCACGCAACCGTAGAGATGTTCTTCGGCAGGCTGAATGCAGATCGAGTCACCTTCATCATCAGCATTCCCATCTTGCTGGGACTGATCGCCTTCGGACTGATCACCCGCGATTATATTTTGCTTGCATCCTGTATCCTGATCGCATTCGCAATTGGCACGCTCAACCGTTCATCGCTTCAATGGATTAATTTGGGGGCGAACTATATTTTTAGACGCGCGGGATATTATTATCTGCAAGGTGATTTTGATCGCGCCATTCAATATTACACCCGTGATATTGACCGCGATCCGCAAAATGCAAACCACTATCTGGCGCGGGCCGCCTGTCTCCTGAATGTTTTACAAAAGGAAAGAGCCGTTGCAGATGTGGAACGCGCCTTGAAGCTCAACCCAAAAAGCGCGCTCGCCTTGCAATTGCGCGGTGAGATGTATTCCATCGACAAGAATTTCGAGGCCGCCCTGGATTCTTTTGCGCATGCCCAGGAAATTAACCAAAATTGGGCGGTTCCTTATTTTGACCGTGGATCTGTTTTTCTGGAAAAAAAGGAATATCAGTCCGCGTTGGAGGAGTTTAATAAAGCCATCTCACTGCTTTCACAGTTTTCGTTGTTTTATCTTGTCCGCTCCATTGTCCATTTCAAGCTTGGGGATTTGGATGCCGCGCACAAAGACCAGGATTCCGCTTTAAGTCTTTCTGAAAAAGACTCGCTCGTAATGAGCGACCTCAACATGACAGTATATGAAGGATATTTGGATTGGGCCGAAGATTATTATGCGCGTGTCCTGTTGAAACAACCGCGTTCATGGGCTGCCTATCAGGGCCGCGCGGACGCCTACCGCGTAAACAATGAACACGATAAAGCCATTGCGAATTACACCCGCGCGCTGGAACTTAATCCACGCGAGCCGCGCCTGTATTTGGGACGCGGGAAAAGTTATCAGGCAATTAATCAGCTAGACCGCGCCATTGCAGATTTTCGCCAATCCCTTTTATTGACAGATAAGTTACACTTGAAAAAACAGGCAGAAGAACTTTTAAATAAGGTGACAGTCACTTCTGAAGTGACTGTCACCTGACAGGAGTTTAAATGAAAACCGCATTACTCGTCATAGACATTCAAAAAGATTATTTCCCCGGCGGCAAAATGGAATTGGTCAATCCGCTCGAGGCCGCGCAAAAAGCCTATATGCTATTGCAGTGTTTCCGCGAACACGGCGGACACCATGTTCACATTCAGCATATTGCGCTTAAACCCGATGCATCCTTTTTTGTGAAAGGGACGGCTGGCTCAGACATCCACGATTCAGCAGCACACTTTGAAGGTGAACCCATCGTCTACAAACATGAACCGAATTCATTTCTCAATACCAATTTACTTGAATTATTGAAAAGCTGGGAAGTCGAACGCGTTGTCATCACAGGTATGATGTCTCACATGTGCGTGGATGCGACTGCCCGTGCCGCAAGCGACCTTGGCTTCAAAGTCATCGTCGCAGAAGATGCCTGTGCCACCCGTGACCTTAAATTTGACGGCACGGTTGTCCCAGCGGATCATGTCCACAAGGCGTTTATGTCTGCGCTGCAATCTTACGGCGATGTAATGAAATCAGATGAAGTCATTGCGTTGCTGGCAAATGAAATGGTGAAATGACGTCACACCTGCACTTGCGTGCGGTGCAAGTGTTGCGAGGGCGTTCTAGTTCTTTGCCCGAAGCAATCTCATACATTGTGATGGGGATTGCTTCGCAGCGCGCGCTCGCAATGACGAATGAAAGGTGCCTATGACAACCCTCGACCCCGAAAAACAAAAACAAGCAAAACAATATTCCCGCATCAGCCGCCGATTGTGGCTGGTGGATACGATCTTTAGCGCACTCTATGCCCTCGCCTGGCTCTTTCTTGGATGGAGCACTTCAGTCCGCGCGTGGCTCACGACACTGATTACTGATCACTGGTCACTGACCACTGGTTCAGACTGGCTCATCATTGCACTTTACATTGCCGTCTTCGGCGGCGTATTTGCAATCATCAATCTTCCCCTCGGCTACTACAGCGGATTTATCCTGCCGCATCGTTTTGGTCAATCCAACCAGTCGTTCAAAGATTGGGTCGTGGATCAGCTCAAAGGTCTCGCCATCGGCGCGCCGCTTGGCCTCATCATGCTTGAGCTTCTTTATCTGGCTTTACGTCTCACAGGCGATGCGTGGTGGTTGTGGGTGGCAGGCGGCTTGCTACTTTTCAACGTTCTCATTTCAAATCTTGCGCCTGTACTCATCATGCCCTTGTTCAATAAATATGTTCTGCTTGGAGATGAGCATAAAGAACTTGAAGAACGTTTGTTAGGTCTTGCCAAACGCGCTAATACAAAAATAAAAGGCGTCTTCAAGTTTGACATGTCCAAACGCACGAAGGCAGCCAACGCCGCATTGACCGGGATTGGCAACACGCGCCGCATCATTCTCGGCGATACACTTATTAATGAATTTACTTTGGATGAAATTGAAACGGTGCTTGCGCATGAGTTGGGACATCATGTCCACAAGGATATTCCCTTCTTGATTGCGTTCGGCACGCTCAACACTACCCTCAGCCTGTTCATTGCATCACTGGTATTGACTTCCGCTGCCAGCTTTTTCTCCTTCACCTCCGCCGCAGACATCGCCGCTTTTCCCGCTCTTATGCTCATCCTCAGCGCCTATGGATTGTTGACCTCGCCAATTGACAATGCCTTTTCCCGCTGGCGCGAAAACATGGCCGATGATTATGCACTATCTTCAACGAAGAAAAGCGAAGCCTTCGCATCCGCTTTTACAAGATTGGCGAATCAGAACCTCGGAGAAATTGACCCTGAAAAATGGGTGGTATTCATGTTCTATTCCCATCCGCCATTGGGCGAGAGGATAGAAAAAGCAAGAAGATTTTCTGCATAAAACACAAAAAGGACTTGCAATCGTTGCAAGTCCTTTTTACTATTCACTTTTTACTTCTCCTATGGCACCAGATCACTCATCAAATCCATTGGTACAACTGCCGCGCCGACAATGCCCGGGCCCGTGTGTACACCCAGAACAGGGGAGATGCGCACTACTTCCATTTTTGCGATATTCAACCTCTGCTTGAATTCATTTGAAAGCGCATCGGCCTTTTCCGCGAAACGTCCGTGCAGCACAGTGACCCAAACGGGAGTATTTCCATACTTCGCAACCAAATGATCTGCAATCGCCGTCATTGATTTGCTCAGGGTGCGTCCATTGGTGACCGTGCTGTACTTGCCATCTGCATCCACGCGGATGACAGGCTTGAGGTTGAGCAGCGCGCCCGCGAGAGCCTTCACCCGTCCAATACGCCCTCCGCGAGCGAGATATTCCAGGGTGTCGAGCGTGTAGATCACCTCGGTTTTTTCGCGAATGGCGGTCAAGCGTTCCTGAATTTTGTCCATTGCCCAGCCCGCCTTGTTTGCAAATGCCGCAGCCAATACTTGAAAGCGTTCACCGCCGGAAAGAGTGAGCGTATCCCAAAAATTGACATTCGCCTCCTCCTTAACCTGTTCGCCGCCATCCCGTGCCGAGTTGATCGTTCCACTTAATCCAGATGAAATATGGATCGAAAGAATATTCTTTTCCATCTGTGAAAGTTTTCGATATAACTCTGCAAAGATACCGCTCGAAGGCTGGGCGGTGGTTGGGATTTGTGGCCGCATGGCTTCAAGGCGGTTGTAAAAATCGTCTGCTGAAATATCAGTGGCGTTTACCTCGCCTTCGGGGAATTGAATGAACAATGGCGCTGCTGTTACATCTAATTCTTTGAGTTCTTCATTGGACATATCTGCCGCGCAGTCTGTTACTATTTTCATGTTTGACTCCTTTACTCTAAACTGTTTTACTTGCGAAAGATTGCCCTGTCAAGGATGGAAATCAGGAGAGAAAAACTGATAGTTGACATTCCATATTAATTGACCTATAAAGTATTGAGAGGAGATTCATCATGGATAAGATTCGAACTTTGGTGCTTTCGGGCGGCGGTGGACGCGGCGCATTTCATGCAGGCGTGTATAAATATTTAATGGAAGCCAATAAACCTGGCGTTGATGCAAACCATGCGGGCGCATGGGATCCACAGGTGGTGGTTGGGACTTCCATTGGCGCGGTGAATGGGGCCGCGATTGCGCAAGGTATGTCGGCTGATGAATTGGAGAATGTATGGAAATCCCTTGAAGAAAAGGACATTCAAGGATTGCCGCCCGGCATGAAAGGTTTCGCGCGTTGGATTGCGCGCAAGGCATTCGGCGCGATCATGGATGCGAACCTACAGCCTGTCCGACCGCAGGATGCAACATCCCCGGTTCCAAAAGAATTCTGGTCTCCCTTGCCGATCTTTTCAAAATGGTGGGGCGAGCGTTTGATCGGACGCTGGATCAACCTGCTCGATACGGGTCCGCTGCGAAAGACTCTGTTCTCACGCTTTAATTTCGATCCTGAAAAATTATCCAGAAGCGAAAAAGCTCTACTCATCGCCGCAACCAATGTGCAGACAGGTGAACGCATGATGTTTAGCAATCGCGAAATCGCGCGCCGTGATACGGGTGAAGCACGGCGGGATGTGGTCACGGGCATCACTGCGGACCGAATACTTGCTTCGTGCTCGATACCATTAGTCTACCCGTGGACATTCGACCCGCAAACCAACGCCTTTTATTGGGACGGTGCGCTGGTGGCGAATACTCCCATCGGCGTTGCATTGGACGTCATGCGCGATGTCCCGATGGATGTGCCTGCCGAGATCGTGGTAGTACTGATGACGCCCTGGTGGGCAAGCGATGATCCCACTCCGCGCACCGCACGTAAATTACCCAACTCGTTTGGCGACGCCATCACCTGGACTTTGGATTGGATGCTGCTTTCGTCATTCCGCGAACGATTGAAGTTAATTCAAACATTCAACGAGCTTGCAGTTCGTGAGCGTATTGATGGGAAAGGGCCTTATAAATATCGCGAAGTAAAAGTGATCATCGCCGCGCCAGATGACTTTTTGCCAGTGGAGCGTATCATTGATTACGATGGAGATGTATCTGCGATGTTAATCAAGGAAGGCTATATCGCCGCGCAAAAGGTGTTTGAACGGTCATTCCCCAATACAGAATAGCAGGCACGCGGGCCGCTCCGCGTCAAGCGCTGATTACTTCGAAACCAATTCGCGTATCTTCCCCACCACAGCGGACAAGTTCTTCATAACCTTTTCATTCCGAAAGCGGACAATGCTTCGACACTCCTCGCAGCCGTCAGCACAAGTCCGTAACCCCATCTCTCTCAAAACCTGCATCCACTTCAATGACCAAGTCCGCCCCTTCCTCTTTCCCTTCTCCACCTTGACTCAAGCAAATTCAAGAAAATGTGGAGGCGCGTAAAGAAGACGCTTTCGCATGGGTTCGGGAGATTGCGTCTCACACAACATACGCAAACGCTTCATCCGTATTGCGGATTCAAGCAGAAAAAATGGTTCTTTCAATGCGCCGATTTCCTTTGTCCATGCAGGCGGAATTTGATTGTTGCGTTGAGCAAGCAATTCAACCAATGCGGCGCTGAAGACCAGCAAGCGCGCATCATTGGTTGACGGGCGCGGCATTTTGTTCCAGTCAACTTTTTCGCGCGTTATATCCTGTACCAAACTTCGTAACTTAAGATGGTCGCGTTCGAGCGCGGCTTGGGCGAGTTGTTCAATCTGAACCATACAAAGACTCCCATAAATCCCAAAAGGCATATTGCGCGGTTAACTCGTCGCCTTTGACCAGAAATGGTTCAAGACTCTGCCAAACTTCATCCTGCTTGCGTCCGCGCCCGACTTCTTGCAATAACCGCCGCGCGTCTGCAATGTCAATGTCATCACGCCATGCCGAAAGTTTCATGGCGAGCAGTTGTTCCATGGAAGGGGCGTGGGCTTCGATGCCAGGGGCTTGAAACAAAAGCGGACCTTCACTGATCCCAACCAGATAACCTTTTGCGCCATCATTCAACCAATCTTCGTTCCAATCTTGTTCTTCGGCAACTTGCTTCGCTAGTTCGCGTACGAGACGCGCTTCCCGCGGCAGAAGAATTACTGCGTCTACATCGCGCGTGGATGGACGGGCATCAAAGCGCAATACCATGACTGCACCGCCAATCAATGTCAATTGGATCTGCAATCCCTTTGCTTGTGCAAGTTCGCCGAGACGTTTAAGTCCTGTTTCGATTTCTTCGCGTGAGAAAGTTGCCATGCTGTTATTTTACCCCACGCCCGCCTCCCTGTATTGAATATCACTTCAAAACCAATTCCCATATCTTCCCCACAACAGCGGACCGCGAAGCGTCCTTCATAACCTCTTCATTCCGAAAGCTGCCCCTACCCGTCCTCCCCCAAATACGACGATTCAAATTCTGAATCATAATGTGAACTTTTCATTGTCGTATTTGGGGGAGGTGCCGAAGGCGGAGGGGGCAATTCAACACGCCGAAAAATCACCACTATCGGGGATAGGTCTCATCCTCATCTCCTCCCCATTCTCTTTTTCCAATTATCTTTGATGTTCCTGCATATAAGCGCGTAACAGCATATTGATTTTTGTTTGATAGCCAGGCCCCTGCTTTTTATACCATTCCAATACATCGCTATCCACGCGCAAAGTCAATTGTGTTTTCGTGCGCGGTTTGAGACCACGCCTTACAATTGCTTTTGCAAACATTTCTGGCGTAATTTCTGGCGCGTCGGAAAGATCAATATCTTCGTCTTTCATTTTGTCGAGATGGGCAAAGTCAGTCTGAGATTTGGTCGAAATAGGTTTCTTCTTCATATTTTGTTGCCTTTCGGGCGGAGATAATACGGAATCTGGTTTCAGATTCGGTGTGGACGACCATGATAACGCGGGCTTTTAGCAACCCAAGTGTTTGGTAGCGTGTTTCACCATATTCAAAGCGATCATCAATGACGGTGACGGTATCCAATTCGAATATTGCAGGGACGTCGGCAAAGTCAATGCCGTGTTTGCGAATGTTACTTAGACGCTTCTTTTCATCCTATTCGAATCGCATAGAATAATTGTAGTGTCAAATTGTCATTACGTCAAACGGAAGAATTCCTCACAACTAACTCGCACATCTTCCCCACCACAGCGGACCGCGAAGCGTTCATCACGACCTCTTCATTCCGAAAGCCCTAAAACGGCAATCCTCAGCCCCACCTCACTCAATACCTTTTCCCGCCTTGCATCTTCTTCTTTCTGCAAATCATGGACATCGCCATCCACTTCAATGACCAAGTCCGCCTTGTGACAGTAAAAGTCAACGACGCAGTCCCGCAATGACCTGCTGCCTCCTAAAATGGACTCCCAACTTATTCCCTCGTAATTCCTGCCAGAGAATCTTTTCGGCGGGGGTCATATCGCTGCGACTCTCCCTATTTTCGCTTTTGAAAATGGGGAGATGTCTCCGCGAAGCGGGACAGAGGGGTCTCTTTGAAGCTTTTCTTTTGTGACTCGCTGATCTGTCACAATGCCTGCCCTGAGCGACACTTGCGCCTGCGCGCAGTGCAGGTGAGTCGAAGGGTTTTTGATCGGCATGGCAAGATTCTAATGCAAAACAGTAAAAACCCTCTCCCGTCTACCACTCGCTACGCTCGGGTACGATGTCCCCAAGGGGGAGAAGCTAATTGCACCTCAAATAAACTTTGCTTTGGAAACTCAACATGTCCATCAGCCAAGAAAAGAGACCGACTCCATACCCTCTCCCTTGGGAGAGGGGCAAACGGACACGCCGATTATTACGCCAATTAGGGTGAGATCCCTCACGGGCTAATCGC
>JBBSCM010000096.1:0-12260 GCA_038250295.1 Anaerolineales bacterium | reverse complement strand
CGTGTGCTCCTAATCTTTACAGTACGATAATTCACAGCATAAGAAACAGCATCTAAGATATATTATTCAAGCGTATTAACCAGCAAAACTTTGATCTGCTCACTGATATCGCCAATTGTTATATTCATTGAGGTGTTGTCCAGGCGGGTGGGCGCATTGGCAATTGGTGTCACAAACGCTATCTGATCGTTGTATTGCACAGTGGAAGCAAAGGAACCGTCAGAATCAATGACAGCGCCGGCAATAATATCCTGACCACCGTATTGACCCAGCCCACGATAGAGGCTAGCCGGGCCGCCATTTGGAACTGATACGCCGTTGAAAGTCAGAGTCTGGCCCGCAGTGTTGACCAACGTGCCGCTAAACTGGTTATCTTTGACGACACCTTGAAATTGAACTCCATCGGGGCTGACACCCTGCACTGATCCATCTGAGCCAATGTCCCCGGAATACCAGCGGGCCGAGGTCAAATTAAAGGCATCGTCGAGGCTGCAAACATAAACTGCGAACTTGCCATTTTCAACCACAATCCCGACGCGAGCGCTATCCGGCGCCCCATCGATGCGAGCGATGTAGGATGTTCCGCCTGCCGCTGGTTGTCCTCCGCAAGCGGAGAGGGTCAACATTAATGCGATCAAGAAGCAAATCAATTTATTATTAACAAAAAGATTCTTAAATTTTCGAGCGAACATTTTATATCTCCTTATAAAAATTTAGCTACGGCACATCGCGTAAATTGATGTCGTTGCGAGCGGTTTTTGCGAAGCAATCCCCGGTTAAAATGGGTAACTCTTATCGAGTAGATCACTCCGTTTAGCCGAAGATTGCTTCGTCGGGAAGTGCATCCTCCTCGCAACGACATCGTTTTGTTGGTTCTGTGTGTGATGAGTAAATTATTCGAATATTAATATTCTATGGAGAAACCGGCGCGGTGGATGCGTCAATAGAGATCAGGAACTGTACCAGCGCGGCACGAGCGGCTGCGTCATCCAGCACTCCCGTAGCACCGCCCGCGTCACGGTGAGTTTGATTCTCCAACACACAATCCAGGGTGAGACATGCTCCATTATGTAAATAGGGAGAGAAGGCGTAGATGCTAAGGAGCGATGGCGGATTGAATCCAAGCTGACCCAATGCCTGTTGATTATTAGCCGTTTTCTCCAGTGGATTAGCGGGGTCGAATGTTCCTACCTGACGAAGGAAGCGGGCAAGCTGACCTACGGGCGGCTCTGGAGCGGCCCCGGGGGTGATTGTCTCCTGGAAGGGAGAGGAGCGCGCAAAATCCACTTGATTGGTTGCCCATTTGGCTCCGCCGTGACAAGCCTGGCAATTTGCCTGCGCAAAGAGTTGGCTGCCCTGCGCGATTTGCAAGCCCAGTTCACTGTTGGGGTCAACGCCGTTATAAGGTGAAACTGGTGACGGGATACGGGATTGTGTCCAGGCGACGATGGCATCCCAGGCGGCGATACCATTGACATGCAGTTGCACGCGAGCCGCATTGGACGGATCAAAGGCTTTGACATTCGGGTCTTGATCGGTAGTGCCAGGCAACACAATTAGTCCTGGTCCGCCGGATACGCCGCGAATATTCAATTCAAAATCTTCAACTTCATCAAAGACTGCTGAATAGTTAAGAATACGTTGATCACCTGTTTGATTGGCGGGGCTGAACGTTCCGTTGAGCGGAACGGTCTTGCGCGGACCCGATGCAAACGCCCACACAACTCCATCGCTCAAACCATCTGGATGACAACTGGCGCAAGCTTGCCAGCCTTCATTGGATAAACGCTCCGCAACGCCTTCGTCAAATTCTCCGCGGGATGAATTGAACAACTCATTGCCCAGCAGGAACCTGGCGCCGTCTGAACCCTCAGCGGGTAAATCTGCAGATTGAACACGAGCAAGTTCGAGTTCGGGAAAAGCGGTCAAGTCGATCACCGAGACATCTTTCGAGATGTAATTCATCACATAAGCGCGCGTATCCGCATTGTTGACCACAACGCCGCGCGGATTCTTGCCGACATCTATAAGAGCAATCCTGGTTGTATCACCTTCGGCTGGGTTGGTGACAACACTTGGAACGCCATTGTCATCCAGAGTGACCTTAACCAGCACATCGCTGGCCGCCGATACAACATAACCTTCGTTGCTTGAGTGCTTGAAGGCCATAGCCCAGGGATTTGCTACGAAAAGTTTAGGTTTAAAAGTTTGAGTTTTGACAGCGGCGTGCAGGTTTATCGTACCGCCCGCCAACTCGGATTTTGCCGCAACATCAAAGACCGAAAGAAAGGCCTGCGTATCAACATTGAATTTCACCGGACCTTCAGGAGAAGCCGCAACATTGGGCAGATAACCACGCCCATTCTTTAGCACGATAGCCTGGAGTTGGTTCGGATAAGCAAACGTTGGGTCTGTTTCGGTGCCGCCAAATTTTGTTCGGTCGGCTGCAAAGCCGGCATCATGCGCCGCCAGTGTAATTACACCCTGTATTTGAGCGTCATCGGTTGTAGATAGGACAAAGACTTTCCCTTCGCTGCCTTGATCGGTGTTAACACTGCCTGACGCAGTCGGTTGGGACAGGAACTGTGTGACATAAACAAATTGCTGGCCCGCGCCGCCGTTGTTATTGGTGATGGCAATTCCACGGGGCTGGATACCGGGAATCTTTATGGTAGCAACAACCGTATTGCTGGCTGTGTCAATTACCGAAACCGTATTGGATGCCGAGTTCGTGACATATGCGCGGCTTCCATCCGGAGTCAGAGCAACGCCGTATGGTTCAACCCCCACTGGAATATCCTGTGTTTTTTGATTGGTCCCCAGATCAATCACCGACACCGTGGCGCTTGCCTGATTAGTTACATATGCCCGTTTCTTATCAGGCGTAAGCGCTACACTGCGCGGTTCATCTCCTACAGTAATTTCTGCAACCTTTGCATTTGCATCACCCGCCACATTAATGACCGTAACACTGTCATTCAGGTTATTAACAACCAGCAGGAGCGCGTCGTCATCACTGATGGCAATCGGGCTGGACGAGCTTGAATTTTTAGCGATCTGCCCGCCGCCTGATGGTGGCGCAGCTTGTGTTACTCCTTCAATCGCAGGAGTTGGGGCCGCGTTACCGCCGCAGGCAGAAACTATCAGGAAGAGCGATAGGGCAGCTGCAATACCAATTAAACGAAACCGATTCATAGTCTTCTCCTTGAAACTCCAATAATAAAAAATTACATATCGCTCTAATAATAAGAAACTATTCACTTCCCACCAACCATCACAAGCAAGGAATCAAAAAGACATTGGTTGGCTGGATCGGCTAACCAATGTCAGATGGAAAATCTAACGAAAGTCAGGTTACAAAATAATAACTTCCGTCATTGTGAGGAGGATGCTCTCCCCGACGAAGCAATCTTCCTCACGGTAAGGGGATTGCTTCGCCCAAGAGCGGCTCGCAACACTTGCGCCGCACGCCAGCGCAGGTGTGACGATGCTAAGCCTGCCCATGTTTTACAGCGTACAACGCGGCCTGCGTACGGTCTTCAACGCCAAGCTTGTCAAAGATCGTGCTTACATAACCTTTTACAGTTCCCTCAGTCAGGTGCAGGGCCATGGCAATTTCCTTGTTGCTGCGGCCATCGGCGATCAGGCGCAAAATATCCGCCTCACGCCTGGTGAGACTCGCATGAGGCAGCGGCGTTTCGCTTTCAACAACCTGACGCATGAGATATTGTTGAGCTTCCGGGTGCAAAGAGGCCCTGCCGACTGCTGCATCGCGGAGGGCGCGCAACAGGTCGATTTTGAGAACATCCTTAAGCAAATAACCAATCGCCCCGGCGCGGATCGCATCACGCACACGTTGATCATCGGCAAAGGTGGTCAAGATCAAGACCCGTGCGGCAGGGTTGTTTTTCAGGATACGCTTCGTGGTCTCGATCCCATCTACACCGGGCATTACCAGATCCATCAAGATAACATCGGGATTCAATTGTTCCGCCAATGCCAAAGCGCTGGTCCCATCGCCGGTTGCGCCTACAACCTCGAAATCAGATTCCTCTGCCAAAAGGATTTGCAATCCTTCACGGACGATTTCATGATCATCCACTATCAAAACACGGATCGGACTCATAGCTAATCTCCTTGAAGGGAATGGTCACTTCAACAGTGGTGCCCTTGCCAGGAGCAGAAACAACCTTAATAGTGCCGCCAAGCGCTTCAGCGCGTTCACGCATGGTATTCATTCCAAACCCGCCTTCTTCAGATTCCTCTTTAGCTGCGCCGTTTGCGGGGATAAAACCAACTCCATCGTCTTTTACGGAAAAACTCAATCCACTCGGTTTATTGTCAGCGAGTCGAATTACAACCCGGTGCGCATTCGCATGCTTGATGGCATTGGTCAATGCTTCCTGAACAATGCGATAAACGCCCTCCTCCCGCATTGACCTTTCAGGCGTTTGCGAAGCATTGCGCGCGGTTGGGTATCCCCCAGCTTCAATAGTCACTCCTACATCGTCATGTGCGAAATCTCGCGCCAATAAACGCAGCGAATCCAGTAAACCAAAACGACGGATGCGTTCCGCTCCCGTTAATGTGGAACTGTTGGCATTAATATTTTCGTCATCCCCAACATGCAATTCAAACAGGAGGGAACGCATCTCCCTTAAGGCTGTCTGGCTCAGTTCCAACAAGCGGTCTACACGGCTCTGCCCTTCAAGCGGATCACGCCTCCAGGCTGGAGCAATAGACTGGGCGATCAGCGTGGTACTGAAAATAAGCTGCGTGACCGAATCATGCAACTCACGCGCAAGTCTCTGGCGTTCCTGTAAAACAGCCAGTTGTTGCGCGCGTTCGTAAAGCAATCCTTGTTGCATGCGGCTGTCGATGGCGGTTGCCAACTGTGCGGCTGTTGCCTGATAGGGCCAGAGGCTGACTTCGGTCCATTTATGAACAGCGGGATAACTGAGCACGACCAGCCCAATCCGTTTGCCGCGCACCATCAATGGACACAATGCCAGGGCCGGCCGTCCAGCCTGCTCCTGTATTTTACGCAATCCCACTGAGACACGCACATCTGTGCTCACATCGCTAATCGCCACGGTTTGGCCAGCATCAAGAATGGGGTCCAGGTCATCTTGCGAATAGGGTACACGCTCCTCGAGACGCTCTGATCCGCCATTGGATGTCCAACGGCCGCGTACCATCACCGCAATGCGTTGATCCTTGTCGTCAAATTCATACAGGCAGACATTACAAATATAATTACCTCGCTCGGAAACCTGATCGAGATAGGCAGCGATCACATCATCCACGTCCCCAGCAAGGCCAATTCGTTGACTTGTTGCATACAGCAATCGCATTTCATCCAGGGCATGTTCGCTGGTCTCAAAGAGATTCGCGTTATGGATGGCAATGGCTGCGTACTGTCCAAAGAGCTCCAGCGTCTCTGCATCCCTCGCGTTGAAATTATGCGGCGCTTCAGTACCGATTCCGAAAAAGCCGATCATTTTATCCCCCCAGCGGATCGGGACTCCGAGAACCGAATGCTCGACTAATTCATGCAAAGTGGGGTTTTCAAGATCGCCGTATCGATCCAATCGTATCGTCCGCCCATCCTGCAAAACACGTCCAGCCAGCCCCACGCCGGGCGTCATCTCAGCTCCCAATTCCTCATCGGGCATGTTGTATGTTGCCACGGTGCGTACCACCGGCCCATCGGCCAGATCCACAACCAATCCGATTGTTCCATGCGTCGCGTGTATCAGAGCCACAGCGCCATCCAGTATTTTGTACAACAGGGGTTCCAATGCCAGGCCGCTGCTGATCGACACAATGACGCGCTGCAACATATCCACCTGGCGGATGGCATCGGAAAGATCCTGTTCTGGGAGTGGCAAAGGCTTGAAGGTGGAATCCAAAATCTCTGTCTCAGTTAATAATAAAGGAAATACACGGCGATAAATAAATTATAAACGAAACTCAAATAATTGCTTCTCTAATGTAGCATCGGGGCTAACTTTGACAATAGAGTCATATCGGCATGGGAACATCTCAAATCCCAAATCCGTCTAGTATCAACAATTCGATTCGAGGCCACTTGACATCTCTCTTTACAAGGGGCATACTCAATTTGGGAGGCAGGTAAAATGAATAATAAACAACTTCTCCGTGCGCTCGGTATTCTTGTAGTTCTCACGCTGGCGCTCTTGCTCACACAAAGCGTCTTCTACGATAAAAACACATCTCTGTCCATTCAAGCAACGTCTACGGGGCCGCAGGTAATTGCTCAAAATCCAATTGAGGGGCAACGATTGGATTTATCTTCCACAATTGAAATTACATTTGACCGTGACATGGACCAGCTTAAGACTGGCGACTCATTCTCGCTTCTTTCCGACCCTTCGACAGGCTCAGAGCAAGCGCAGAAAGCTGTCCCCGGCCAATGGACATGGCTCGACGCCCGAACATTTTCCTTCACGCCCACTTCGCAGCTGATTCCTGGCACGGATTACACAGCGACTTTCTCCACGCAAGCCGTCGCTGTGGACGGTACATCTCCCCAGGAAAATATTGAAATTGAATTTAGAACCCTCGAAGCGCTGGCGGTATCTCAAGTATTCCCCGCAGCAGAGACACAGGAAGTGGATTTAAATTCAAGCATCACGGTCATCTTTAATCATCCCGTTGTGCCTGTGACCATTGTGGAAGAACAAAACAAATTACCGCAGCCATTGAAATTTACACCCGCAGTCAAAGGCAAAGGCGAATGGGTGAATTCGTCGGTGTATGTGTTTCAGCCAGAGGAAATTTTATTAAGCGGCACCAGTTATCAGGTCAGGTTGGAGGCGGGGTTGATCGATACGCTCGGCAACAAATTGGGCGAGTCGTACAATTGGCAATTCAACACGCGCGCTCCGATCATCTCAAATTTTGCGTTGAAGGATGGCGAACAGAATCCATCTGAGGTCGTGAGTGATGTTCCGCTTGACCAAACATTCATTGTGACTTTTCAACAGCCGATGAATCAGGAAAGCACGGAAGACGCAGTAAAAATCATCAACCGCGAAACATCGGCGGCTGCCCCCATGAACTTTACCTGGGACGAAACTTTCACCACGCTGACCATTGAGCCAAAAGAAAAATTTACAATCGCCAACTTTTACGAATTGACGATTTCAGAAAAAGCACAGGCAAATGATGGCGGCAACTTGAAGGAAGAGTTAACTGTACAATTTGCGACTGCGCCCTTGCCTTCTGTTGTGAGCGTATTCCCTGCCCCAGACACAGAGGGAGACTTTAATTCATACATGACGATCACATTTGCCTCGCAAATGGATTTTGAGAGTATGAAGAGCAGGGTCAAGATCACGCCTGCGTTGGAAGGTGAACCAAATTGGTATTACAACTCATACGACAAGACTTTGAATATCGTCGGTCTTTCACCCGCCACAGATTATGTGGTGCGGATACTGCCCGGAATGGAAGACCCATACGGCAACACGATCAAAGACGAATATTCATACACATTCAAAAATGGAGATTACTCCCCTTATGCACGGCTCGTCCTGCCGTGGACGCCGCTTATCTATCGCGCCAAGGGAGTGCAGGAAGTTTATTTTGAACATCTAAACGTGGATGAAGCAACAGTTTCTGTTTACCCAGTTACTTTTGATGAATTCGCAAGACTGACCGACGGCAGGCTTGATCCATTAAATTTCAATCCACAAGTGCAGGCGGTGCGTGAGTGGACTGTTGGAGCCACCGAAGCCAAAAACTCTCTCGAGCGCAAACTTTTCAAATTTACAGATGCAAATGGAAAACCACTGGAAACCGGCTACTACTTTATCGCTGTGAAAGGCAAGCCGCTGGATTACAAGACCAAATTTTATCAGGGCTACTTATTCATCGTGGCAACAGACAACCTCACCTTCAAGGCCACGCCCACAGAGGGACTCGCATGGGTGACGGATTTGGAAAGCGGCGCACCCCAGGAGAATGTATCCGTCACATTTTACAATGACAAATATACACAAATCGGAAAAACAACCACGGATAAAGATGGGCTTGCCTATATTAAGAATATGAAGGCGGCCAATTTTGCGCGCGTGGATGATCAAGATCATTTTGGCTTCACTGCCTTGTATTGGGGTAGCGGCGTGAGCGCGGGCGATTTTGGCTTATATGAAAATTATTATGGCGGCGCATCAAGCTTGTTTGGTTATTTATATACAGACAGGCCGGTATACCGCCCGAATCAGGAAGTATTCTTCAAAGGCATCCTGCGGGATAACGACGACCTGCACTACAGCCTTCCAAAGCAAAAACAAGTATATGTAGTGGTCGAGCAATTTGGTGAAAAGATTTTTAGCGAATTCATGCCCGTCAATGAGAAAGGCAGTTTCAGTGGGACGGTAAAACTCGCGCAGGACGTTTCGCTCGGCACCTATAATATTTACATCTATAAATCGGCATCCCAAACTGATGGGCCGATCAGTTCCGTGGGCTTCAGCATCGCGGAATATAAAAAACCAGAGTTCGAAGTGAGCGCTTCTCCTGACAAAACGGATATTCTTACAGGAGATACGGTCAACTTTGGTCTGGATGCGGAATATTATTCCGGCGGCGTTTTGAAAGACGCGCAAGCCGATTGGTTCATTGAATCCTCAACATTTTATTTCACGCCCTCAGGAAAATACAGCCAGTATAGTTTCATGGATTGGGACCGTGATGTGTATTGGTCTCCTGACAGAGGCGCAGCTACCAGCGTCGTGGCTGAAGGCAAAGGCGTGACAGATGCAAATGGGCATCTTGATATTTCGCAAACCTTTGATGCCGGCAAGGACAAGATCAGCAGACAAATGTCGCTTTACGCCAATGTAACCGACGTTGCGGGGAATACTGTCAGCGGCGGGACGAGCGTGATCGTTCATCAAAGTAAATATTACACGGGCATCCGCTCCGAGAGATATATCGGCACGCAAGGCGAAGAACAGCCTTTCAGCGTGGTCGTTCTGGATTGGGATTCACTGCCGATTGCAGGCCAGAAAGTCACTGTCGATTTCGTGGAACGGCAATGGTTCAGCGTGCAGAAAAAAGATGAGCAGGGCCAACTGCGCTGGGAAACATCGGTAAAGGAGATTCCCGTCAGTAAACAGGACGCAGTCACCGGCGAAGATGGAAGCGTGCAAGTGAACTTCATCCCGCCCAAGGGTGGAGTTTATAAAGCGCTTGTCACAGTCCGCGACTCAAAAGGAAACACGCATCAAGCCTCGACTTATATCTGGGTTGCCAGCGAGCAGGATATTTACTGGCGACAGACCAATGACCGCGCCTTCAGCCTGATCGCAGACAAGGATATGTACGCGCCCGGCGATACCGCTGAAATTTTGATCGCACAGCCATTTTCAGGAAAAGTATACGCGCTCATTACTTATGAACGCGGTCACATCTATAAACGAGAAGTTGTATTGCTCGAAGGCAGCAGCACAATTTACAAACTACCGATTACCGATGAATTCGCTCCGATCGCTTATGTTTCTGTCACGGTGATCAGCGGCGCGGAGCGTACTGGCGCGCCAGATTTCAAGATCGGCATGACACAGATTAATATTGACACAAAACAAAAGACAATTGATGTTTCTGTTACGACAGATAAAGAATCGGCTGGCCCCGGGGATGAAGTTACATACACGATTGAGACGAAGGATATTAATGGCAAGCCTGTCTCAGCGGATGTTTCGCTCGCAGTAGTTGACAAAGCTGCGCTGGCGCTGGCTCCGTCAAACTCCGCTCCGCTATTAGACAGCTTCTATTCAAAACAACCGTTGAGCGTGACTACGGCGCTTGGCATAGTCTCCAGCGCGGATGATTTCAATGCCAATTATCGCAAGTCGATTCCCGATGGAAGCCTGGGCGGCGGCGGTGGCGGAGGCGACTTAGGCATCATCACTGTGCGCGAGAACTTCAAAGATACCGCTGTATTCAAAGCGGAAGTTACCACCGATGAAAATGGTGTTGCGCAAGTTAAAGTGAAACTGCCGGAGAATCTCACCACCTGGTCCGCGGATGTACGAGCCATTACCGCAGATAGCCGTGTAGGACAAGTCACAAGTGAGTTGGTCAGCACCAAGCCGCTCTTCGTGCAATTGCAAACACCGCGCTTCTTCGTCGTTGGCGATCAAGCCACAGTTGGCGCAACGATTTTCAACAACACAGAAAAATCATTGAAAGTGAATGTCTCGCTCGATGCAGATGGTGTTGAACTTAAATCAGGGGCAATGCAAACGATTGAGATCGCAGGCAAGCAACAAGCATACATCGTATGGAACGTGGTCGTTAAAAATAATATCAAGCGCGTGGATATGACCGCAACCGCGGTCAGCGGTCAATTTACTGACGCGAGCAAACCTGCGCTGGGCACACTGTCGGGCCAGGGTATTCCCGTTTTCAATTTCACCGCAATTGAAAACGTCGGCACATCGGGCATGATCACCTCTGCAGATTCTATAACTGAAAATATCCAGTTGCCGACCGCCATAAATTTCGACGATGCAAATCTATCCATTGAAGTTTCACCTTCGCTGGCCGCGTCCATGGAGTCAGGTCTCACGTATCTCGAAGATTATCCTTACCTGTGCATGGAACAAACCGTCTCGCGCTTCCTGCCAAACGTCATCACCACACGCGCCTTGCAGGCGGCTGGCATTCCTTCTCCCAAACAGAATGCTCTTGACACAAATGTAAATTCAGCGCTGCAAAGAATTTATGCAAAACAGTTATATGATGGCGGCTGGAATTGGTGGGACGGAGAACTAAGCGACCCGCAAACATCCGCGTATGTTGTGTATGGGTTGATCGAAGCAAAGGAATCTGGTTATGATATTTCAGAAACCGTGTTGAACAACAGCATCAACTATTTGAAAAATAATCTCCCCGATCTCAGGCGCAATGACGCTTCGTGGCAATACAATCGTCACGCATTCATGTTATATGTTTTGGCACGCGCAGGCGAACTTGGCGCGGGGCAGACCAATTTCATCTTCGAGCATCGCGCTTCGTTGGATTTATATGGGGAAGCCTATCTTGCGCAGGCGATGTACCTGCTTGACGCTGAAGACGCGCGCATCTCCACGCTTCTATCGGACCTGGCAACTGCCACCGTCCAATCGGCAGCCGGCGCCCATTGGGAGGAAACCACCAAAGACTATTGGAACTGGAACTCGGACACGCGCACAACGGCCATCGTCTTAAATGCCTTCGTGCAAATTGACCCGAAGAATCCGATCAATGCGAATGCTGTCCGCTGGCTGATGGCGCATCGCGATGGCGGACATTGGTATTCGACTCAGGAAACGACCTGGTCATTGATCGCGCTGACCAATTGGCTGGTCGAATCAAAAGAATACGAAACCGATTACAAGTACGCAATTGGATTAAATGACAAGCTGCTTCAGGAAGGTCAGTCTAATAAGGATAATTTAACAGACACGGTCAACCTGCAAGTGCAGCTCGAAGATTTGCTGAAAGAGCAGGTCAATTCCCTCGTCCTCACCCGTGGACGCGGCACAGGCAATTTGTACTACACCGCTTATTTAAGTACGAGCCTGCCTGTTGAATCCATCCAGCCGCTGGATCAAGGCATGAGCCTCTCGCGTGAATATTTCACATTGGATGATCTCAAGACGCCCATCACAGAAATTGCCCGCGGCGAGCTGGTAAAAGTCCGCTTGACGGTGGTGGTACCCGCCGCCGTTCATTACATCGTGATCGATGATCCGCTCCCGGCGGGCATGGAAGCCATTGACGAGTCTCTTGCCGCAGATACAGCAGTTCCATCCTCCTATACTGTACAAGATTATAAAGATCGCGGCTGGGGCTGGTGGTATTTTAGTCATATTGAATTACGAGACGAAAAAATCGTACTTTCATCAGATTATTTACCCGCAGGCACTTACGTGTACACCTATATTGCCCGTGCCAGCACAGCCGGTACTTTCAAGGTCATCCCGCCCACTGCCTCTGAGTTTTACTTCCCCGATGTCGGCGGGCGCGGAGCAGGAAGCGTGTTTGTGGTGAAGTAAGGATTTCGTCCTGAGCGGAGTGACGAGTGCTCTTCGAGGAATGTAGTCGAAGGACAGCTTTTCAAGAAAGTTAATATTTTTAATAACTCACCTTACGCAGTTTTGTCTGCTCATATACTGTACCGCGACATTTATGTCGCCTTTCACTCAAGAGCGACATAAATGTCGCGGTACCTATGTAGGATG
>JBBSCM010000095.1:0-12352 GCA_038250295.1 Anaerolineales bacterium | reverse complement strand
GGAGGATTCCTTGTGGGATATTCACAGGGCTTTGATTGGAAGTTGTGCGGTGAAATTGGTTCGCTAGCAGCGGTGTATTGCCTGGAACAACGCGGTCCGCAAAGCCACGCTTATACCAAAAAAGATTTTGTTGGACGCTTCCGAAAACACTTTGACGATGCCGGGGAACTGGACGCTTTATTTAAGTAAAATCTATTTAGATTCGTTGGTTAAGCTGGCAGTGTTCGCCCTGTGTGGAGCCGTACATACCACTGCTTTGGAGTAGTGAAACTGTTGAGACCAACTCTAACGAAATAATCATGAAATTTGTGGTTTGAAACATTCTTCCGCGAACACGAAGAATCGCTCGATCACCTAGCATAAATAAAGGAGCAATAATGAGTAACTACGATGTAAAAGATCTGAATCAGGCTGAAGGCGGCCGCCGCCGCATGGACTGGGCCGAGCGTGAAATGCCCGTCCTGCGTTCCATTCGTGAACGCTTCAAGAAAGAGAAGCCTCTCAAAGGTTTGCGTGTTTCTGCCTGTTTGCATGTGACCACCGAAACTGCCAATTTAATGGTTACGCTTCAAGACGGCGGTGCGGACATTGTTTTGACGGCATCCAATCCGCTTTCCACGCAGGACGATGTGGCTGCCGCTTTGGTGAATCAATTTGAAATCCCCACCTTTGCGATCAAAGGCGAAGACAAGGTCACCTACTTCAAGCACATTCGAGCCGCGCTCGAACACATGCCTCACATGACCATGGACGATGGCGCAGATTTGGTCTCATCTCTCTTCTTCATTCAAATGGGACGCTTTGAAAAACTCGAGCCTTCTCTTGCTGCATGGGCGAAGAGCTTAACTGACGAAGAACGCAAACAAATGCTGGCGAATATCATCGGCGGTACGGAAGAAACCACCACGGGTGTGATTCGTTTGAAGGCCATGGAAGCTGATAATATTTTGAAGTTCCCCGTTATCGCTGTGAACGACGCATTGACCAAGCATCTCTTTGACAATCGCTACGGCACGGGTCAATCCACAATTGACGGTATCATCCGTGCAACCAATGTATTGCTGGCTGGCAAGAATTTTGTCGTTGCTGGCTACGGCTGGTGCGGACGCGGTCTCGCCTCGCGTGCGCGCGGCATGGGCGCCCAGGTCATTGTGACCGAGATCGATCCGATGAAGGCGCTCGAAGCGGTGATGGATGGTTTCCAGGTGATGCCAATGGCTGATGCTTCACGAATCGGCGACATCCTTTGCACCGTTACCGGTGATATCAATGTATTGGATAAGAAACATTTTGAAGTGATGAAAGACGGCGCGATCGTCGCCAACTCGGGTCACTTTAATGTCGAGATCAATATTCCTTCGCTCGCCGCAATGAGCGTGGGCGAACCAAATCTTGTCCGCCCGTTCGTTGAACAGTACACCACCAAGGACGGACGCAAGATCAACATCCTCGGCGAGGGACGTTTGATCAATCTCGCTTCCGCCGAAGGGCATCCTGCTTCCGTGATGGACATGTCCTTTGCCAACCAGGCCTTATCCGCTGAATATATGGCGAAGAATGCGAAGACTCTTGAGAAGAAGGTTTATTCCGTCCCAACCGATATCGACAACGAGATCGCCCGCCTCAAGCTCGAAGCCATGGGCGTGAGAATTGATATCCTCACGAATGAGCAGTTGAAGTATTTGAACTCCTGGGAAGAAGGAACGTAGTGGTAAGTGGTGATTGGTAATTGAGGGAGGAGATTAGAGAACTAGAGATTGAGCCTCGTGGATGAAAGTCCGCGGGGCTTTTTTGTTATTACAGTATGACGTCTCGAAAATTCATTGTAATCGTGAGATGAAATCCAGGATAAACTCTTTTTGGGTGTGTTTCATTTCAGTTGAAACCGTCCCGAAGGTTGGCGCAAACGACCAAATTTTCTCGACAAAACCTTCGGGACGTTCTTTTTGTCAGCTCATTTGAAACACACCCAATTCTTTTGCTACTTGCGTATTATCTGGGGCAGCGAAAAACACGATCATGAGGATTGCCAGGAAGTTTCCGATACGCTTTGCTATTTTCTTCATAGTTCCTCCTCGTATAACACTAAAGCCAATCTCAAAAGTATATTTCCACCTGATTTTATCTTACTTTATACTTTGAACAACCACTCAACGGTGACTGTTATGGCTTTCTCAAAGTACAATTTTGTCGCTCTGAGGGAGCGTGTTCGCCGCGACCGAAGAGTCTATTTGCCATCGGAGAGACCCTTCGCTTCGCTCAGGGAGACACATTTTTGTTTTGTCAAGCTACTTTGAGAAAACCATACGGTGACTGTCTTCTTTTCCACACAACCCCTTCCACTTTATAGGTTGACGGAATAGGAGACTGGAATGGTGGAAGGGAAGTAAAGTTTGCGAAAGCTAAAGGTGATTGTCGCCTTTTTTATCAAGAAACCTCCTGTCTTTTTCTTTTTCCTTCCCTCGATCCTCTTTCAAGGATTCAAGTAAAGATGGTCCGCCTTGCAGCATTCCACGCCCTTGTTTGATTGGGTCTTTTATCGCAGGGTAAATTTTTCGCACGCCGCCATATTCAACAACGTTGACTTCACACAACCCCTTCCATTCTTCAATGGACAAAGTCTCCGCTCTGCGCATGAAATCTATACCTGCGGAGGCGAGCAAAGTCTCGGCTTCTTTCGGTGAAATATGCAAACCCGAAGACAATGAATTGCGGAGTGTTTTACGTTTCTGTCCGAAGCCCGCCTTGATGAATTTGAAGAAAGTTTTGAGCATTTCAGTTGAGACAAGAGGTTCTTCGTAAACATCAATTCGCAAGATGGCCGAGTCCACTTTGGGAGCGGGGTGAAAGGCAGCGGCGGGGATTTTTTCGGCGATGCTGGGCTGCCCATACACTTGCACACTTAAGGCCAATAAACTTAAGTCACCGGGTTTGGCGCAAATGCGTTCGGCAACTTCTTTTTGAACGGTGAGCACAACCCTGCGAGGTTTGGGATTACTCTCCAGTAAGTGACGAATGATCGCAGATGTTATGTTGTAAGGAATATTTGCAACGACAAGATAATTGGGCTGGTCAATGATCTCTGAGATATTCACTTCAAGGATATTACCGTGAATCACCTGCACGTTCTGATAAGGCGTGAGAACTGCCCGTAGTGGGGCAAGCAGGTCAGGGTCCAGTTCGACCGCTGTGACCTGTTTGGCAGAGACGGCTAAATAACGAGTCAAACTGCCGAGGCCGGGACCAATTTCCAAAACACAGTCATCATTCTGAATCTCCGCCGTATCAGCGATCTTTTCCAATATGGAAGAGTCCTGTAAAAAATTTTGCCCCAAACTTTTATCGGCGCGCAGGTGAAATCGTTTGAGAACGGCGGTTGTATCGAGCAGGGGAATGGAAGCGTAGTTTTTCATTCGCAAATCACCTCGCTTTCTTCCTCTGTTGTGGATGGGACGATGATCCGTGGCTCGGGCCAGGTGCCTGCCTGAAAGCGGTCGACGTAATCGCTTAGGATGCCGAAATCCACGTCCCAAATGGAAACTCTTTTCTTGAAGACGGGATCATAAACTCGCGTTTGTGAAAACAGTTCATGAGGAAAGGTTGCGAAGACGATATTTTGCGGCGGCAGTTTTGTGCCGAGACATGCCAGTTGACCGATCTGTGCGGGCGTGAAATCTGTGATGATATTATCCTTGAATGAATCGATAAGCTCTGGTATTTGTGTGACCACTTTGGGATCGGTGAGTTTTTTTCGTAATGCGCAAAGCACAATATTTTGATTATCTGCACGCGCAAAGGTTCCATCGTGACGATTGCGCGCAACCTTGAGCGCTTGCGGGCCGTTCAGGTGATTTTCTCCAATGGGCAGGTCTGTGCTTTTGGCGGTTTCTCCATCAGGAATATTGATGTCTATTCCACCGACTGCATCCACAACTTTTTCGAAGGTTCGCATATTGACCGATACATAGTGATCAGCCTGCACACCAAAATTCAAGTTGAGTGTGAGGGTAAGCAAACCGGGGCCTGCGCTGGGATCATCCCAATATCCAAAGCCGGGTTGGCCGTATAAATAAGCCTGATTTAATTTTTCATGATCCTGCCCGTCAAGATTATCCTCGATATGAGGAATTTCGACCCACAGATCGCGCGGGAATTCAAGCACGCTTACTTTGGGTGTGACAAAATCCACGCGCACGAGGCGAATGGCATCTCCCAATCCGTATAAATAACTATCTGCGCGAGAGTCGGCGCCGACCATGACGATGTTCATGATGTTTGGTCCACTACATATCGGCGCGGAAGATGTGGCGGTGGGGAACGAGATCGTGGGCACAAGGGTTACCATGCCCGATGAGGCAAGTTGATCATTGGACGAAGGTGTCCATGTGGGCGGCAGGGCTTGCGGCGTAAACGGCAATGCGGGTCCTAATGGCTGGAACGCGAATTGTTGATAGGTCTGATACGCGGTGTAACTTATCGCGCCAAGCAGGGCGATGATAATAATTGAAAGAATGGAAAGAATGATCTTTTGTACTTGAGTCATTTATTCTTCCTGTACGGAGTGACGAGCGATTTTCGAGGAACGTAGTCGAAGGATATGTTGATACGTTGGAGACATATATCTTGAATCGTTGTCCTTCGACTACGCCGCGAAATACATGCGGCTCCGCTCACATCGTCCCGATGTTCTTTCGGGAGGATGAATGTATCTATTTCAAAAAATAAGGTATCTCAGCAGGCGCGGGTGCCAGGAAATAAACGGTGACCCAGCCTGTCATGTCTCTCATTTCGCCTTCGTTGAATCCAAGGTCGATCCATTTTGTGCGCGGCACGCCGAATGCCGTTTCAATGATCGGGCCGCCGCCTGTATCGCCGATGGTCGCAACCCCATAAGCGGGGATATACACTTTCATACCGGCCAGATAACTATAGATCGAATAATCCACAGCCACAATGCCCTGACCCGCAGTTGCGCCGCTTGCGGTGCTATAAGAACATCCGCCTGTGCCTGATGCGCATGGTGAATAAACTGTCGCGTACATTTCTGTTGCAAACCAATACTCATAAGGGATATCACCTCCCGCAGGTGCAAGCACGATCTTTTCTCCGCTTTGGACAATGCGTGCCTGCGGTTCACGCATGACCGTTTTATCTTCAGTTACGCGGCTCACTTCTTTTCCATTTTCGTATCGAATACGCGAGCGCACCATCGTAATGCCATCCACGCCAGGTTGGATCGTTTCCTTTTGACCGAATGGCAGGTCGGCAGAGTAGGTAATTTCCTCTGTAAATGGGATCGGCTCCAATGCGACTTCAATAGTTTCGCGGACTCGCACCACGCGGATCTGCCCATCGGGAGGCAGCGTTTCGTTCGCAAGCGGGGAGCTGGTGTCCAAACCAATGAGCGGGACTCCGGCCTCAGCCAGAGCCTCGCCAACTGTCCCTGCGGCAGAGCGGATATTCAATATGTTTTCACCGATATAAATAGTTAAATCTTGCGCAGGCGTATATATAACTGTCAAAGACTGCGTGATGAGAGTTTCAGCAGGCGGATCGATCAAGTCATTTTTGTTCAATGAATAACCTGCTTCATTCAGCGCTTGTCCCACGGTGAGCGCAGATGTTTGAATCGTTTGCTGTCCCTGTGGCGTGTTGAGGGTCAGGCCTATTGCACGGCGTATTTGAAGTGTAATTGTAGAAGATTCATTAATTGGCTGATCGATGGGGATGGGGTTACCATTTAATAGAACACGGTCATTCGGCTGCGGCGCCAATCCGTTTTGGATAAGCAAGGTTAGTGGCACGCGTTCGCTAGACTCGATAATCTGAAATTTTTCGCCATCTATGATCGTGATGGAAGAAGGTGTATTTGGCTGACATGAAATTAAGAGGAATGTCAACGGGAATGCCAGCCAGCGAGAGATTTTCATGAGAGTATTATAAACGAACGCCCAATCCTGTCCTTCGACTGCGCCGCACAAGCACAAGCGCGTGCGGCTCCGCTCACATCGTCCCGATGTTCTTTCGGGAGGACGAAGACTCTCTTCGTTCCATCCTCAAACACGTGCAGGGATAGCCATTGTTATCTCCTGCAAAGCGATTTGCTTCTCGAAACCCTTCGCTTTCATAAAGAGAGATCGCTTTGTGGTTACCATCCAAAACAATAGTCCATGCACTCTCGCCGATCTCGCGGATGCCAATTCTTAATAACTCGCGGCCAATGCTTTTACCATAATGACTCGGGTCAACATATAACCAGGCGAGATAGTCCTCGTCCACGCCCACAAAGCCAACCACTTGTTCATCAATGCAGGCAACGAATTTGCGGCTGTGTTTTAAGTCTTCAACTTCCTTATCCTGTTCGATTGGGATGAATCCACGCGGGTCACATGAGCCGATCAATTCGTCGGGCCGCGCGCGGTCATGGATCCGGCAGATGGCTCTCCAATCCGGGCCTTGGTATTCGCGGTATGTGATCATGATTTTCTCCAACGACGTTTTTTATATGTTTAATAAATTCCAATGTCTCCCCCAAAAAAATATCCTGTTCCTTATGCTGTGACGTTGGATGATCCAATCGTTTGTATGTTCCATTATATGAAGTTTTTCGCTGCGGCCTCTGTCAGTGTGGATGAGGCATAGTAGCTGAGTCAAATGGATAGTCTGGAAATGGGTACCACCGCAACATGTTCGCCAACTTCGACAATTGTTGTCACAACGGCGGCAGATGGTGGAAACCCATACCCAGATCGTGAACCGCATGCACAGTGTGGCGCATCGTCATCACCTTAGTCATCCCAGGGGCAAACGCTTTAACGAAAAGAATACAGTCTGGCAAAGGGACAAAAACCTTTCACAACTCGAGCAGTTTCAGATTGGATGCTTTCTTTTTAGCCTTTTTCTTGCTCATCCATTGACCCTGCTGTTAATCGGTGGGCAACCTTGCCGCCAACCAAAACAATGGCTAAAAAAGACACCACTGCTAACGCGCCAAAGTTTTAAATACAACATAATTTTTGGCGATTAATAAAAACGGGATTTGCTAAAATGTCCAATGAGATAAGGTGTAAATGATGTAAACCTTTAGTCACTCTTCGTTCGACAGCAGTTGCGCTACTGGCGGGTGCATGTTTCGCGCAACCGCATCCACGGCAAATCACTAAACACAAAAAGGCTGAAGCTCAAACTTCGGCCTTTTTGTATGATTTGGCTTTATTTTGTTTTTGCCAGTTCCATGCCTGCTTGATCCCAAAACCGAATATCACCAGACCCAAAATCAACCCGCCAAAGTTGCTGATGAAATCACTAACCAATTCCCATTGACTGCCGAATAAATAACCCAGCCCGCCGTATAAACCGATCCACATGATCTCACCCGCAATGTCATACGCCATGAAACGTGAGAACTTATACCCACTGCCGCCCGCGATCAAGTTTGTAGGAATGGCTACGGCTGTAACCAGCCAGCGCGTCAGAAAAACAGCCAGTCCCGCGCGTTGTTGAAAAGAGGCGCGTGCATTTCTCCATATTTGAGATTTTCCAAACCGTTTTTGAACCCAATCCTTTGCGTAATACCCCATGCCAAAACTGAGCATATCCCCAATGAGCACGCCGATTAATCCAGTTGCTGCCGCGATCGGCCAGTTCAAAATACCTTGTTGACAAAATGCCCCTGCCGCAATGAGGACAGCAGATGCTCCAATAGGCAAGCCAAGCGCTCCCAGGAATAAGATCACCCCGACAAGAGGCGTGCCAAAATTAATGACCTGTGTGAGAAGGAAATCAGACATAAATAAAGATTATTGAATAACTGGCGGAACAGGCATCAGCGGCGGAATTGCTGTATCTGGCGGTACAGGTGCCCGTGGAGGTTGATTCGCAAGAATCGCCGCCTTGACTTTCTCCAAAACGAGTCCATCGGCTTGAGGAAAATATGCCTGATTCAAATCTTCCAGACTTTTATCGCGATTTTCCTGCGGCGAAATTTCAAGTGATTCAAAGATAATTTCTTCATGCACGTGATACATTCGCGCGATGAACGGGACGGTCATCCAGTCGCGAATCAATTCAACATCTGTTTCGATCTTGCCCGCGGGAGGCGGGCGGTGTCCGTTGAATTTTCTGAAGGCGTGCATGACGCGCATCCCGAAAAATGCTGTAAACAGGATTCCAATAACGATCAGCCCAATGACCCGTGCGCGTTGTTGAGGGCGTGTTTTTGAAGACATGGATTTCCTCTGGAGTTAATCCTTCCATTCCAATTCAAAGTCGCCGATAAAAACAGTATCGCCTTCTTCAATGCCTGCTTCGCGCAGGGCTTTATCCACGCCGAGTTTTTCCAGCAGTTTTTGAAACCTGCGCAGCGAGCCATCGTGTTCGAAATAGGTCATCTTGGCAGAGCGTTCGATCGCCACACCTGAAACGCGCCAATTGCCGTCATCTTCGCGGGTGACTTCAAATAGATTCGGGTCCACATCAGGTTTGTACACAGGCAGGGTTTCTTCCACTTCTTCCACGGGCATGTCAGCGAGTTTTCTGTGAGCGGCGATCAGAATATCGCGTGTGTTTGTGCGCGCCATGGCAGAGAGTGTGAACAATTCTATTTTTTTCTTTTTGAAACTTGCTTTGATGGCTTTGAGTCTTTCCTGCACATCAGGCTGGTCAATTTTATTGAGCGCCACGATCTGTGGTTTGGTGGCAAGCTTGGGGTCGAAGAGAGCGAGTTCGCTGTTGATCTGGCTGTAATCAGCGAGCGGATCTTCAGACAGACCATCCAGCATGTGAATCAGCACGCGTGTTCGTTGAATGTGACGCAGGAAGTCGTGGCCCAAGCCTGCGCCCTCTGCCGCGCCCTCGATTAACCCTGGGATATCGGCCATCACAACGGTTGTATCATCATCAATGTTTGCCACGCCAAGATTTGGTTCAAGGGTGGTGAATGGATAATCGCCGATCTTCGGCTTGGCATTTGTCAGCGCCGCTAGCAGAGTGGATTTCCCAGCGTTGGGCAAGCCGATGATGCCGATATCAGCTATCAGCTTAAGTTCGAGGCGCAGCAATTTCTCTTCATGCGGCGCACCGCGTTCAGCAGTCCGAGGCGCTTGATTCCGTGAAGTCGCATAATGCTGATTGCCCAGTCCGCCGCGCCCGCCTTTGCATACCAAAAGCTGCTGCCCCGCGGACGTGAGATCGCCAAGGAGTGCGCCTGTTTCTGCATCATAAATTACTGTGCCTGGGGGGACATGAATAATAAGGTCTTTCCCGCCGCGTCCTGTCTTTTCCGAGCCACCGCCGTTTTTGCCCGGGTCGGCGGAAAATTTTTCATTCTGTCGAAAAGCTGAAAGTGTATTGAGCGTGGCTTTCACTTCAAAGATAACATTGCCGCCCCGGCCGCCGTCGCCGCCATCGGGTCCGCCAAGCGGCACAAATTTTTCGCGGCGAAAATGTACCATGCCGTCGCCGCCTTTACCTGATTTTACGTGGATATTTACATGATCTATAAACATATTTTTCTCATCATTTCTTTATCTGGTTTCGCACTTCATTTCAATTATAGCCGCTTCATGGACGAATCATTCTGTTTAAAAAATAAAGCTTCGGAGATCATTCCTGATATCCGAAGCCTTGATAATCTTTGATTTGCTAAACGATTATTTGCTCAAATTCCATGCTGCAGGCAGAGCCAGCGCAGCTGCGATCCACTTGATAATATCACCAATAATGAAAGGAACCAAACCCAATTTAACCGCCTCCCCAAAACTGCCCACCAGGACGGTCAGCCAGGCGACTCCGCAGGCATAGATGATGACCGTGCCAATCAGGAATGGGATGAAGGAAGTGCGCACGCTTCTTTCCAACCCTCGTTCTGCCAGCCAACCTGTGACATAGGCTGCGCCGATGAATCCCACCAGATAACCAGCCGTTGCTCCAGTTAACACGGTGAGGCCGTGTGCGCCGCCAGCGAAGAAGGGGAGTCCAATTGCGCCTTCTGCAAGATATAAAATTAGCGACGCCGCGCCGCGTTTTGATCCCAACGCCGCGCCGACCAGCAGCACGCCAAATGTCTGTCCTGTGATCGGCACAGGTGTAAAGAGCAGTGGAATTTCAACCTGCGCCAAAGCCGCTACAAAAAGCGAGCCAAGAACGATCAGGAAAACATCCCGCAGCCATGAAGCCGTGCGCGGAAAATAACGCGTTGAAAGGGTTGGGGCAAGAGTGGTCATGTATAAGGTTCCTTTTCCAGAATTATAGTTCACGTAGTGTACTTGAAAAACCACTCTCAGTCACTGTTTATACCTGCTCTCTGAGAAGCATACCCATAATACCTGCAATGATGTATTCCAGGGAGCGCTCAAAATCTGTTAGCCTGAAAGCTTTCCTTGCCCCGTTTATAACGGGGAACCCAGAATGAAAAAACTCATCTACAAACTTTGAGCATACCCTGTATTCTACAGTCACTAAACTAAATACGTGAAATCAAGTAAAATCTAAAAACTATTATGAAACATTTTTTCAGCCAGGTTGAAGATCTGCCGGTAAACAACTCTCTCTTAAATGCGGAGAATTATTTTAGCGACCAGAAAGTCAGCGGCTTGGTTGAAAAGCAAATTAATGCCGACCGAACCGCTATTCTCATTGTAGGCGGCGGGCTGCCATGCAGCGCCTACGCTTTGGACAATGACATTTGCAAATCTATATCGCTGGCAGAGTTCTCCTCCTTGAATGCAGGGATCAGTCATTTGCGCGCCATAAAACTTCCCGATGCCGCCGGGCGGATGGCGTGGCTGGCTCTTGAATCTTATGTGAAAAATAAATATTTGATAAGCAGTGATGAATCCTGGCAACTGCAGCTTGACCAATGGAAACAGGAACGATGGTATGGGCTGATAGAAATTACTTCCAGAACCCTGCACGGATTTGCACTGTTCTGGAAGGGTGAAATACAAAAACCAGAGGTCATCTTTTCCACGCCACAGGGATTTGTAACCGAATTTCCTCTAATGGAAAATGTGACCGGCTCCTCGTGGGAAATCACCACATATACTCATACCCCATCCGCACAGGCATATCAATGTGCCATCCTAAGGCAGGGCGCAGTAGAGTGGACTCGTCAAATCCTTGGCCGCTATCGGAATCTGGTTGGGCAAAAGCTACTACAGCTCATGGAACGTGAACTAAACCGTCAAATACTGCCCTGGCAATGGAATATCTCACTTGATGAAAGCATGATGGTGGATACGCATTTTTTTCCGTCTTTGAGCGAGGCCACACATGCGTATCGGGCCTTGTTTATGGCAATGGGCGCGCAAATGAATTTTGTGATCGGAAGTATGCTAACCCAAAAACTATTGGACGAAACGTTTGAACAGATCCACCCTGATGAACGTGCAGTCTTGCGGGCTGAGCGTTTGATCCCTGCCGCATTTTCGGAATGAGCATAAATGATGAATAACTTAAGCAGACCGAACTCCGGAATCTCACCGTACCAAAAACTTTGGATCGGTGTTTTCGCGTCCATTATTCTATTGATCCTGATCGTTTGGTCATATTATGCAGAGCCGCTCTCGCAAAGTCTGCGGCCTTATTGGAACGACAGCCTGGTGGATTTTCTAATCCTGCTGCCAGCCATCGGCGCGGCAATAGCCGGGACATTGGTCACTGGTCAATTTGAAAAAGGCGAGACTCCTCACCGAATCTGGCGGGCGTTTTCCATTGGCTTGTGGTTCTGGGTGGCGGGTGAAGTCAGCGGGATGATATATAATGCGCTCTATTTTGACACGGATCTCCCTGACCTGGGATTGACCGATCTGTTCTGGCTGCTGGGATATTTTTATTTGGGACTTTCGCTGTATTATCAATTCAGGCTGGTATATGGGTCCCACAATAGAAGAGGAAGGCTTTTATATCTTGGATTGTTTGCCCTGGCATTATTGGTGACTGCGGGATTAACAACTCTGGCATCCAATGCTGGTTTGGGAGAGGGATATGCATGGATCGTTTTGTTTATCACGGTTCTCTATCCCGTCTTTGACCTGACAGAGGGCGCCCTTGCAATTCGCCTTTCCTTCCTCTTCGGGCGCGGACAGTGGAGCCGCCCGTGGTGGGGGTTGATCCTCTTTGCACTGGCGGATAGCGTCAATAGTTTCTACTGGCTGGGCGGGTACGATTTTATTTCGGTAAATATGCAAGCCGTTCTGGATTTCATTTCACTGGTCGCATATCCAGCAAGTTACATGGTTGCTGGGCTGGCCTTGCTCTCGAATTATTTTATTTTGTACTATGGTGAAGATAGTGGGTTGTTGAAGTCTGTAAAGAAAAGTGAAATTAATAAATCTGTAAAATAAAAGAAGTC
>JBBSCM010000094.1:0-12473 GCA_038250295.1 Anaerolineales bacterium | reverse complement strand
TTCCCAAAATGAACGGGTTCCAAGCAGCACCGCACGATCTGTAGACTTAAATGATTCAAGCAAAGCATTTGGCGATGCGCCCTCGCCTTGCTCAAATACGAAAATATCCTCACGAGCGAGCGGGCCGGTAATGGCCTGTGCTGTTTTCTTGAGCGCGGCGTAGGATGTGAAGAGCACAAGCATTCGTCCGCCTGTGGCTTTGGCGGTGGAGACGATGGCGCGCTCAAGCGCCTGCTGATAGCCGGGCGCATTGGGTTCGGGCATATCATTTGCTACATAAAGCAAGGTGCTGGATTCGTAGTCAAAGGGTGAGCCAAGCGCTAACGTATCCACTTCGTCAGCGGAGAGTGTATTGCGAAGATAACGGAACTCGCCATGCGTTGTGAGCGTGGCAGACGCCATCACTACGCAGGCTTTTTCATGCCATAAATGTTTTTCTACAAGCGGACCCACGCGCAACGGCGCCGCATTGAGTGATAATCTTTCGCCGCGCGGATTTACTTCGATCCAATAGATCAATTCGTTGGTTGGTTTGTGCATCATACCAGAGGATGCCGCTTCTGCTTCGCTCATTCTCCGCATCAAACTGCTCAAGGTTCCCATCACATCCTGTACGTTTTCATGGCCTTCGGCATAGATCTCGCCCAGCGCTTTATAAATTTCCTCAAGGGTTTTCATGAGTAAAGCCATCGTTTCGCTGATCTGGCTCCACATGATCTCAACATCGTCCCAGCCTGGTAATGTCCGCGTGGCAGGGACAACGCGCAACTGCCAGGAGTAATTGCTGGCAGGCTGCCCCTCGCGCTGGATGGCTATAAAATCACTGAGCACCAGGAAAAATTGTTTTGAGATTTGTTCAAGCCGAAATGCCTGGTCTGTGGCGCGTTTTGCTTTTTGCTGAAGCAGGCCAAAGTCTGAGGGGCGAAGCGTTTCGTGAGTCTCGGTCAACAATCTGCCGAGCAGCCCTGCGGATGATCCGCCTAATTCTTTTAGCATTCGTTCGAGATCGTTTTGGGTCATGCGGAATGACAAAGCGCTGGTCACAGCGCTTTCCATGTGATGAGCTTCATCGACGATGACGTAATCGTATTCAGGCAAAACCTTGCTGCCTGTGGAGACATCTGAAAGCAGGAGCGCATGGTTTACGACCAACAGATGCGCGCTTTGAGCCGCCTGCTTCGCGCGATGAAATGGACATGTGCCACCCATGCGTGACAGACATGTTTCGGTATCGCAATTGTCATCCTCAGCAGAAAGCCTGCCCCAAACCTCGCGTTCAATGGGGCCTGTCAGATTCAGTTCGTTGCGGTCACCGCTGTTATTTTCAAGTCCCCATACGATGATCTTGGCAAGGACGCGCATCTCGTTCGCGTCCTTCGGCCCATGGGTACGCATGTAATCAAGCTTGCGCGGGCAAAGATAATTCGCGCGGCCTTTCAATACTGCCGCGCGCACATCAAGATTTAACGCGGCTTGCAGATCTGGAATATCCTTTTTGATGAGTTGGTCTTGCAGGTTGATCGTGTTGGTGGATACGACCACACGGGTATTATTCCGCACTGCGAACATTGCCGCAGGCACGAGATATGCGAATGATTTACCAACACCGGTTCCCGCTTCGACCAGTAAATGGTTGCCGTTTGAAAGGGCATTCGTTACCGCTTTGAGCATGTCCACTTGTTCGGGACGCTGCTCATATGTTTCAAAGTATTGCGCAAAGGGACCGCCGTATTCCAAAACAGAGGCAACTTCTTCGGGGTCAAGACCGGTTGGCTCCAGGTTCTTCTCAATGGGAGGAAAATCTTTTTTGGTTGAACCAGTTTTAGGTTTAGGCGCAGAAACGGTGTGCGTTTGTTTGGGCGTAGTCCTGACGGTTCGACTTTCGCTCACCGTGCCGAGGGGCTTAATTCCTTCTTTGGCGCGTGCCTGGAGCGCCTGTTCAAAAGCCCAGCCTGCATCCCAATCTACAAAGTTGCCCAACTCCACAATTTGTTGTAAGGTCTCAAGCGGAAGTTCGCGCGCCAGATCAAGCAGGCGCACATAACACGCCTGTGTGACACGCGCGTCATCAAGCGCGCGATGCGTTGCGGGTAGGGGAATATTAAGTTGCTGGCCGAGCGAGCCCAGATTATAGCGACTGGCTGTCGGCATCAAAACCGAAGCAAGTTCATAAGTGTCGATGGTCTGATGAAATTCAAACAGTCCCGCTTTGCGAAGGAAGCCAATGTCGAATTTTACATTATGACCGAGAATGGGCGCGTCGCCGACGAAGGCTGTCAGCTCATGCGCAATATCACGCAGGCGAGGAGCCTGTCGGACCATGGCATTGTCAATTCCAGTCAGCCCAGTAATAAAATCAGGAATTGCTTTGCCGGGATTGATAAGTGTGGTGAACTCATCTTCCACGCGGCGGCCGTTGAATTTTACGGCTGCAACTTCAATAATGGCCTCGCGGTTTTCATCGAGGCCGGTGGTTTCTATGTCAATTGAAACAATGGATGTCATATTACGGAGTATCTCGTAATTGCTAAATTTGGAATTTGATTTGCGCTCGTCGTTTTTTATGGAAAGCCGGATTGTTGGCGATTCCAAAGATAGAACAAGTGTACCATATACAGAATGTCGCTGCGAGGCGTTCTTGTCTTTTGCCGAAGCAGTCTCTAAATGACAGGGGATTGCTCACCTGCACTGCAACAAACGCAGTGCGGCGCATGTGTCGTCGGAAAGAGAAAGAACCCTTCTCGCAACGACATAACAAGAATTGTTGAGTATTTGCTTAACTATTCCTGCTCAAACAGACTTGTGATCTCCTGGATCTGACTGGAAGTCAGGGCGCGGTTCTTCGCGCCCTGACGCAGGAATTCCTTGAGCTGCTTTAATTTCATCGCAGGGATTGGAGAATCGCCCGCCTCTATTTCAACTTCATCACTGGTAAATACTAAAATGGGCTTGACTTCTGGTGTGAACCTTCCTTCAAGTTTTTTAGCGAAGAATTTGTTTAATGTTTGTACTTCGGTTTCCGCATCAATATCCGGGCGGCCTAAATTTTCCTGCCCAAAGATGCGCATATATCCTTGCATGAATCCACCGCCGCTATTTTTCCAACGATTTTTTACATAGGCGACCTTTCCACGTTGGTGATATGGGATAAGCGTCCACACACCAGACGGTCCGACCAGCAAATGGGAAACCGGTGAAGAAAAGTGATACATATTGAATTCGCTGTGCAGGCCTTTAAGTCCCGCATCAATTTTCTCGTCCGGGCGGGGTGACCGTCCCCAGCGGTTTCCCATGTACATACCGATCTGGGTCATGATAAAACCGATTACCAGAGATACAACTGAGTAAGTAAATAATTCGGGTCTTGAAAACGAGATGTACATGCCCCCGCCAAGTACAAGTAAGGCGGCCAGGCTTATCCACTGACCGATCTTTCCGTTCCGTGTAATTAGTTTTTCGTTTTTAATGATTTTCATTTTATTTCCTAAGGCTCTCTTCGATTGCAGATTTCATTGCATCCAACACTTTTACATCGACTGCATGTTTTGCCACTCGGACCGCGTTCTTGATGGCAAATGCATCCGAGCGGCCGTGACCGATAAACACGAGTCCGTTTATACCCAGCATGGGCGCCGCGCCTTGCTCAGCTGGGTCAAGCATTTTCTTGATCGCCCCAAGCGCAGGCCTTACCAACAGACCGCCGAGCTTCGTCAGAATACTGCCATTTTTGATGATCTCGCGAATCTTGTCCGTGATCAACTTGGCGACTGCTTCAGATGATTTTAGCATTACATTGCCTGTGAATCCATCTGTTACGGCCACATCCACTTTACCCCCAATTACCTCCTTGCCTTCCACATTACCGAAATAATTTAAGTTTGACGCTTTGAACAATGGAGTTGCGGCTTTTACCAATTCATTGCCTTTGCCTTCCTCTTCACCGTTGGAAATCAAACCTACTTTTGGATTCTTTACGCCGCGAACTCTCTCGGCATAAATGCTTCCCAAAATTCCAAATTGCAAAAGATTTTCTGGCTTGCAATCGGGGTTTGCGCCAATATCCAGCACAACACACGTTCCAGTTGCAGTGGGGAAGATCGGGGCCAGCGCAGGTCGGTCCACTCCGCGAATGCGTCCCAAACGAAATAATGCAGTGACCATCCCTGCCCCGGTATTGCCGGCGCTTACAAATGCATCTGCTTCACCGTTCTTCACAAGATCAATGCCGACAGCCATTGAATTCTTCGCGTCTTTGCTGCGCGCTTTCAAGACCAGATTTTCACCTTTGTCTTCCATTGTCAACATCTCAGGTGCATTGACAATTCTTATTGGCAGATTCCCTGCATTTTGCGCGTCCAGCACAGGCTTAATGATCTTCTCATCACCAACCAGAATAATTTCCACTCCATATTCACGCGCAGCCATTACTGCCCCTTCTACATCAGGCGTGGGAAAGTTGTCACTTCCCATCGCATCTACAACGATTCGGACCATACACATCTCCTGTTATTTCGCGCTGTTCTTTGCGCGCTTGACAAGCAAAGCAAGCCGATTATAATACGGCCTGCTTGCGCTAGTGCTGGAATTGGCAGACAGGCACGCTTGAGGTGCGTGTGCCGTAAGGCGTGGAGGTTCAAGTCCTCTCTAGCGCACAAGCAATGAAAATCCCCGTGAATGATTCGGGGATTTTTTATTTCCAGTCATCCCAGGCAAATTTTTGTAAATTTGCATCTTTTACCTGCTGATACAGTTCGCTCATAAACATAAATTGATACCCCTGTGATTTTAACTCGGTGAGCGCTTTGTCGAAATAATCAAAAGCGCGTGTTGAGTTGCGTGAGAGCGCCAGCTTTTCAGGTCCCTGGATTGTGTTGTTGGGGATGGAGCCAAAGTAAAAGTCGTGCGGGTGAGACAGCAGGAGGGCAACATCCGGCAGACCGGACAACTTTAGAAGAGTTGAATATATTCCCCAGCCCAGCAATTTTATATAACTTAATGCAAATACGATTCGTATCGTGGAGAGCGACGTAAAAGGAAACTCAACCAGCGATTTTTCCGCGCGCGTCACCCGAAAAGGAGTATTTGGCATGTGTAGATTTATATATCCAAATTTGCCGGGCCGAACAGACGTATAGACACTGGCATCATAAACAAAACCATGATCCATTAAATATCCCAGGCCATCTTTATCAATTCTTCCGATTGGGGCCCGGTATCCAAGCGGCAGTTTGCCTGTGAATTCTTTAAATGCTTTTTGGGATGTAATTATTTCTTCCAGTGAGCAGGCGTTATGCGGATCATGGCTGTGCGAGTGGGCCGCATATTCCAGAGGAATGTTTGCGGCCAGTTTTTTGAAGTGATCACCAAACTTATCGAACAACGATGTAACCGTGAACATGGTCACTTTTACATGATGCTTGTTGATGATCGAAACGTAGCGTTCAAAAAATTCGGGGTTTTCCAGCAGGCGAATATGCCCCTCAGAATCGCCATAATCGGGTTCCATATCCAGTGTGATGCAGGCATATTTTGTCATTCGGGTAGATTGGTGACGTAGTAAAAGTTCTTTCTCTTGATCACCCGCAGGTTTTTAAAGCCAAACGGCTCTGCGATCTTTCTAAAATCATCTAGTGAATATAAATACACGCCGGGCAGGCGATTCACGCGAATGTAAACCTGACGCAGGAGCCATGTGGGGAATTCCTTCTTGCGCCCCAGGTCTGGAAAATCAAGCAGGATATATTTTGTTTGCAGGTTACTGAGAAATGTGGACATGTCCTCAGCGTTGAAATACTCAATGACGCCGAGCGCAGTGACCAGGTCCACATGTGGAAGCGGGGATTTGGGCTGAACAACATCGGCCACTGAGAAGTCCAACCTGTCTTGTAATCCTAATTCCACACTACGTTTTTTTGCGATTTCTATCGCTTCACCTGAAATATCGGTCCCAAACACTTTGCTCGCCCCAGCCTGCAACATGCGAAACGCAAATCGTCCTGAGGCGCAGCCCACATCCAACACATTCTTGCCGTTGATGTGCGGCGTTACAAGATCGAGCGCGGCATTCATGCGGATGTACATTGCGTCACCGCGAAAGATCGTGGAAAGACGGTCCCACCAGTTGGCGTTTTGCTGGCCCTCTTTGTAGTATGCGCTGGCTTCCCAACTGAGCAAATGATCTTCCCAATATTTTGCAGATTCGGACTTTTGTTTTGAATTATTCATCTTCTGATTTTAACCGATATATTTTGTTCATATGACGATCAAACTGCAGCAGGTGACTGCGCCTTCAGCTTTTGCCAGTTCACTTACATCGACTGCGGCTATTTTGAAGCCTTTTTGTTTCAATTTGTGTTGTGTCTTTGGAAATGTGGTGGGATATAGGATTTCCCATCCAACGGGAAGGCAATTTGCCGCGAAAGGCTCGGATGCGTCTACTTCAATTAAATCGAAATTTCTAAAATGAAAAGTGTCCACCCACTTTGGATTTATGAGCAGGGTTCTTTCATCCACTCGTGTGACGGCTGTCTTAAGATGCAGACAATCGTGCATTTCCACACCTGTTACTTTATAACCATAATCACTGAGCAGTTCCTGTATTTGACCGATGGCAGTGATATTACTGCGAGTGGAGATGCCAACATAAATATTTTTTCCAAGCACAAGCACATCGCCGCCATCCACTGTCCCAGGTGCGGTGATATGAACGAGAGGGCGGTAGGGGGATAATGCCCGGATGATGGATTCTGTTTCTGGTTTACGAGAATCAGCCCCGGGTCGGGTGATGACCGCCACTTCATCCAGAATAAAAGCAGTATCTTCCACAAATACAGAGTCGGGCAAGTCTGGTTCTTCGCACAATTCAATAACCTGACATCCAAGTTGTTTTAGCGTATTGACATATTCATGATGTTGCGTGCGCGCGATACTTACATCGATGGGTGTGCGCTCAATGTGGGTGATCTCGCATTGGTCGAATCGGGAGCTGACCTCGCGTGTAATTGCAATGGTCATGCCTGCTCGCCCGAGCGATAGCGGTCAATTAATGCTTTGGTGCGCGGGTCTTTGGGGCTGTTGAACAAATCGGCCGGGTTGGCATCTTCAACAAGTTCGCCTTCCGCCATCACAAGCACGCGGTCTGCGACCTCGCGGGCAAAGCCCATTTCATGTGTGACCACGATCATGGTCATGCCTGCTTTGGCAACTTTCTTCATCACATTTAAGACTTCGCCGATGAGTTCAGGGTCAAGCGCGGATGTGGGTTCGTCGAAAAGCATAACGCGCGGTTCCATGGTCAATGCGCGCGCAATGGCAACGCGTTGTTTTTGTCCGCCCGATAAGCGGTTGGGATATTCGTCTTTCTTAAATAACAACCCCACGCTATCAAGGTTTTCCTCGGCGAGTTCAATGGCTTTTTGCCTGCCTATCCCTTTGACTGTGACCGGACCCTCAATGACATTCTCAAGCACGGTCATATGCGGGAACAAATTGAATTCCTGAAAGACCATGCCTGTTTTTAAGCGCACGTCATGAACCAGCTGGCGGTGATGCCTGCCTTTTTCCCCGCCTTCCACTCTGATGCCGTCCACTTCAATGGTCCCCTGGGATGGTTCTTCGAGGAAGTTGATGCAGCGCAACAGCGTGCTTTTGCCTGAACCGCTGCGCCCAATGAGGCATACCACCTGGCGCGGCGGGACATCCAGGCTGATGTTTTTTAGCACATGCAAGTGGCCGAAATACTTGTCAAGGTTGGAAATCTTTACGATGGGCATGGCTGAAAAAACCGAATTGGTATTCATTACCGGTCTCCCCTGGCGAGGCGTGTTTCGATAATGCTCTGAATGTAGGTAAGGAGCAGGGTCATCACCCAGTAGAACATGGCAGCCATAATCAGCGCCTCAAGATTGTGGAATTGCGCGCGCCCGACTTTTGTGGAGCGCCACATCAATTCATGTACAAAGCCTGTGGCAGAGACGAGTGCAGAGTCTTTGGTCATGGCAATGAATTCATTGCCTACCGGTGGAATGGCAAATCGTAATGCCTGCGGAAGAATTACGCGCCGCATGGTTTGGGCAGGGGTCATGCCAATTGCCATTGCAGCTTCGCGCTGACCTTTGCCGACGGAACTCAACCCCGCGCGAAAGATCTCGGACATGTATGCGCCGTAATTAAGACCGAGAGCAAGCACACCCGCCCAAAGCCCGGAGAGAATAATCCCCAATTGCGGCAGGGCCAGAAAGAAAAAGAAAATTTGTAAATAAAGAGGAGTTCCACGAATAAGTGAAACATAAAAAGTGCTGAGGGCATAAATGGGGGGAACGGTGGAGAGCCGCCCAAGCGCCGCGAGCAATGCCAGGATCATTGCGAGGGCAATGGACATGAGTGAGATGCGAATCGTCTCGCCTAACCCGCCGGCAATAAATGTGAGATTCTTTCTCATAAACTCTGTATCTATTTGAATACCGCTAAAGGTCTTTGAGCCGATCGTAACTTCCTGCCCGCTGAAAGCCATGACAAGGATGAAGACTAAAATAAGCCAGGAGAGGCCAACATTGGCGCGGAAGCGGCGTTCCTTGCGCACTTGAATATCATAAAGCAATTCAGCCTGCGATTTGGGCGCATTTTGTGTTTTTGAGAAAAAACTCATTGCTGATCCTCCTTGTGATTTCAAAAATAAAAGGAAGCGGCGTCAAGCCGCTTCCCTTTATTCGGGCAAGTCGTAATTAATTGGGAGCCTGGGTGATATCCATGCCGAACCACTTGTTTGAAAGTTCGGAGAGTGTTCCATCGGCGTGCATGGCGGTGAACACTTCGTCAACTTTGGCAAGCAGGGAGGCCGTATCGAGCGTGGATGATTTGTCGAATGCAGCGGCAAGATCTTCAGAGTAGACGGCGCCTTCAAGTTTCTTCACCGGCAAGCCGGCAGCGAGGTTGGCATCCACAACAGTTTCGGAGGTTACATAACCCACAAAGTCTTTGCGGCCTGATGCAATGGATTGGGCACATTCCTGGTCGGTCTCAAGCGGGACAACGGTTATACCTTCGGGGACTGCGGCATAGATGGAGGAATCCGGCAGACCAAGGGCTTCCATATCGTTATTCAGCCAAGCTTCGTAGGTGGTTGAAACGCCAGCGCATAAAGCCTGGCCAGCCAATGATTCAATGGTATCAAAGCCGGAGTCGGCGGCCACGGCTATGACTGCCGGGGTGTAATAATAAGGCACGCTGAAGTCAAGCACTTGCTGGCGTGAGGTATTGATGGTCATGGAGCCTACGCTCACATCCCATTTGTCTGACCAGCTGCCGGCGGTGATGAGATCCCAGCTGGGGGTGGCAAAGCAGGTTTCCACGCCGAGCGCATCGCCAATGGCAGTTGCCGCATCCACATCGAAGCCTTGTATTTCAGCATTAGTCAGGGCGTCAGACGGACATTTGGTATCAGCAGGACGCGTACCTTCTGTATTGAGGAACGACTGTGGTTCATAGTTCGGGTCGGTCGATACGAGAATATAACCGCGCTCCAGAACAGCAGCGAGCATATCTTTTTCCATTACAGGCGCTTCGGTGGCGGCAGGGGCTTCAGTTGCGGCCGGGGCCTCGGTCGCAGCGGGCGCTTCAGTTGCGGCAGGCGCTTCGGTGGCGGGTGTGCCGCAAGCAGCAAGCACAAGGGATGCCAGAACGAGCAGGCTGGCCAGGGTCAAAAGTTTTTTCATTTTCTCCTCCAAGAGAAATAAAATAGGTAGGCAATTTTATTGCCATGGGATGATATTCATCCACATATAAGCATAGACTATTTTTTGTATTTCCGCAAGGATTTTTATCCTAATATTTCATAATGGTACAATTGATTATCACTCAATATTGGAGGCAGTAGCATGGCGATCTTTCCAAGTGAAGAATGGCTAAAGGGACTCGAAGTAAAAATTAATTCAGATGAACGCTACGCTGAAGTGGCAAAAAATTGGGAAGGGGACTTGTTCTTTCACATTGAATCAGAAGGTAACCTTAAAGAAGACCTCACGTTCTATCTGGACCTGTGGCATGGGAAGTGCCGAAAGGCAGTATACAAACCTGATGCTTCCGCCTACCCAAAGCCTGCATTCAAACTGACATCATCCTATAACAATATCGTTTCAGTACTCACGGACAAAATGAATCCCATGACAGCCATGATGACCATGAAGCTCAAGGTGCAGGGAAACATGGGCTATATGATGCGTAATGTCCCAACCGTGCTGGACTTCGTCCGCGTGGCGAATGAGGCGACGACAGATATCTTATAGCACGTCATTGCGAGGCGATTGCTTCGGGCATTCGCCTCGCAATGACGGATAACGCGTATTATGCAACCCATCCTTAAAATAAATCTCACAACTGGCGCGACAGAAGAATTTATCATTCCCAAAGAATGGGAACGTGAATTTCTTGGCGGCGCATCGCTTGCAGCGCGCATTCTATATCCATACCTCACGAAGGAGCTTGACCCGTTTTCGCCTGAGTCGCCTTTGTTGTTTATCAACGGGCCATTGACTGGAACCTCGGGCCCGACAACTGGCCGCTTTGTAATCTGCGGGAAAGGCCCCGCCACAAACCTGTGGGCGGAATCTGGCATCGGCGGTTTTTGGGGACCCGAATTACGCGCCGCTGGCTATGATGGACTTTGGATCACAGGCAAAGCGTCAGAGCCGGTCTATCTTTGGTTACATGGAAGCAGGCTCGAGGTCCGAAACGCGGCGCATTTGTGGGGACAGAATACGTACACAACACAGGATAACGTCAAAGCAGAAGTCGGAGAAAAATCCGCGCGCGTCTGCGTAATTGGGCCAGCGGGAGAAAAGCAGGTCTTGTTTGCATCCATCATGTGCGATCACGGGCGAATGGCCGGGCGTACCGGCATGGGCGCCGTGATGGGCGCGAAAAATCTCAAAGCCATTGCTGTGCATGGCACGAATGAAATCCTAGTAGCTGACTTGAATAAATATAAGCTGTTGAGATCCGAATCAAACCGCAAACTGCGCGATGATAACGAAGCAAGAATTCTTCGTGAAGTGGGGACGGCAGGCGTGGCAAATTACGCGGAATATCTCGGTGCGATGCCCGTTAAATATTACTCGCGCGGTTCATTTGAAAATATCGATGAGATTTCGGGCTCCAAAATGACCGATGCCATTCTTGTGGGCCGCAGCGCCTGTCAGGGATGCGTGATTGCCTGCGGACGTGTGGTGAAATTACCGAAAGATTCTTCGAAGCGCAAGGGACCCGAACACGAGACGATGGTCGGTTTCGGCGCAAATTTATTGAACGATAATCTCGAATCCATTGTGGATCTGGGCGATCTATGCGATCGTTATGGCATGGACACGATCAGCGCAAGCAATACGATCGGGCTTGCTTTTCATTTGTTTGAAATGGGCATTGTCACAACCAGGGATACCGGCGGAATAGAATTGAATTGGGGCGATGTGGATGCCATTGAACAACTTGTGCGCGTGATCGGTTCGCGCGAAGGAATCGGGGATCTGCTCGCGCAAGGCTCCAAACGATTTGGCGCGCATTTCAACGCGGAAGAGGAAGCGGTGCAAGTGAACGGACTCGAAGTTGCGTATCACGATCCGCGTGGGGTTTCAGGCATGGCGCTTTCGTATGCGACCAGTCCGCGCGGCGCGTGCCATAACCAGTCTGATTATTTCTTTGTGGATTGGGGGCACACGTCCGAAAAAATTGGCATCACCTATTTTGAACGCCATGCACAGGCAGAGAAAGCCGCGAACGTTGCGCGCCATCAAGACTGGCGCACGTTCTTCAACTCGGCGATTATGTGCATCTTTGCCAATGTTGACCCTCAAATGCAAGTGGATTTGGTCAACGCAGCTTGCGGTTATGAATGGACTCTCGAAGATATGATGAAATCAGGCGAGCGCGGTTGGAATATCAAACGCGCCATCAATAACCGCATGGGATTAACTCGCGCGAATGATAAGCTTCCGAAGGCATTGCTTGAGCCATATAAAGAAGGCGGCTCAATGGGATTTGTCCCTGATCTGCCAGCCATGCTCGAAGCGTATTACACAGCGCGCGGCTGGGACATGGAAAGTGGCAAGCCATCAAAGGATAAGTTGATTGAATTAGGTCTGGATGATGTGGCAAACGATCTTTGGAATTGAGAAAGGGGCGGCCATTGGGTCATCCTTTTATTTTGGAGGCAACAATGAAACTCGTAACCGTCGCGCAAATGCGTGACATTGAAAAAGAAGCAGACGCAAACGGCTTGCCTTATGCCGAAATGATGGAAAACGCAGGCCGCGGTCTTGCGGAAATTGTCAACGAAATTTCACTGGAGGATGAGTGGGAGGAAGTCCTTGGGCTCGTCGGGTCTGGCAATAATGGCGGAGACACACTCATCGCGCTGACGCATCTCGCAGAAGATGGCTGGCATGCGCGCGCCTATATAGTCAAGCGTAAAAAGAAGGATG
>JBBSCM010000093.1:0-12720 GCA_038250295.1 Anaerolineales bacterium | reverse complement strand
GCAGACATTTTGTCAGCGGGGAAAGGCTGAATGAGGTGAAGCAGGCTGTCGGGAATCCGAGGCGCGGGATCCAGCCAATCGGCATAATTCTTTTGATCCAGGATCACCGGCATGCGGTTGTGCAATGTCGACATCAATTCGTTGGGTGTGATGGTGATGATGGTGCAGGTGCGGAGTGTGTCCCCATCCGGAGAATTCCATTCATCCCACAAGCCTGCGAAGGCGAATGGTTTGCGGTCTTTCATGTGGATGTAGTAGGGTGTTTTTGTTTTTACACCTTCCTGCGCTTTCCATTCATAAAAACCATCGCTAAGAATAAGGCAGCGCTTGTATTTGAAGCCGCCGCGAAAGGATGGTTTCTCGGCAATGGTTTCACCGCGCGCGTTGATGAGTTTGTTTGCAATGGCTGGATTCTTTGACCACGATGGGATCAATCCCCATAGAAAAAAATCCGCCTTGTTCTTTCCATCGTTGGGAATGGCAAGGACAGGCTGCGATGGCGCGACGTTGTACCGAGGCGCAAATTGTTCAGGGAAAATAAAATCTCCAAATGTGTCTTTTAATTCCGCAGGGTTTATTGTAAGCGTAAATCTTCCACACATGATGTTCTCCTATCTTTTTGCTGTTGGTATTGTAAAGTAAAAAGCTGTGCCCTTTCCAACTTGTGATTCCATCCAGATGCGCCCTCCATGCACCTCAATGATCCTCTTGACCAGCGTCCATAAAATAACATTCAATAAATAAGCTTGCTGGGTTTTAGACTCATCGTCAAAAACAGGCGCGGCAAATATTTTCTTGAAATCTGTCATGGGTTTTTCAGCCTTCTGAAATCTCCATCCCGTGTGGTGATCCCATTGGAGTCCAGATGTTCAAGCAGAGCTTGTGCATATTTGCGCGTTGTGTTAAAGAGATCGCGTACTTCTGCCAGTGTAATCTGCCCTTTTTGTTGTAAGCTTGCGCGGAGTTTCTCTACCATTTCATCATAATCCGTTTTGCGGAAGATAACATCCGCTGATACAGTGACCAATTCTTTTAATTCGATTAATGCGTTGACGATTTCATCGCCGACTTCGCTTTGGCATTCCTTAACGCTGGGCGCGGCATACGGATTCGCCTCAAATTTACGCATCAATGCCTTAACCTTGACCTGCTCGGCCTCATTGAAGCGGATCTCATGCCCGGCGTTCGCCAGCCAACTGCCTCCTGCCACCAGCGAATTTCGTTTTGCAAGTTGTGTGATGATCGAGTTGTAGATACGCGCTGAGAGCTTTAATTTGCTTTTTAATTCCTCGCGCGGAATGCCGCGTCTTAATGGAAATTGTTTGTGATACGTATTGAGGATATTCCCTATTCGGGTTTTCAAATCGTTCCAATAAGGCAGCGTAATAATAAGCAGGTCGCTTGTTATTTTTGCTTCGCCCTCTTCCAATAAAATAAGCTGGCTGTTTTGTAATAACTCCTCCAGCGCATTTTGGGCATTCGATGTTTCCAGACGTGACTTTGCCACTACTTCTTTTATGCCCGCAATATTAAGTGCCAGGGCAGCTTCGAATAAAACATCCGGGGGCGAACCTTGCGCAAGAGCTTCAAGTGACTTGAGTAGGCTTTCATCGAAACGCTTATGTCTGCCTTTGGGCTGATGGTCAACGATCATCCCGCCGCCAAGTGTTTCGCTGGGTGAGGGGCGCCGCAAAATATATCTATCCCCGCGCACTGTAACGAGAGGATCGCGCAGCTCAAGTTGAACCCAGCCTTCTTCGCCGGGTTCCAATTCTTCGACACCGAGCAATCGGAGCGCGGCAATGGTTTCGCTTGCCCCCACAAAAAACTTCACTTCATCCCCGTGTTTGATGGAGGTTGACGCATCTTTGAGCAGGCGAAAACGCGCGTCGATTCTTCTCGTAGCCTGATATTGATTTGGGTGGACAACTACTTCGCCGCGTTGAATTAATTCCGTATCCACGCCTGAAATATTTACGGCTGTTCGTGAGCCAGGTACAGCTTTTTCTTCCTTCTTCTTGTGAGTCTGGAGACCTCTGATCCTGCCTTTCAAGCCGCCGGGAAGAATTTCCACCTCATCACCGACCGAGAGATGGCCGTCGCTAAGCGTACCGGTAACAACCGTGCCGAATCCGCTCATGCTGAAGACGCGGTCAATCGGCAGGCGTGGGCGACTCAAATCCAGCCGCGCAGGTTTTTCTTCCAATATTTTGCCAAGTTGTGTGATGAGCGAGTCGAGCCCAGTTTTATTTTTTGCAGAGACTCGTACAATGGGCGCGTCTCTTAAGACGGTGTCACTCACAGCGCCACGAATGTCTATTTCAACAAGATCAAGCCAGGTTGAGTCTGAAGCGATATCTGTTTTTGTCAGAACGATAATTCCAGCAGGAATCTGCAATAAGTCCAATATTGCGAGGTGTTCTTTTGTTTGCGGCATTACGCCTTCATCTGCAGCGATGACCAATAATGCCGCATCGATTCCGCCAATGCCCGATAACATGTTTTCGATAAAGTCGCGGTGGCCGGGTACATCCACAATTCCAAGCTCTTCGCCATTGGGCATTGTGAGCCAGCCGAAACCCAGTTCGATGGTCATCTCGCGGGCTTGTTCTTCTTTGAGGCGGTCAGGGTGCGTGCCTGTGAGCGCTGCAATAAGGGTGGATTTTCCGTGATCTACATGACCTGCCGTGCCGATGACTCTCATATCTCTATTTAACCACAAAGTGATTGTAAAAGGTATTAAACAAACTACCCGCAGAAATTAATCTGCGGGTAGTTTGTTTAATTTTATTTCTTTGTTTTCTTGCCATGCCCCATGATACGTTGGTAGGAAGTCATCCATTCATGCACTACGTTCATAAGCTCCTGCAGCTCTTTTTCTGTTGTGTCAGTGGTCTGGTGTAACTGATCCTGTAAAACCTGCATGACGTCATGCAGCGGTGCGATGCGTTCCTCTGCTTTTTGTACATTCTTGCGAATTTCACGGAATGATTCTTCCGAGGAAAGGCTGTAACCCGTCCAGCGTTTTTGATCATCAGTTTTGAAACTGACCCATTCCTGACGCAGCCGATCCTCTGCAAGACGCTGCATCTCTGTTACTTCATTAATGCGGCGCTCGAGTTTTGTATTGAGTTCAAGATATGTTTCCTGTGCTTTTTTTGCGCCGCGTAAGGCTTCATCCAGGCTTTGGATGTGTGTGTCGAGGCTTTCCGCATCCTTTTGGAAGGAGTCGTATCTTTCCTTCCACTCCTTCCAGGCGCGGTCGCGATCCAGCTGCGCGATGGCTTGCTGCTCTAGAAATGCCTTTTGTGCCTGTTTGCGCTCCAGTTCAGACGCGATCAGAGCTGTGAAGCGGTTTTCGACATTGCGGATGCTGTCGGCGCTCATTGTGGTCTTCTCGCGGTTTTCGTCGACGCGTTTGCGTATGGCAGTTAGTTCGCCCTGAATGTCGGTGACTCGTTTCAAATCATTTTTGCGTGTTTCATCCAGGGCTTTCAAGGCATGCAGCACATCGTCATTTGAGCGAGTGGCTTCATCAACGTGTGCTTTGAAGTCACTCACGTTGTCTCTCATGCGCTGAATTTCGTCGCCGCGCTCTTTGAGCTGTTTTTTGAATTCAGACAGGCTGGTAGTCGTTGTGGTTTTTAACTGTGAAATGGCTTTATTGAGTTCGAGTAATTCAGGTTGATGTTGTTTTGAAATTTCGAGTTCAGTGTGTGAGTGTACTTTATCATTCTCTTCGATCATTTTGATAAGTTCGTTACGCTGACGGGTAATTAACGTCTCGAACTGTTCCACGCGCTTTGTGGCGGGCGTAATATCTGTGATCTGTTTACTTAATGTTTTGATCTGTTTTGAGACCGCATTAACTGAGGTCTCAAATGAACTCAAACGCGCATCCAACGTGGTAAGCGCGTCTGTATTCTGGCGTTGCTGCTTGTCCAGCCATTCGAGTCGCTTGACGATTTGTTCGAATTCCATATCGCTCTCCGGGATTTGTGAAGAAATTGTTGATTGAAATTATAGCACGCCCTCAAATTCGGTTTATTGACCGAGATGATTAAAAAGGGCAGGCAGGTTGGTAAGAATTGGCTGTAATATTTGCGGGAACATTCCCAGGATGAATAACCCGATCACGCCTACCCCGAGCATGATCATTTGAACCCAGGATTCATTCAATTCCCAGGCTTTGTTCTCGTCCACCATCACGAAAACAGCTAAAGTGCGAATTGCACCAACAAGCAGCCCAAGCATACCCAGAAATACCCAAAAAGAAATCATCGGTGATTGTCCTGCCAGTTCCTGCCACAGCGCCAATCTTGGGGGAAAGCCCGCCAGTAAGGGAAAACCTGTCATTGAGATATGTGCCAGAACGAGGGCAGTGACTGTTATTGGATAATTGCGGGCCAGTCCTTGAATTTCATTGAACTTTAGTGAATAGGCTTCGCGTTTAATGATAGAGAGAGCCAGGGACCATACCGCCAATACCAATCCGCGCGGGATGAGCAGGAGGAAAATGATATTGACGATCTCGGATGATTTTAAGCTCATTGCAAGGATAAGCAACCCCGTTTCTGTGATCGCGGCATAGCCCATCATTCGTCCAATGTGCTTTTGCAGGAACGCAAAAAAGCCGCCGCTTGCAACCATAAAAACACCTGCAAATTGAATGGCAGTTGAAAATTCTGGTGAGTTGCTTATCCACGTGTACCGATCCATGAAACCAAGTGCGAAAATAACCGTAAACATAGGCAATGCCCAAAGAAGAAATCCTGTTGTATATGGAGATGCCTCTTCCATCAACATGGGTATCCAGTTATAGAGCGGAAAGACGCCGAAGAGAAAGGCGAATCCCAATCCAAGCATTATGCCAGCCTGGGTTGTGGTGCCAATATTGCCGGGGCTGGCTTCCACGCCTGCCAGCATCCACCCTGAAAAGAGGATGAATGGCATGGCAAGAGTTTGATAGATCAAGAAGCGGACTACTCCGCGCCCAGGTTTTTGAAACGGGAGCACAAGCAACGGAATGACCAGCATTGCGGCCATTTCAAGCAGAAGCGCAGCAAACAGGAACGGCTCCACAGCTATGGAAGCGGTTAGAAGCGCGACGATCATTAATCCCAATGAAACAAAACGATTGGCTGTGCCAGATGCTTGAGTGCCAAAGAACCATAACGCGGCTAATCCGTAAATGATGACCAGCAAGGGGCCGTCTGCCGCGGCAAGCGAAAAACTGCGCCCAAAGAATTGAATGGATGATGAAATTTTTATTGAAATGGAATTTAGCAGGAGTGCCGTGTCAATGGGAAAGATCAATGCGATTACTGCAAGAACCGTTGAAATGGCTCCGCCGGCCAACGGCGAATAGCGTTCGGGCAAAAGAAATAAGATCAATACCCCGCAAATGAATGGAATTACGATCCAGAGAATGGGCGCGCTCATAAAGTCTCGTCTGTCTCGGGTGGGGATGTGCCTGCGATCAGAAGGTATGAACCTGCGATTCCCAACCCTAAATTTGTAACTGCAAGCAAGCCTGCCACCAGGATCGAGCTTTCCACCGCTGCGTACAGAATTTCAAAGCCTGTCAACAAGGTTAGCAAAGCAAGCACCACACGAAGCAGGTCAGATGTTACTCCCAATTGCATTACGCCGGCGCCGATCAGGAGCAGGCTTCCCGCTATCACTTGCAAACCGAGACCCGGAATGACGGATTCAATACGTGGGGTCAAGCCCACTGCGGCAAGCGCAACAATGCACATGAGGATCATGCGGAACCATTGTCCGCGCGGCCAAAAGGATTCCTCTTGACCATCTTCTGTTGCTGAAAGGCTCAGTCGAGTCATGCCAAGTGCGGCTACCACCATCCAGCCTGTAATAAGTTTTGCAGACCCCATCACAAAAGGCAGGTGACGTGTAACCAACCAGAAGGCAGCGAGATACTGTACGGCAAGAGCGCCGAGGCTGATGCGCCAGTCGCGGTTGATCAGCATGGCAGTGGATGTTACGATGATCAATCCCACTGCGATCCATGAAACGAAATCGATTGTCATTCTATCGAGCCCCTTGTGCTAATAGTGAAACGAAAAGAACCAAAAAGAGCAATGTCCACATGATGCCGCCTTCGCCCTCGAGCGCAACAGTGATGGTCTGGCTGATTCTCCCAAGGAAGCGATAGGTTGTCCACAAGCCCTGGTAGATATTGCTCAAACTTGAGGCCGTTGGATAGACCCAGTGAGCACGGACAGGGTTGAAGATGCGAAAACGCGGTGTCGCCCAAACCAGCCCAAGGGTCAGGAGTGAAGCGATAACGGCTTGCAGCCATGCGCCGATTTGCAGCGCGCCGTTCCATCCGATCAGTCCCAACAATATCTGCATGACGATCAGCAGAAGGATGCCAATTGGATAAACGGTGCGTGACGATATCGGCTGTGAGTCGAGCGAGTCGCGTCCTGCGGGGCGAAGTGCGTGACGAATGAATCCAGCCATGAGAAAGGCTTGGGCTATGATCACAAACGGAATGAAGAAATTCAATTTGCCAAGCCATGCGCTTGCCGTAAGCGAAAAAGGCAAAGATGAAAGACTCCACGCGCCGATGAGTAAAGCGCGATTTAACCAAACCTGTTGAACGGATGCCAAAAAGAGCGAGCCTCCCACGAGGACGAGTGCGCAGCCCCATGCGATTGCGCCCAGGCGATTGCCGCTCAGGGCAGAGGTGACGGATAGTGCAGCCAGGCCAATGATCCAATATGGACGGCCTGTAAGTTCATCAGGCGCGCGCAGCCATGTCCAACCGCCATAGAGCGCGGCAATCACCGCAAGCGCAAGTAAAAACGGGGTGAGCGCCGAGGTGAGACTCCCGACAGGGACATGGGCCAGCAATACCAAACTGGATGCCGCTGAAATTAAGCGAAGCGATGTGCCGAGTCCGCGCCTCAATGTGGATTCTGATGAATACGGCAGGTGCAGAGGAAGTACTCCGAGGCGCAGACCCGCTGCCATCACAAGATATAAACCTGAGGCTGGCGCAATGGTTTCAAAATCAAAAGCGTTTCCCTGCGCTATGCTGACAATGTTTGCCCATAGCAGTATGCCAATGCCAAACGCGCGCGTGGAGAAAGATGTAACAACCTTTTCGTTGTTGGATGCGCCTTCCGCAGATCGTAGTTGAATGATGAGTTCGGTTATATCCAACGCGCCCCATACCAGCAACAATGTCAACGGATTGTTTGCCGTAACCGCCATAATACCAAGTCCGCCCAATGCAAAGGTGCCGGCCCACGCATAGGAATTTATGAAAATTGGGCGTGCCACGGCAGTTAATAATACAGTTAATGTGAGCGCTGAAATGCTTAATGCGATGGGCCATGACAGACCATCCGCGCGAAATGAAATTGGATTCACGAACAGGGTCTTTGGCTGCCAGGCTGGCAAAACAAGGTCAAACGGCATTTGTGCCAGCCAGATAAACACACTGATCATGGCAAGTATTGCGCCGCCCACGGCAGCCAGCCATGCATATTGGGCGTTTGGCTGGGTCATGCGCAGCGCCGCCAATGCCAGCGCGGTTGTAAAAAGAATCAGGCAGGAAATCAAGATCAACATGGGAAAAACAATTGTATCAGTTTTATTGCCGGGGCACTTTGCCCTTTTGCTTTTGGTACAATCATGCATATGGATTTTCGACAGCGCAGACCGATCGGACAGAAAATCATTTTCTGGGTTTTGACAATCGCAATCATCACATCCTGCGCCTCGCCTCAAGATGCGACGCCTGTTGCGGTTACCCTGGCAGCCGTTCCAACGCTGACACCTTTTCAACCCCAGCCTGTGGATTTAGCGGCCCCAAATATCACGCCTCTTGCCCCCCAAGTTGAGCCAACATATACTCCTTATCCCATCCGCAATGTTCTTGCTGAAACATTGCCCGCTCCCGTACAAATACTGCCTCCATCGGAAGTAAGCCCATTAAACATCTATAACCCATTGACTGGGCTGCCTGTGAGCGATCCATCCTTCCTGCAGCAAAGGCCCATGGTCATTAAAATAGCGAATTCGCCGGATTACATCCGCCCGCAATCGGGGCTGACACTGGCGGATGTGGTGTACGAGTATTATATTGAATGGGGTGATACGCGTTTTATAGGAGTATTTTATTCAAATCATCCCAGGATGGTTGGGCCGGTGCGTTCCGGACGATATTTTGACGAACATGTAATGCGCATGTACCATGCCTTTCTTGTATTTAAATCTGCGGACCCGCGTGAGTTATCATATTTACAGGGCGGTGATCTTAAGGATTTTCTGGTTATTGTGGGATTTGGCGGCTGCTCCCCTTATTTTAAAGGCCCTTATAACCGTGATTCTTATAACAATCAATTCTTTAATTCTACAAAATGGCAGGCCTGTGCGGAGAAGAAAGGAGTGGATAACTCTCCGCAGGCAATCAGCGGTGGATTTTTCACAGAAGATGTACCGGAAAGCGTATTGGCTGTTTCGCGCATTTATTCCTTTTACTCTGTTTATAACTACAACTATTGGGAATATGACCCGGCTACCCATAAATACTTCCGATATCAGGAAGCGAACGATATTGACAAAGGTAAGCCGGAAGCATATACACCCATGTCAGATGCCGAAACCGGGTTGCCGGTGACGGCTGAGAATATTGTCGAATTGTTTGTTCCGCACATTTATGCAAATACGTACAATGCGCACGATCAGGTATTTAACATCGACCTTTTGGATTACGGAAATGCTTATGTCTTCCGCGATGGGGTTGCAATTCCCGCAGTTTGGCACCGCACCTATCCAGACCAGCCGATTGCGCTCACCACTTTGGACGGGAGTCCCATTTATATGAGACCCGGGCAGACGTTTTATCAAGTGATGGGAGTCAACTCAACATATACACAGAATGGAACAGATTGGCGCTTTGTTTTCCAAACCCCATAAAAATATTCTGGCCATCACCAAACCTCTAATAGGTACGCAGTAGGGGCGACCCTTCAATGACCGTCATGATACTTTGCTCTTGCTGGGCGGGTCGCCCTTACAATGGTGAGGTAAAATAAAAGCAACCCGGCTGTTGCGGAGTTCATGATGACCTTTGACCCTGTTTTCCTTAGTAGTTTAACGCTCGTGTTGACCGCATTCGGCGGCGCATTCCTTGCCGCCCTGTGGATCAGCCTCGTAGTGTGGACGTATCGTGATATTCGCGCGCGCGCGCGTGACCCATTGGTGCAAACCCTTGCCGCGTTGCTGGTGGCAGTATTGAACCTTCCTGGTGTGCTGGTCTATCTTATCTTGCGTCCGCCGCGTACCTTGGAAGAGGAATATCAACGCACGTTGGAAGAGGAAGCTTTGCTTCAAGCATTGGAGGATCTGCCTCTGTGCCCCGGCTGCGAACGGCGCGTAAAAGAAGACTGGCAAATTTGCCCGAACTGTCACACGAAGCTAAAGAAAACCTGTCATAACTGCTCCAAATTCATGGAATTATCCTGGAATATTTGCCCCTATTGCGCAGCGCCGGCTCCGGGCATGAGATTGGAATCCACCAGCATTGACGATGCTTTGCGTGGCTTGAAAATGGACGATGGGCAGGGTGATGTAAAAGTTGATTCTTCGTAATGAAAATTGAATCCATTACACTGCATCATATTTCCATGCCGCTTGTCTCGCCTTTTGAAACTTCCTTTGGGCGTGAGACAGACCGTGAGTGTGTCCTTGTTGAAATTCATTCTGATGGACTTATCGGTTATGGCGAATGTGTGGCCACGCGCGACCCTGGCTATAACTATGAGACCACAGGCACGGTATTGCACATCCTCAAAGATTTCATTGTGCCGTTGATTTTAGGTAAAGATGTAGCTGACGCATCTGATTTTCAGGAGCGTGTCTCTGGTATTCGTGGACATCACCTCGCGAAGGCAGGCGTGGAAATGGCATTATGGGATTTGCTTGGCAAACGCGCGGGCAAGTCTCTGCGCGAGTTGTTGGGAGGCGGGCGCGAAAAAGTTGAGGTGGGAGTCTCCATCGGTATACAAGCCTCGTCTCAAGATTTGGTGCGAAGTGTGACGGACTATGTTCAGCTAGGTTATGCGCGTGTGAAGATCAAGATTAAACCAGGCAGGGATGTCGCAGACACATCCGCTGTTCGTAAGGAATTTCCAGACCTGCGCCTGCAAGTGGATGCGAATTCTGCTTATTCATTGGACGATGCAAAAACCCTCGCGCCGCTGGATGACCTGAATTTATTGCTGATCGAGCAGCCTTTGTTTGAAGACGATATTTGGGATCATCACAAATTGCAGGAACGATTTAAAACACCGATCTGTCTGGATGAAAGCATCCTCTCGCCGCGCCATGCGCGCTACGCCATTGAAATGGATGCGTGTCGCGTGATCAATATTAAAGCAGGCAGGCTGGGCGGGTTGAGTCAGGGTGTGATGGTGCATGATCTTTGCAATAAGATTTCCATGCCAGTTTGGTGCGGAGGCATGTTGGAAACAGGCGTGGGGCGCGCTTCGAATCTTGCGCTTGCCTCGCTGCCTAATTTTGTTTTGCCCGCAGATATTTCCGCATCTGACCGGTATTATGCTCGTGATATTACAAACGAAAGATTTGTGTTGAATTCAGATTCAACGATTGATGTGCCAACTGGCCCGGGGTTGGGCGTGACCATCAATGAAGATGCGTTGAAGAAATTTTCTCTGGCGAAATTATCAATTAAGAATTAATCCTCAGTTTTGATATTTGAAGAATTTCATGTCGTTGCGAGGAGCGCCCTTGTTCTTGCGACGAAGCAATCTCCAATTTACGGGAGATTGCTTCGTCGGGGAGAGCACCCTTCTCGCAATGACGGTGAAACAAAATGAAAAAAACTTTTATAACTATAATCCTTATATTAATTCTCGTGGCCTGTGCTGCTCCTGGGACGGATTTTCCGACGAGCGCTGTCGCGCCAGTTCCAACTACAACTGTTGCGAATGTTGCCAGCCTTGCGAGCAGCCCGATGCCGAAAGCTCTATGGATAAGCCCCGCTGTTCCGCCTGATCTTCTCGCCATTGCGAAAACATGGGATATTCCCATCACGAACGTCCCTACGCTTGCAACACAAAAATTGGATGTGACTGATACTTCGCGTGGTTCTTTGTGGATTTACGCCCTCGTTGCGCCATTTCCCACTGTCACAGATGATGTGGCTAATGCAGATTTACTTTCAGCATGGAACGGTTCTCCTTCCGGTCCGATAACTGGTCATGCGATTCTATTGGCAGAATCCACTCTGGAGGCGCTCACTGCAATTTGGGGCAAGCCAGCTTCGAGCGCAGTCAGAGTCGTTTCAGCGGATCAGTTAATAGATACGGCGTGGACCGAGTCTGCCTGGGCGATCATCCCGTTTGAAGACATCCAGCCAAAATGGAAAGTGTTGAGCGTGGACGGTCAATCTCCCATTCACAAAGGTTTTGATGCGGACGTATATCCACTGAAAATAAATTTCGGATTATCGAATCCTGGGTCGTTCGCATTGCCTGAGTCGAATCGCGATGCATCCAAGCTTGCAACGGTGGTATTGACCGGTGTGACCGCGATCGTGCGCGCCACTGCTGCGACCATGGAAATGAAAGGTGTGACCTATCCTGGTTCGTTGATAAGCGATTGGCTGCGTGAGGCGGATGTGGCGCATATCAGCAATGAAGTGCCTTTTGACGCAGCCTGCCCGCCGCCGAATTCCAGTTATACGAATCTTCTTTTGTGCAGCGACCCGCGATATTTTGAACTCTTAACCGATGTGGGCATGGATATTGTGGAACTAACAGGCGACCACTTTGCAGACCGCGGTGTGAATGCCATGCTGGCCACGCTTGATATTTATAAGCAGGCGAACATCCCGTATTATGGCGGAGGCGCGAATGCTGAAGAAGCGCGCCAGCCTGTATTAATGGAAGTGAATGGAAATAAGATCGCCTTCATGGGCTGCAATGGAAAACTAAAATACGCCAAAGCCACGGATAGAACCCCCGGCGCTGCAGATTGTGATTATAGTTATTTTACAAATCAAATTGAAGACATAAAAGCCCAGGGATACATGGTCATTTTTACATTCCAGCATGAGGAATGTTATTTTGCAGGCCCGTGCTACACCCATGAAAAAGGTTTCCGCGCGGTAGCGGACGCGGGTGCAACGGTTGTGAGCGGCAGTCAGGCGCATTATCCGCACATCATGGAATTTCGCGGGGATTCATTTATACATTACGGCTTGGGGAATTTATTCTTCGACCAGATGAAATATAACCTTCCCGATGGAACTGTCATTGATGGGACTCGCCGTGAATTTATAGACCGTCATGTATTTTACGATGGCCGCTATCTCGGCATGGAATTACTGACGGCTATGCTGGAAGATTACTCCCGCCCGCGCCCAATGACACAAGCCGAGCGGACTGCATTTTTATCCGAATACTTTTATCTCAGCGGCTGGATTCCGTTGTCACCAACTCCTATTCCACAGCCAACGGTTACACTCACGCCGATTGCATTGCCGTAGATGAGACGATAATTAACAATTAAAGAATTTATTATCAGTAGTTCACGAAAGGACTTGAACATGGTTTACTTGGCTCTTACCAAGGAGACCAAACCGCCATGTCCAAGCTTGCCCATAAAAATAACCGAATCTTGCGATCTCAACAAGTGCTGAATGCATTCATCGCAATCGTG
>JBBSCM010000092.1:0-12955 GCA_038250295.1 Anaerolineales bacterium | reverse complement strand
TTCCTCGCTATCGCTCGGAACTACTCAACCAGCGGAATAAGGAGTGAGTATGAAATATCAAATCAACAAAGCCGTCGTCATCGGTTCAGGCACGATGGGCGCGGCGATAGCCGCTCATCTGGCGAACGTCGGTGTGCCAGTGACTTTGCTCGATATCGTTGCAAAAGACTCCCCTGACAAGAATAAAATCGTCAAAGAAGGCTGGGATCGCTGTATCAAAGCCAAGCCTGCCAGTTTGATGGCTGATGAATTGAAGACTCTCGTCACACTTGGAAATCTTGAAGATGATTTTAGCGCAGTTGCCGAAGCGGATTGGATTTGCGAGGCCATCGTCGAAAACCTTAAGATTAAACAGGATCTGATAGCGCGCATTGATGAAGTGCGCAAACCGAATGCGATCGTTTCCACGAACACTTCGGGCATTCCAGTCCATGCGATTGCGGAAGGTCGTTCGAAGGAATTCAAGAAACATTTCCTCGGTACGCATTTTTTCAACCCACCGCGTTATTTGAAATTGCTTGAAGTGATTCAAACTGCGGATACCTCCAGGGATGTCGTTGAGTTCATGACGCATTTCGGTGAATTCAAATTGGGCAAAGGCGTGGTGCTTTGCAAGGATACGCCAAACTTTATTGGGAATCGCGTCGCATTTGGGACAGGCGCCTTTGCGATGGATTTCATTCTCAACAACGAATACAGCGTGGATGAAGTCGACGCTCTCACTGGCCCTTTGATGGGTCGGCCAAAAACAGCCACGTTCAGGCTGATAGATTTGGTCGGTGTGGACGTGTGGGATCACGTGGGCAAAAACCTTGCGCCCTTAATTCCGCATGATAAACTTGGGCAAAAATATCTCGCCGCCGAGAAGCCGCGCAAATTAATGGACACCTTGCTTGAAAGAAAATGGCTCGGTAATAAAACCAAAGTTGGGTTTTATAAAGAAGTACGAGATGAAGAGGGAAAGAAGCAGTTCTATTCTCTCGATTTAAGCACGCTGGAACATGTCCCAGCCAGCAAGCCGCGTTTTGACTCTGTCAAGGCGGCGAACGCTACGCGTGTCGAGGGATTGGGTGACAGGCTCAAGGTCATGTTCGCGGAGCGTGCGGATGATAAGGCAGCGAAACTGGTCAAAGCGTTGACCTATCAAAGTTTCCAGTATGTTTCTTCTATTATTCCTGAAGTTGCAGATAACATGAAGCCAATCGATGATGCAGTCCGCTGGGGATTCATGCATGAAGCAGGTCCGTTTGAGATTTGGGACATGCTCGGCGTGAAAGAGACGGTCAAGCGCATGAAAGTTGAAGGATATCCCGCCGCGAAATGGGTGGACGAAATGTTGAAGGCTGGCGTGGAAACTTTCTATCAATACCAGCGCAGCAGTCCTGTGGGCAAGCGCAGCAGTCCTGTGGGCAAGCGCAGCAGTCCTGTGGACCAGCGCAGCAGTCCTGTGGACAAGGGTGTGAATATCATTGGGGTATACGATGTCTCAAAGAAAAAATATGTGAAGTTGAAGCAGCCAGAGGGATTTGTCTTCCTGAAGGATCTACGTGGCACGAAGAAGGAAATCAGCAAGAATGTAGGTGCCTCATTATTTGACATTGGCGATGGCGTTGGGCTGGTGGAATTCCATACCAAGATGAATGCGCTCGATGATGATATCTCGGCGATTGTCACCGAGGCGATGGACAGACTCGAAACTGATTTTGATGGACTTGTGGTTGGTAATGAAGGCGAGCATTTTAGTGCGGGTGCCAATTTATTTATGGTCGTTGTCGCTGCACAGCAAGGCATGTGGGACACGCTCGACGACGCGATTCGACGTTTGCAAAATATGAACATGCGTATGCGTTATTCACCCAAGCCGATTGTGGTTACGCCAGCAGGATATACCCTTGGCGGTGGATGTGAGATCACGATGCACGCCTCACGTGTAGTGGCTGCGGCTGAATCTTATATTGGTTTGGTTGAACTCGGCGCTGGAGTGATTCCCGCGGGTGCAGGGACGAAGGAATATATGCGCCGCATTATCAACCCGGCGGTGAAAGTTCCTGATGCGGAACCATTCCCATTTATTCAAAAAGCATTCCTGCAAATTGGGCAGGCGAAGGTGGCTACGTCAGCAGAAGAGGCGCGCGGCATGGGAATCTTGAATCCGCAGGATCGAGTGGTGGCTAATCGCGTTCATTTGCTGACCGAGGCCAGGAGAGAAGTTTTGCATATGATTGCGTCTGGATATCGCGCGCCCACGCCGGAATTGATCTATGCTGCCGGGCGCGATATGTTTGGGGCGATGAAGGTGGGCGCATGGGCGTTCAAGGAAGGCCATTACATCACCGAGTACGATGCGCACATTGCCACCAAACTGGCACATATCATCGCTGGCGGTGACTTGACCAAGCCGACCTGGGTCAGCGAGCAGTACATCCTTGATCTTGAACGCGAAGCATTTCTTTCATTGTGCGGCGAAGAAAAGACACAGGCGAGGATGTGGTCAATTTTGCAGACGGGAAAACCGCTGAGGAATTAGAGATTGGTAATTGGTAAATGGTAAATCATCAATTTCGATCTGAATTACCAATTACTATTTACCAGCCTCATTTACCAAGAATGGAGACTTATTATGACAAATCACGATGCAGTTATCGTTAGTGCAGTACGAACGCCCGTTGGCAAAGCCAGGAAGGGAGGACTCGCCACGGTTCGTCCCGATGAAATGGGCGCAGCAGTGATCAAGGAATTGTTGAAGCGCACGCCGAATCTCGACCCGGCTCAAATTGAGGATGTGGTCTTTGGTTGTGCCTTCCCCGAAGGCGAGCAGGGTATGAACGTGGCGCGCACAATTTCCATCCGCGCGGGTTTGCCTGACACCGTTCCTGCCGAAACCATCAACCGCTATTGCTCATCGGGCGTGCAGTCCATCGCGCATGTGGCAAATGCCATTCAGGCCGGGCAAATTGAAATTGGCATCGGCGCGGGCGTTGAGTCCATGTCGATGGTGCCTATGATGGGATATAAGTTTTCGCCCAATCCGCAGTTCGCGATGGAGTTGCCGCAGTATTACACCAACATGGGACTCACTGCTGAAAATGTTTCTGTCAAATACGGCATCACTCGCGAACAACAGGATGAGTTTGCGCTCAAGAGCAATCAGAAGGCTGCGAAGGCAGTTGACTCTGGCCGCTTCGACCCTGAATTGATTCCACTCGATGTGGATGTTTTTGATTATATCGATGGAAAATCGGTGAAGCGTTCGTTCATAGTGAAACGGGATGAAGGTCCGCGCGGCGATTCGACGCTGGTCGGTCTTTCCAAGCTCAAGCCTGCTTTCAAGGAAGGCGGCTTTGTCACCGCTGGGAATTCCTCCCAAATGTCTGACGGAGCTTCGGCCGTGATGGTCATGTCTGTGGAAAAAGCCAAAGAGTTGGGATTGAGTCCTTTGGCTCGATTCGTTTCCTTCGCGGTGGGAGGCGTCCCGCCGGAGTTGATGGGCATCGGTCCGATTGCTGCCATTCCAAAAGCATTGAAAATCGCAGGTCTTTCGTTGAACGATATTGACCTGATAGAATTGAACGAAGCCTTTGCGGCCCAGTCCCTGGCGGTGATGCAGACTCTTGAAATTGATCCTGACAAGGTCAATGTCAACGGCGGCGCGATTGCCCTCGGACATCCGCTCGGATGCACAGGTTCCAAGCTCACCACGCAGTTGATCTATGAAATGGGCCGCCGTAAATCCAAGTACGGAATGGTGACCATGTGCATCGGCGGCGGGATGGGCGCTGCGGCCATCTTTGAGAATTTACAAAATTAAATATGTAGGGGCGAGGTCCTCTCGCCCTGTTTTGTGGAAATAAAAATTTGGGCGGGGAGACCCCGCCCTACAAAAAACAAGGAGAAACAATAATGCCATTAACGATTTCAGACCTCATGTCCAAAATGCCCGCTGCCTTCATCCCCGAAGAAGCCGCAGGCTTGGATGCCGCAATTCAATTTAAGTTCACAGGCGCAGAACCCGGTGAATGGTATGCCGTGATTAAAGATGGAAAAGTGGAAGTTGCGCAAGGAGCTCATGCCTCTCCCAAGATGACCCTCACCGCCGACTCCGAAGATTATGTCAAAATTTTCACAGGCGAAATTGACGGGATGCAAGCCTTCATGCAGGGGAAGTTGAAACTTGCAGGCGACTTGAACCTGGCGATGAAATTGACCCAGATGTTCAAAATCAAGTAAAAAGAAAATAAACTCGAAGGCTCTCGTCTTCGAGTTTATATATACTCAAATCCGCCAATTGCCATTAAAATCCAGCCAATCTTTTACTCAGGAGTACTACCATGATGTCACATTTTGATTGGATCACACAACCCGCAGGATGGATCGCGCTTCTTACGCTCGTAGCTTTGGAACTGGTGTTGGGTGTTGACAACGTAATTTTTATTTCCATTCTGGCTGGCAAACTGCCGCACGAAGATCAGCAACGCGCCCGGACAACAGGCATTGCGCTGGCGGTAATTACACGTCTTTTATTGCTGTTATCGCTATCATGGGTGATCAGTCTTGAAGAAGCGCTTTTTACCGTGCCATATTTCAATATCGGTATTTCGGGCCGTGACTTGATTCTATTGGGCGGCGGTCTCTTCCTATTGTGGAAAAGTACACACGAAATTCACGACAAGCTGGAAGGTAAGCAAGGCCAGGCTGCCGCGAAAGTTGCCGCGAATTTCGCCAGTGTCATCATCCAGATTTTGTTGCTGGATATTGTATTTTCGCTTGATTCCGTTATAACCGCAGTCGGCATGGTGGATGAGCTTGCCATCATGATGATCGCAGTGATCGTGGCTGCAGGCGTGATGATTTTCACGGCTGGCCCGATTAGTGAATTCGTGGAACAACACCCTACCATCAAAATCCTTGCCTTGAGCTTTTTGCTTTTGATCGGTTTTACCCTCATTGTGGAGGGGCTGCACCAGCATATTCCAAAAGGATATGTTTACTTCGCCATGGGCTTCTCGGTCTTTGTGGAAATGCTCAACCTGCGCGTTCGGGACATAAAGGTCAAGCCTGTGAACCTGCGTGATCGATACAAGCAACCGAAGGTTGAGCTGCAGCTCATTCCTGTTTCAGTGAATGCCAGCCCTGTCAGAAAGACGAAGTCGAAACCAAAAGCCAAAAAGAAATAGCAGCCAAAAGAAAACTGCCGACCAGGTTTTGGTCGGCAGTTTTTATATTGTATGCACACCCTGTCTGGCGGGATGTGTCACAACTTCCCTGGTTTCAATTCCTCGTTCATGAAATACCCGCGCAATTTCTCTTCCAGCTTGTTCTGCATTTTCTGGCGGCACGAAATTTATGATGGATGGCCCCGCTCCCGAAAGAGCCGCCGCCCCAAATTGTTTCGCAGCCTTGTAAGCCATGATGCCGCCCGAAATGTGTCTTAAGCGATAGGGCTGGTGGATGCGGTCGTCCATCACCTTTTGAAGCAGGTCGAGGTCTCCATTACGCAACGCGTCAACCACCAGGGCAGCGCGCCCAATATTATAGATTGCATCTGCGCGCGAAACAGATTTTGGCAGAACAGCGCGGGCTACACGGGTGGGCCAATCTACAATGGGCTTGACGATCACCAAAGTCATGTCAGGGATTTCATATCTTCTCGTAATGATCTCTTCGCGGGCCGTTACAGAAACAACCAGCCCGCCAAGTAATGCAGGTGCAACATTATCAGGGTGGCCTTCCATTTCGGTGGCGAGTTTCAAGAGATCATTTTCTTTGAGCGGCCTGCCCAGCATTTCATTTGCGCCGAACAATCCCGCTATAATTGCCGCCGCGCTTGAGCCGAGACCACTGCTCATAAATATTTCATTGTGAGCGCAGATCTTTGGATTGCTCATTTTTTTTCCGCATACTTCGTGCGCAAGTGCATAGGCTTTCGTCAACAAATTTCTTGTGCCTTTGTTTAACTTCTCCGCGCCTTCGCCAGTCACAGCATAAGATAATTTGTCCGCAGCCTCAAATGAGACTTCGTTCCAGATGTTCAAAGCAAGGCCCAGACAATCGAAGCCGGGGCCTAAATTGGCAGATGTGGCGGGGACTCGGATTTTTATCATGTGGACATTATATAATACCGGTGGTCACAAATTGCTTTTTTTACACAATTTGAGACCGCGATAGGTATAATCGCCTCGTTTCGATAAACTCAACGCATCGCATTCTTAATCTCGGAGTTGCCATGACCTATCAGGGTTTAATCCATCGCTATGGGCATTATCTTGACCTACCCGCCCACACAAAAAACATTTCCCTGCTCGAGGGAAATACCCCATTGATTCCAATGCCGCGCCTGAGTAAGGAGTTTGGCTGTGAATTATTCATCAAATTTGAGGGGCTGAACCCGACAGGTTCATTTAAGGACCGCGGCATGACCGCTGCCATCAGCGAGGCCGTCGGCCATGGCGCTCAGACTGTCATATGCGCTTCCACAGGCAATACAGCCGCTTCTGCGGCCGCCTACGCCGCACGCGCAGGCTTGCGTGCAATTGTGTTGATCCCGGAGGGCAAGGTGGCGGTTGGGAAGCTTGCCGGCGCCATTGCCTATGGGGCAGAGGTGATCCAAATTCAGGGTTCGTTCGATGATGCGCTGACTCTGGTTGTTGAGATCACGCAAAAAACGCCCATTGCCCTCGTCAATTCAATTAATCCATATCGCATTGAGGGACAAAAAACCGCCGCCTTTGAAATTTGTGATGACCTCGGCTCCGCGCCTGATTGGTTATGTTTACCTGTTGGAAACGCAGGAAACATAACATCGTATTGGGCAGGTTTCAAACAATACCAAAAAGGACTGCCGCGCATTCTGGGTGTTCAGGCTGCCGGGGCGGCTCCACTTGTGCTGGGTCATCCAGTTGAAAAACCAGAGACCATCGCAACTGCCATTCGTATAGGCAAACCAGCGCGTGGGGAACAAGCGCTTGAGGCAGCGGAACAATCCAGTGGCAAGATCATTGCTGTTACGGATGCAGAGATTCTGTCAGCTCAGAAAATATTGGCAGCGGAAGGGGTTTGGGTCGAGCCGGCATCTGCCGCAGGGCTGGCTGGCCTGTTGGCAGAATCAATTGTCGGCAAGCTGGATACGAAAGGTAAAAGAGTCGTGGTGGTATGCACAGGTCATGGGATGAAGGACCCGTCCATCATCACCGAGTCGTTCCAATCACCAAAAATAATTCCTGCAACTTATGAGGCATTAAGGAGCGGGATTGACATATCGCGGCAAAATAGCTTTCAATAAAAGAAAAAAAGATAGTAAAATTCCATTTATGAAAATAATCCATACAGGCATTGCACGCAGGATGTCTGCCATTTTTGCGGTGGAAAGTAAAGCTGATGGTAAATAAAAAAGGCACACTCAACGCGGAAGTACTGCGCAAATTCTCATTGTTTACTTCTTTTCCCATGGAGCAATTGAACGAGATCGCCAATGCTGCGCTGAAGCTTGCGCTTAAAGAGGATACGGTTGTATTCCGTCAAGGGGAGCATTCGACCGCGATGTATTTAATTCTCAAAGGCAATGTGAAGATCGAGCGTAAGCAGGCAGATGGTGAAACGATCAATCTTGGGCACTTATCTGCGCACCAGGTTTTTGGCGAACTTGCCGTGTTGAGCAAGGAGCCGCGCGAGGCCACTGTTACGGTTACCAGGGATGCTGAATTTTTGATCATTGATCGCGATCTCATGCTTAAGATTATTCGTAAGTCCGGGCCCGAAGAGGTCATCGAGATATTTTCAGTTCTAAGCGATCAGACACGCGCGGCGAATGACCGCGAATTTAAAGATACGCTTTCACGGCACACACTGGCCGCGCAAATGGAAGTGGAAAAACAGCGCGCCCTTACGCAATTGGTCGCTGGTGTCGCTCATGAGATCAATACACCTTTGAGCGTGATTAATACCGCTGTGAGCGTTATGGCGAGAGAGCTGGCGGCGCCCGAGGAAATGACAACCCAGCGCGCTGCAGATATTGCGGAATCGCTGGAACTGATGCGCCGTAATGTGGAGCGTGCTCATCGCCTGGTGCAGGATTTTAAGAAAGTATCCGTAAACCAGTTGGCGGATGAAAGAGATCTATTTGATATTTCGGAAGCAGTCAAGGAAACTGTCGGGCTGCTTATGGTCAATTTAATGCGCAATCAGATTCAGGTTAAGTTTCACGATAAGCTGCCTTTGGATAAAAAGGAATGGATGGGATATCACGGTATTCTTTCCCAGATCCTGATCAATTTATTAAACAATGTGGAACGTTATGCTTATCCCAATGGAGTGGGCGGTGTTGCAGAAGTAATCGTTGAAATGGAGGGTGATGACCATTATCGCTTGAGCGTGCGCGACCATGGCGTGGGAATTTCGAAAGAAAATCAGGTGCGGGTCTTTGAGCCATTTTTTACAACGGGCCGTTCGATTGGCGGAACCGGGCTGGGGTTGGCAATCGTCCACAATCTTGTAATCAATGCCTTGAAAGGGGAAATTAAGCTGCAATCCAACGAGGGCAAAGGGACGAAGTTTATCATTACTTTTCCGCGGGTGATTTCGGAGCCTGCGTATCATATCAACATGAAATAATCCCTACTTCCATTGAGAGAGAAGTTGTGAAACAACAGACCGAATGGCGGTCAACTCTCGCCTGCAGGGCAGAATTGTCACCCTTTTGGTTGAATAACTAGCTTGCCGTAAACTATTTTTAATTGTATGATTAACTCACCTTACGCAGTGTTATTCTGAGCAGAGCGAAGAATCTCTGATTTCAGAGGTAGAGACCCTCATCTGCACTGGCGTGCGGCGCACACTTGCCCTCACACTCGCTCCGCTTCGGGGACTATAGTGGCGGGCGGTGCCAGGGAGTGTCGCTCCGTTCAGGGAATCACGATTAGGTGCGTAAGGTCACTGATTAAGACAGTCTTAAAAAATAAAATCTCTCGGAATCCACAGGAAAAAATATTATGGCAAAAATCCTGATCGTAGACGATGACGCACAAGTTACAACTTTGCTAAGAAAAGTTCTTGCCGCAGAAGGCTATGATGTAACCACAATCAACAACAGTTCCAAGGCGATCCAAACCGCAAACTCGCTGGATCCCGATCTCTTCATCCTTGATCTGATGATGCCGCCGCCGGACGGTTTCACTCTGTGCAGCATGCTGCGCGCGGACCCGCGCTTCGCGGAGACCCCGATCCTGATCATTACCGCCATGGATATCAGCAACAGCCGCGCAACCGCCCTCGGCGCAAATGATTATCTTGCCAAGCCATTCAATCTTGACGAGCTTGCGTCCAGAATAGAAGCTTTATTGAATTAATCATCAAAATCTTTTCCCCCATACTCCCTAACTCGGACAAGCCGAAACCAAAAAGGATTCAACCACAAAGGCAACAAGGGAACACAAAGGAAAACCTAAAAAAACCTTTGTGATCCTTCGTGGTTCAAAAAATTCGGCACGGTTCAAAAAGCAAGCATTTAACTTCTAAGTTCCTAAATCGTGGAAACTTGGCAGTATAAATCTTGAGAGTCGCAGGCGGTAAAGATGGCGCCTCTTGTCCGCGCCCTAAAGCGGCGAAAGAGCGTCTCATTTACAGTTGTCAATCTGTTTGCAGCTATTTAAACACGCCTGTTTTATCGTATACTATTACTCATCTAATGCTTGTCTCATAATACAATAAACTTTTTGTCGGAGATTGCGGGTGAAAATTGAATTTCTTGTTTACTAAATTATGCGATACTGCGTAAACTAAGATAGTTTCACAATGTAATCAAATTAATCCAGGAAAATTATGTCGAGAATTTTGATCGTGGACGATGATGTGCCTACTACAGCTTTGTTGGAAAGGGTCTTGACCGCGGAAGGTTATGATGCCATTTCCATCAACGACAGTTCAATCGCGATTCAGGCGGCAAGGTCGATCAATCCGGACCTGTTTTTGCTCGACCTGATGATGCCTGAACCGGATGGTTTCAAATTGTGCAGAATGGTGCGCGCAGAGCCGAAGTTCTTTGTTACACCCATCATCATTGTTACCGCCCTGGACGATAACGACAGCAGGGTAGTCGCTTTCGGTGCGGGAGCGAATGACTACATTACCAAACCCTTCGATATTAATGACCTTGCGCGAAAAATAAAGGATCTGATCGACCCGCCTCGATAAACTCTCATTATTCGATTTCCATCCGGGCGGGTTATTCTGGTTTTTTTCACCCGCCATACAAAAGAGTTATAATATTAATGAATAATTTTGTTTGATACACCCTCAGATTTCTTGTGATTCGATCCTGCTTGTGGGTATAATCTACGGGACAGTGCGAAAAATCGGCAATCAATTAATGCAGGCCAGGAATATAGCTTATGACAAAGATCATGATCGTAGACGATGATAAAGAGGCGACAGACTTGTTGGAAAATCTTATGAAAATGGAGGGATACGTACCTGTTTCAATAAACGACAGTACCAGGGCCGTTCAAAAGGCGGATTCTGAAAACCCCGATATTTTCCTAATCGACTTGATGATGCCTGAAATCGATGGGTTTAAGTTGTGCAGGCTTCTCCGTGCAGAGCGGAAATTTGCGCACACACCGGTCATTATTCTTACCGCCTTAAGCGATGCCGACAGCAGGGCGGTTGCCTATGGCGCTGGAGCGACGGACTACCTCACAAAACCCTACCACCCCAACGAGCTTAGATCGATCATAAAAGGATTGATCAGTAAGACCTAAAGACTTTTCGGCGTTGCGGCAAGGATGGAGCAATTCTGCCGCCAGCACAGTGATACAACCCTGATCTTCGCTTCTCGCCCTGTAAACCGAGAGCGATTTTTGTTATGAAAATTAATCGTTAAGACCGATCGCCTGCAATCGCAAAAGGGTATAATACGAATCAATAGGATTTCAGGAAAATTATTATGTCCAAAATCATGATCGTGGATGATGATATACAAGCTACAACTCTGCTTCAGAAAATCCTCGCTATGGAAGGATATGAATCCATAACGGTAAACGACAGCTCGAGAGCGGTCCAGATTGCACAATCCACAAATCCCGATCTCTTTTTACTTGATCTTATGATGCCGGACCCTGACGGCTTCAAGTTATGCAGAATATTGCGCTTGGATCCGCATTTTTCAAAAACGCCGATCATTATCATTACCGCCCTCGACGATAGTGACAGCAGGGTGGTGGCTTTCGGCGCCGGGGCAAATGACTATCTTACAAAGCCATTCCGCATTGAGGAACTTTCCCTAAGAATTAGGACATTAATATTCTAGCTGCGCTATTTTTCAAAATAACCTCAAATTATTGTATTGATTTCATTGAATGGAACTCATCAAATCAAGCAGGAACATGACCATGCCGAAGATTTTGATTGTGGACGACGACAAGCAGATCACTTTTTTTTTGGAAAAACTGTTGTCGATGGAAGGCTATGAAACAGCCGCGGTAAACGAAAGCTCAAAAGCGGTCCAAACAGCAAACTTAATTCACCCAGACCTCTTTATCCTTGATCTTATGATGCCTGAACCGAACGGATTTGAGTTATGCCGAACTCTTCGAGCGGACCCAAATTTTTCACAGACACCCATTGTCATTATCACCGCCATGGACGAGAAAGACAGCAAAGCCATTGCCTTCCTGGCGGGGGCAAATGATTACATCATGAAACCATTCCGTCCGGATGAACTTGCGCGAAGAATGAAAGCTTTGATCGGCTAAGCCTGGAAACCAAAAATCATTTTAAACAAAAAGTGAGACGCCCTTTTTCAGGGCGTCTCACTTTTATAACGAACTTATTTTTTTTATTTAATTCGCCTTACTGCTTGCGCCGGTGCAGGTGATGTTTGAGCAAAAGGCATGCCTAATTTGCGAGAACCTTCGGGACGGTGCGCAACCTCGGTTATTTGAGCGTGCGGATGAACGCTACAAGCTGCCAGATCTGCTCGTCGGTCAGGACGCCCTTCCATGCGACCATGGAGGTGCCTTCCCTGCCGGTGTTGATGCGCCAATAAAGGTAATCATCGCCGGCCGCAGCTTGTAACACAGCCAAATTCTTCGGTTGAGGGTCCAGTGCTGCACCCGCAGGGCCATCGCCATGCCCTTGCGGGCCGTGGCAGGCTTCACAATTTATCTTGAACAAACTTGCGCCCTCGGTTGAGGCATCTGCACCCAGGGGATTGGTCTGACCGGCGTATTCAGGAGGGACAGATGCTAAAGTTGCGACCGCATCCGCGCCTCCAGAGCCACAAGCCGCCAAAGCAAGCGCGGCCACAATTAAACTAACAGACAACAATTTCTTCATCATATATCTTCTTTGCCTCCAGGGTTATGGATGTTGAACGATCTGTTGAATTATACCCACCATATGCTACGCCAATCGAGAATCGCTTAGCCATGAGAATTGAAGCGGGGGAGGAAAAATTGCTTGACTGACGTTATCCCCCAGCCACCTTGACCTTGTACCCCAACTTGCGCAAAGTGTCAGCAATTTTTTCGCGGTGTTCGCCTTGGATTTCGATCACGCCGTCCTTGACTGTCCCGCCAGTGCCGCAGGCTTGCTTGATCTTCTTCGCCAGCGTGGATAGTTCCCCTTCTGAAAGCGCCAGACCTTTGATAAGCGTGACACCCTTCCCGCCGCGCCCCTTGGATTCGCGATGCAAATAAATCACCTGCTGTTGAGGCGGCAGGGAATTGACGCTTACAGGCTTCTCATCTTTTTTGCGTAAGTCCCCATCTTCGGAAGACCAGACGGTTTTCGAATCACTATTTGACATATATACTCCAAGATCTTAGTTCACGATATTTATCGTCACCACATTGCTCTTCACTGTCTCGCCGCTCGTCATTACACCCTCAACCCAAAAATGATGCTCGCCCAAAGATAACGTCCACCAGGTTTGGCACGAAGTGGGCGGCGCGGAGATGGTTGT
>JBBSCM010000091.1:0-12990 GCA_038250295.1 Anaerolineales bacterium | reverse complement strand
GCTTTTTGTATAAGAATTTTTTGAACCACGAAGGGTCACAAAGGGTCACGAAGGTTTTTTTAGGTTTTCCTTTGTGTTCCTTTGTTGCCTTTGTGGTTGAATCCTTTTTGGTTTCGGCTTGCCCGAGTTAGGGATATATCAAACAAAAATGGAGATCACCACGCTGCCAAAAGAGCATTGGCGCTCGCGATGACGAATCTTACGGGGTGACGTTGATCTTTCTGGTTGCGCACAGCCCTTTCTGGCCTGTATCTGAACAAAGAGTAATATTTACTGCCAGTTCGTGTCCCGTTGGGTCGTAGTTGAACGCTGGTGCGCTTAAAAGATAGGTGTCACCAATGTCGAGCTTGTCCTTTGTAGTTGTTTTCAAACAACCATCAATATCGATAAAGCCATCTGCTAAAGCCACCTGAACAACATTTGTGACTTTATCTTTCACCGAAATGTTCACAGACTTTAATTGAATCGAGCCTGTATTTTTCAATTTGATCTCCGTCCACCAACTGCTGTTGCATGTATCCAGGCTTGCATACTCAGCACTAAAAGCTGGGGACGGCGTAGGCGTGAATGTGGGTGTGGGAGTCAGCGTGGCTGTGGGAGTAGGCGGCGGGGTAAATACTGGCAAGAGTAAGACCGGACCGCTCAAAGTGGCGTATTCTCCCCATACCCAGCAAAATTCCGGGCCAGCATCCGGGTTGCGGATATACCAATAATTATTTGTCGGGTCACGGCCGTAGACCTGGGCCACTTCACCGACCAGCAAAGCGCCTTGCAAGTTATAAACTTTGCCAGGGCCATTGCGGCAATTGGTATTTACGGAAACACTGATCAAGGGAATCTGTGGCGTAGCTGTGAAGACCGGGCTGGGCGTGACCGTTTCAGTAGGCGTAAAGGTTGGCGGCTCAAGCGTGAACGTGACCGTTGGAGTTGCTTCCAATGCGGGCAACAAAGTTTCCTGCGGGGCATTCTGCGTCAGTCCGGCAATCACCGTCTGCGCGGCGGCGGTGCTTATGATCCCTGTATCAGGCGTAGTAATACCCGGCGCGGCACAGGCCATACTGGCAATTAATAATACGGCAGCGGGAAAGTAAAATTGATGAGAGCGTAACATGATTTTCTCTTGGTGCAGGAAATGTTTTGAACAAACCATATAGTAGACGCTTAAAATGACCCCCTTGTTCCCCGATCAGTATTTCCTGTTCCAGATCAACCAGCCTTTGGCAAGCCATTTTTTGTGCAGGTCTATTTTGTATCCTTTGGCCGCAAGGCTTTCAGCGGCTGCAATAAACCACTGCTTTGTTCCAAATACTTTTGCCGATGATGTCTCGGCGGCGGAACGTTTCCACGCTTCAAAGAAGTTATGGATCGGCTCACCTTCGATTACATGATGGATATGATTCTTGGGCAGCACCGCTTGAAAATCTGTGATGTCAAACCCCATGCTGAAATTGGTGCTGAAGACAAGCGCTTCAAATTTCCATTTACTCTGGACTCCGACAGCTTGCTGTCGGTCATCCAGAAGCAAGCTTCTGGACTCCAGAGTTTTTCTAGCAAGGTTGGCCACCCAAATACTGCCAAATGGATTCGACGTGCCTTCGATCATTAATCCGCCGGGCAAGACATAATCAGCGAGACGTTCGTATGCGGGCGCGAAATCCTTTTCTTCATATTGACGCAGGACATTAAACGCGCGGATCAACCTGACCGATTCGCCTGCGTGCAAAGGCAAGTTAAATCCGCCCAGCCGAAAGTGTGTGATCTTATCCTCGTAAGGTAATGCTGCATCCACACGTTCCTTGTCAATTTCAACGCCGAGGATGGGGAGATTTGGATTCACGCGCCTGAAACGCGCGGCGCTTTCGAGGGTGGTGCGAGGGTCAAAGCCGTAGCCAAGATCAATGAAGAATGAATCAGCGAACAGTCCATCGGTCCGCGTGAGAAGCGACGGCTCATAGAGCAGAATAAAATTGTCGACTCGGCGAAGTCTATTGGATGCAGTCTTCCCTCGCGTTGGTTGCCCCATTCGCTTCTCAAAAGAGGGATGATGCGAACGGGGTTGTCCCTCTGGCTTTTTGGAAACATTCTTCCGCATATTCATACTTGCATTATAAAAGACAAGGGCGACCTTTGCGGGTCGCCCTTGTTTCGTGTTGTTTAGATGCTGCCCATGTCTGGGAGGTTTGACCACTGCGTGGCGTTGTGGACGGTTTCTTCATCTGCAAAGCGGCCATGAATAAAGCCTGTCCCTGCGGGGATGAGTTTGCCGATGATCACGTTTTCCTTCAAGCCGAAGAGCGGATCTGTTGTGGAACCGATGGCTGCGCTTGCCAGCACTTTGATGGTGTGCTGGAAGGAGGAAGCCGAAAGGAATGAGTCGGTGCTGAGCGAGGCTTTCGTTACACCGAGCAAAACTTCCTGGAAGCGCGCCGCTATTTTTCCGTCTGCAAGCAGGGCTTCATTCTGTTTGCGGATCTCAAGGCGATCAACTGCATCACCGGGCAGGTACTTGGTATCGCCGGGGCGTGTGACCTGCACTTTGCTCAACATCTTGCGGATGATGACCTCAAAGTGTTTGTCGTGAATATTCTGGCCTTGTGAACGGTACACTTTCTGCACTTCGGTCATGAGATACATCTGGCAGGCGTCACGTCCCTGGATCTTCAGAATGCGATGCGGGTTGAGCGAGCCTTCCGTTAACGGCTGGCCGGCTTTCACATGCGCGCCGTCTTTGACGAGCAGGCGGGAGGTCGTGGGAATATCCTCGACAGCTTCTTCGCGTTGTTCATAGGAAACGATGATCTTGCGATCCTTCTTTTCCACGGCAATGCGGCCTGCATGTTGTGCTGTGATGGTGGCCTTTTCCTTGGTTGCAAGGATATCACCGGCCTGCACTTCGCTTTCATCCTTTGCGATGAATTTCCATTCCTCGGGAATCACGTATTCGTCGTGTACCATTTCTGCATGTTCAATATGGACTTCACGCATGTCCGTATATTTCTCGGATTGCATCACGCGTACGACACCGGCGATCTCGGCAACGACCGCTTCACCTTTTGGCATTTTGCGGGCTTCAAAGATTTCCTCCACGCGCGGGAGACCGGTTGTGATGTCTGCGCTGGTTGCGGCTACACCGCCGGTGTGGAAGGTACGCAGTGTTAATTGCGTGCCAGGTTCGCCAATGGACTGGGCCGCCACAATGCCAACTGCAGCGCCAAGTTCCACCATTTCACCGCGCGCGAGGTCAATGCCGTAGCATTTTGAGCAGATGCCATGTGTAAGCTGGCAGGTCATCGGCGAGCGGAGTTTAATTTCGGTCACACCTGCGTTGGCGATCTTGCGTGCCAGATCGTGGGTGATGACATCATTGTATTCTGCAAGCACTTCGCCTGTCTTGGGGTCAAGAACGCGTTCAGCGGTAAGGCGGCTGTAAATACGACTCATGATCGCCTGGCCGGCAACATCATCTGTTGTGCGAACCCATATGCCTTCATGAGTGCCGCAGTCATGTTCGTTGATGATGATGTCCTGCGCAATATCAACAAGACGGCGGGTCAGGTAACCGGCATCCGCGGTACGAAGAGCTGTATCTGCAAGACCTTTGCGCGCACCGTGCGTGGAGATGAAGTATTCCTGCGCGGTGAGACCTTCGCGGAAGTTGGAGCGGATCGGCATGGGAATGATACGACCGGAAGGGTCAGCCATCAAACCGCGCATACCCGCCAATTGGGAAATTGTTGAGAAACCGCCTTTGGTCGCGCCGGAGGTTGCCATGGTGGAAAGATTGCCATCGGGATCCATATGTTTTCGCACGGCAATACCCACACGTTCTGTGGTTTCCTGCCAGATCTGGATCTCGCGTTCACTCTTTTCCTGCTCGGTGAGCAAGCCGCGGCGGAAGTCGCGTAGAACCACTTCCACAGACTTAAGGGCCTCTTCAATGATGCCCTTGCGTTCCGGCGGGATGGAAATATCCGCAACCGCGAGCGTCGTACCGGATTTCGTCGCGTATTCAAAGCCAATACTCTTTATTGCATCAGCTACATCGGTGGTTACTTCCTGTCCGCACAATTCATACACTTCCGCGATCAGGTCTTTCACGCCGCCCTTGTCAAGTTTTTGGTTGACGAATTGCACCTGCTCAGGCAAAACACGATTAAACAACACGCGGCCTACAGTTGTATTGATGACACGATACTCAGCTTCGGGCAGGCGGTCACCCTTGTCGTCGTACCAGGTCTTCGCGCGGAATTTGATCTCGGTGTGAATTTCCACTTGATCGAGAGCGTATACGAGCTCCACTTCATCGATATCTGCAAAAGCGCGGCCGTCGCCGCGATGAATGGCTTTCTTTTCCATGGTCAGATAATACACGCCCAGCACCATATCCTTGGATGGGGAGATGATCGGTTCACCATCAGCAGGCTTGAGCAGATTCTTGGAAGCCAGCATAAGTTCGCGGGCTTCTGTCACAGCCTTTTGTGAAAGTGGGACATGGACGGCCATTTGATCGCCGTCAAAGTCGGCGTTGAAGGCGGTCGTGACGAGCGGATGTAACTGAATGGCAGAGCCTTCGATAAGGATCGGCTCAAACGCCTGGATACCGAGACGATGCAAAGTAGGAGCGCGATTCAGCAAAACAGGGCGGTCACCAATCACGCTTTCGAGCGCTTCCCAGACCTCGGGCCTGTTGCGTTCGATCAAGCGGCGGGCGCCTTTTACATTTGCGGCATAATTATTTTGTACGAGCCGAGCAATCACAAACGGACGATACAACTCAAGCGCCATGCTCTTGGGCAAACCGCATTGATTCAATTTCAATTGTGGACCGACCACGATCACGGAACGACCGGAATAATCCACGCGTTTGCCGAGCAGGTTGCGGCGGAAGCGTCCCTTCTTGCCTTTAAGCATATCGCTCAAGGATTTGAGCTCGCGTCGGCCGCGGCGGGAGAGGGCTTTACCTCGCTGTGAATTGTCGATGAGGCTATCAACAGCCTCCTGCAACATGCGCTTCTCATTGCGGATGATGACATCCGGTGCGCCAAGTTCAAGCAATCTCTTCAAGCGGTTGTTGCGGTTGATCACACGGCGATAAAGATCGTTAAGATCAGATGTCGCGAAGCGTCCGCCATCCAACTGCACCATCGGGCGCAAGTCTGGAGGAATGACGGGCAGAACGGTAAGGATCATCCACGCGGGACTGTTGCCAGACCGGCGGAAAGCTTCCACCACCTTCAAACGGGTCGTAGACTTTTTGCGCTTCTGCTTGCTCTTGGTGGTGCGAACCTCGTGCCACAATTCCTCAGAAAGTTTATCGAGGTCGAGGCGTTCGAGAATGTCGAAGAAGGCCTCGGCGCCCATGTCGGCGCGGAAGACCTGTCCCCAACGCTGCTTGAGTTCGCGGTAGCGGATTTCGCTGAGAAAAGTGAATGGACGAAGTTCCACCAATTCATCGCGTAAGCGTGATGAATTGTTCGATGATGTGGTGGTTTGATTCTCCAGCTCATTGCGTAAAGCCTCCATGTCCTGGTCGGCTTGCGCTTTGAAAGTTGCAGATTGGGTCTTGATACTTTCCAATTCGCGCTGTTTCTTGTCTTTCAGTTCATTCTCAAGAACTTCCAATTTCTTTTGGACATTCTTTTGAATGGCTGTAATATGCTTGCTATTGACCTTATCACCGGCATCAATGATCTTCTCGCCGGTAAGTTCAAAGATAATGGTCTTCTTGGCGGGTTCACCCATCTGGTCTTGAAGCTGCTTCTCAAGTTTCTGACCCTCTTTGATGATCGGCTCCATTTGCTCGGCAATGCCTTCATCGTAACCCTGTTCAAGGACAGCCTGTTTTTGCTTAAGCTCGGCGATCTTGTGATCACGGTTGGTTTTGATCTCGGCGATCTTGGAGTTTACGCCAGCGGCCTGCTCGCGCTCAGACACTGAGATTTCGTCTTCAAGGCGCTGCAGTGCCTTCTTGCGCGCTTCTTCGTCCACATAGGTAACGATATATTGAGCGAAATACAACACACGGTCCAGGTTGCGGCGCGAAACATCGAGCAGCATTCCCATTTGTGACGGGATGCGGCGGGTATACCAAATATGTGCCACAGGCGTGGCAAGTGTGATATGCCCCATGCGTTCACGACGAACTGCAGAGCGCGTTACTTCCACGCCGCATTTATCGCAGGTGATGCCTTTATAACGGGGGTTCTTGTATTTGCCGCAGTAACACTGCCAGTCGCGGGTGGGGCCAAAAATGGCTTCACAAAACAACCCATCTTTTTCCGGTCGTAAGCGGCGATAATTAATCGTTTCGGGTTTGAGTACCTCACCATACGACCATGACAAGATCGTTTGCGGCGAGGCAAGGCTGATACGGAGTGCGGTTAGTCCCTTGGTTTCCACTGGTACTCTCCTCAAAAAAATAAACTGAGATTCGAACATTCTCTGGGTAGCGTGTAGTCGCTTTAACGCAGAGACAAACAAAGGCAAGCGCTGTGAGAATATTTTCTCAAGCGCTTGCAATGTTTAAGCTCGTTTTTTTACATCCAACGGACAGATTATACGCACACAGGGCTTGCTCGTCAAGGGTGTTAATCAGTGAAGAGGCGGCGCACTTTAGGCAGATGTCCGCATCATTCGTGACTGTAAACTGATTCTGTTTACCTGATCATTACCTTACTCTTACGGGATTGCCGTTGGAAACTGTGTGGCAGTTTCAGTAGGCAGCGGCACAGGTGTATCGGTAGGAATGATAATCGCCTGCGTGGGCGTCTCTGTCGGCGGCAGGGTGGGAGGAATAGCTGTATCCGGGGGAGGTGAAACTGTGGGAGTAGGAGGCAGGCTGAGGTTAAGTGTGACACGTTCATCCACTTCCGTTTTATCGCCGACCAATGTCAAGCGCAACGTAACAGGACCACTCGGCACATTGAATAAATCCCATACGAAAAGAGTTCCATTCTCTACCGGACTATTGCTCTCGCTCAGCAATGACCATGAGCCGGGGTCTGCGCCTTGACCATACTCCAAAACCCATTTCTTGAATCCATCATCTGCTGCGGCGGAACCTTTAATTTCCAGACTTGACGTTGTGATGACTTGTCCATCATCGAGGTTAATTCCAATGATCGGTTGAGGGTCACTGGCTGTACATTCTCGATCTGGCGCAAAATAAGGCTTTCGGGGTAAACCATGATCTTCAAGCCAGCTGCGCCCGGTGTCTGTGTCGAACCATTCACGCGCCCATTTATCTGTAACGTTTAAAACCAATTCTTCTTCACTTGGGCCTTTGCAGACATCAGATGCCTGGAAACCCGTCCACAGATCGATCTTTACACGACGAACAAGATCCTGACCGGGCGGTAATGGAGGCTGGTCAAAAGCAAAGACTTCAGTATATTGGCTGCCGCATGAATTCGAAGGCTCCGTACCGGAAAGCCTGCATACTACTGTATCCACAATTCCTGATGGACGATTGAATGGGGTTGGCGCGCCATTGGTTAGGTAAGGTACCGCAAATTCCATAAACTGTGACCAGATCGGAGCCGCGCCGCTTAAACCTGATGAGTTGGTCATGGGCGTGTAATCCGCATTGCCGATCCATACACCGGTGACGAGATCAGGAGTGTAACCGAGCGTCCAATTGTCGCGGATGTCGTTGGTGGTGCCTGTCTTTGCCGCAACAGGGAAGGATAAGTTAAGCGCTGAATTACGTCCGAAGGTAAATGAGCGGGCATCGTTGTCAGAAAGAATGGATGAAATAAGATAAGCATGTTCCGGGCGGATTACCGGCTCACTGGCTTGTGGGGTGTATTCGTAAATAATTTTGCCTGCAAAATCCGTGATCTTGAGGATGGAAACAGGCGGCATGCGCTGGCCGCTGTTGGCGAAAACAGAATAGGCAGAGGTCATGTCAATCAGGCTGACATCACCGCCGCCAAGCGTGAGGGAGAGTCCGTAGTCGTTACGCGTAAGTGATGTAATGCCCAGCCTTTCGGCCATGGCGATCATGCCTTCTTTTGCGGGCGTGTTCGGGTCATCATAGATACCAACAAATTCAAGGGTTTTAACTGCCGGGATATTAAATGAGTTCGAGAGAGCCGTACGGACGGTCATGCCGCCGTGGAATTTGCCGTCATAGTTTCTAGGTTCATAGGGTGGGTTTGCCCCATCGGGAAACTTTGTGGGCACATCCCAAATCCACGTTGAAGGAGTCCAGCCTTTTTCAAAGGCCGCAACATATGTAAAAGGTTTGATGGATGAACCCGGTTGACGCGTGGGACTATCGGCCATGTTGATCTGCCCGGAAATCGCATCATTGTTGAAATCAGGCGAGCCGATCATCGCAAGAATTTCTCCGGTTGAGGGGCGGATGGCCACCAAAGCGCCGTTATGAGCATTACTATCTATCATTGCCGCAACTTGATCGGTGACAAGCTGCTGGGCCTTATCCTGCAATAGCGGATCAAGGGTTGTGTACACCACAAAGCCGGAGCGGTAGATCGTTTGCGCATCGTATTGAGATTCAAGCTGCGAACGCACAAAGTTGACCCAATGCGGATATTTTGCATCAAAGGATATCGGGCGGTATGGATAAACCTTCATCTCATCCGCAGCTTGTGTGGCGATCAGCGGGTCAACACAGACCGGAGCAGGGCTGTTGCTTACATCAATGCAGCCTTGTTCACTGCTCAATTGGAACATTAGTACCAACACTTGCTGCTGGCGGACAAGCGTAACCTCCGAATTGGTGTAAATATCATAAACAGCAGGTGACTGTGGCAGGCCTGCCAGGAATGAGGCTTCACCCATCGTGAGTTCTTTTGCAGATTTGCCAAAGTAGGTCTCTGCAGCGGCTTCGACACCATAGGCCAGGTTGCCATAATAGATTTCGTTTAAGTACAGTTCAAGGATTTCATCTTTTGTATATCGTCGCGTGATTTCTGAAGCAAGGATGATCTCGCGTGTTTTGCGGGAATAAGTGCGTTCGGCGCGTTCTTCAGGGGTAAGCAAAAGCGCGCGCGCCAATTGCTGCGTGATGGTGGAAGCGCCCGAAACCGTCCCGCCGCTCTGATAGTTTTGCCACAATGCGCGCATCATGGCAAACAGGTCAAAACCCGGGTGGGTGTAAAAATCCTTGTCTTCTGTTGCAATGGTGGCGGCAATCAGATTCGGGGAAATATCTGCAATCGGGATATACGTACGGCGTCCCGCAGTTGGATCCAGGATTTCGTAAAGCAGCTGCCCGTTGCGGTCCAAAATACGGGTGGTCTCAAATTGTGAAGCGCGGTCGCTCAAACCCTCCACATCCGGAAGCGCGCTTGCGATGGAATAATATTGATAGACAAAATAAGACCCCGCGCACAAGCCAAATATAACAACTGCAAAAGTTGTTACGATCAAACCGCGCAGGACACATCCCATATTTCCGCGCCAGTTGATGGAGGGGATTTTCAACCGGGATAACAAATTGTTAAATTGAGATGATGTATCCGCTGCATTCCCCTCAGGTTCCAAAGGGACATGCCTTGAAGTCGGCTCGTACGCGGCGCGCGTAACACGTGTGCCTTCCACGTCTATTTCATCAACGCGGCGCGGCAAGGGCATATTGTCTTTATCCAGCGCGGGACGATAATATTTATCGGTTGTTTTGGATGGAGGTTCCACAGGCGCGGGTTTAAATTCACCCTGAGTCTCCCCTTCAGATTTTATTAATCGGCGTAATCGGTCGTTATCTTCGTTGCTCATAATGTATCCGCTTAATATTTTCCGTCATTGCAAGGAGGGCACTTGTTCTTCCCGACGAAGCAATCTCAGCGTCGTATTGGGGATTGCTTCGTCTAAGAACAAGAGCGCCTCGCAATGACGGAAACCAATTTATTTCGGCTTACTCAACACCAGCAGATTCAATGAACCGCGCTGGCAAATTTCGTCACTTTGATTCTTGACCATAATCGCCGCAACGATCGAACCGCCGCCGATGCGCGGCAGGGCTTTGGTTTCTGTGATGGTTAATTCGGCGGAGATCGTGTCCCCAATTAAAAAAGGTTTAACGAATTTCCACTCGTTGATCTCGCGGAAAGCCAGCACCGTGCCTTCCAGAAATCCGGTCTGCATGATCAGGCCTGTTGCAAGGGACAGTCCCAAAAGTCCGTGTGCGATGCGCTGGCCAAATTGAGTCTTGCTGGCGAAGGCCGCGTTGGTGTGGATCTGATTGAAGTCACCCGTCAGCCCGGCAAAATTAAAAATATCGCCCTCACTTACTGTCCGCCCGACAGTGTTAACTTTTTGCCCAACAGAAAATTCCTCAAAATAAAGTCCAGCCATCATTAGTCTCCTCATTGTTTAAGTTCCGTCATTGCGAGGGCGCTCTTGTTATTAGCCCGAAGCAATCCTCATCACTTGTTGGAGATTGCTTCGTCGGAAAAAACATCCTGCTCGCAACACTTGCACCGCACGCAAGTGCAGGTGTGACGGGATTATACCCGTTTGACCTCCCGTCATTTCGCCCGTACAATAAGCGCCATGCGCGATTGGTCTTTAAGCCTCGGCGACCCGCTCTATCTTTCTCTCGCAGCGGACGCCCGTTTATGCAAGCCCGACTATGTTAACGATCATATCTGGGAAATGGAACTTGGCTCTACAGATGCAGAACGTTCCGCTATTTCCCTGATCACAACCTTTGGTTTACGCGCGCGCTCCATGCGCCTGTACCTGCGCTTTACCGAAAACAATACCGCTGTTACAGACCCTAACACCTTTATCTCCAAACCGTCACTGCGCCGTTACTACCCAAACTTCCTAACGCTTGATTTTGTTCCCCTTGAAAACCTGCTCGTTACAACCGAATTTTGGGTTCCTGAATCTCACGCTGTTGCAGGACGAGTAATTCTCACCAACAAAAGCAATGCCACACGTCAACTTAAATTGGAAGTATGCGCCGCGCTTGCTCCCCTGGACGGCCAATCCATCATCCCCACGCAGCAACAATTGGTAAATATTTTGGCGGGACAAACCAGCGGAATTGCGCCTGTCATCTTTATGACTGGAGGCCCCAAGCATGGCTCTGGACCTCAGCCCTCGCTCCTGCTGGACCTGGAACTTGGCCCCGGTGCGACGAGACAGATCACCTTCGCTGAAGCCGCGCTGGATACCGTGGCCACATCCTTTGAACTCGCGCGCCGCAGCGCCGCACGTCCCTGGGAAGCGGAACGTACCCGCATTGAAATGATGGATGCATCACAAGTCTTGGACATCCGCACCGGCGACCCCGCCTGGGATGCCGCACTCGCATTCAGCCAAAAAGCCGCGCATGGATTATTTTTTAGCGGCGGTGAGCATTTACCGAATCCATCTTTTGTCAACGCCCGTCACATAGACAACGGTTTTTCACGCAAAGGTGATGGCACAGATTATGCGCCCTCGTGGAACGGACAATCCATGCTGGAGGCCTATTACATCTCCAGTATTTTGCATGGCGCGCCGAAAATAACAAAGAATCTCATTCTCAATTTTCTTTCCACGCAAAATGAAGACGGCGAAGTGGATAACAAACCCGGTCTCGCCGGTCAGCGCGGAAAATTAATTGCCGCACCTATGCTGGCCAGCCTTGCATGGAAATATTATCAAGCCACACAAGATAATGTATTTCTCGCAGACGTATATCCAAAATTAGCAAAATTTTTCTGGGCATGGTTTTCCTCCGCACATGACCGCAACCGCGACGGCGCGCCGGAATGGGATCATATTTTGCAAACAGGCTTCGATGACAATCCCATTTTCGATGTCTGGAATCCCTGGTCGCAGGGCCTGGATATTTCGCTGGTTCACAGCCCATCATTGGAAGCCATGTTATATCGTGAAGCGCATTTTATTCAACAGATCGCGAAGGAACTCAACAAGCCTGAAGAAGAAACTTTGCTTGTGCAATCGCAGGCTGATACGCTGAAAAAATCCCTCATTGCGGGTTGGAATGCGAATCAAAGTTTTTATTCCTACCGTGACCGCGAAACAGGATTGGTTTCAACGGGCAAAGTCATCGCAAAGAAAAAGGGCGATGGGAACATGAGACCGAAAGCGGAGTTCGAGGTTGGAGTCCGCTTATTGATCGAGATCCAGACCAAAAGTCCAGCCGCGAAGCGGCCCGAAGTTGAGATCAGCGAATTCTTCAGCAGGTCCAAAGGTGAAGTCGAAACTATTTTAGGCCATCAATTCCAATGGCATAGCGGCGGGTTGGTGGCAACGACCCAAAAATTATTCACACGTGTGGGCAGGGTCAGCGTGCGCGGGTTGGATGAAAAAGATAAAGTTATTGTTAAACTAATTGACACAACCGGCGAAGACATCACACTCGCCCTGCCGCTTTGGGCGGGCATTCCAGAAGCGCAGCAGGCGAACGCGCTGATCGGGCGCAATATTTCAACAGCGGATCGGTTTGACAGACCATTCGGATTGCCATCGCTTCCGGTCTCCCCCGACCCCGATGCTGATACCGTTTCAATGAGCGTTGCCCTCCCGTGGAATCAGTTGATCGGCGAAGGCATGCTTGCTTGTGGATTCCGCGCCGAAGCTACACGCCTGACGGCGCATCTGATGAACGCAGTCATCCAAAACTTAAAACAAAATCATGCCTTCTATCAACGCTATCACGCGGAAAAAGGCGCAGGCATTGGCGAACGGAATTCATTGCACGGCTTCGCGCCTGTGGGGCTTTTCATGCAAACACTAGGCGTGACGATTCTTTCTGCCACAAAAGTAAAACTCGAAGGCAGGAATTTATTCCCCTGGCCTGTGACGATCAAATACAAAGGTCTCACCGTTGTGCGCGGATTGGAACAAACCGTTATCACATTTATGAATGGGGAAAATGTGATCGTGAAAGAGGAACCACCGTGTGTTGTTGAGATGTAACTTTGGATTTATTTTATGGGGAATTAAACTCAGGTAAAAAATCATGGGGTAGAATTTTCATAAAATTTGAGATCAGAGTTGACTTTG
>JBBSCM010000090.1:0-13045 GCA_038250295.1 Anaerolineales bacterium | reverse complement strand
TTGTGGAAGCTTGAAGAGTAGGAAGAGTAGCGCAACATTTATGTTGCATCTCTCAAAGGCGACATGAATGTCGCGGTACGAATAAGGAAAAAATAAAATGGACATCATCACCGGTAAGATTCTAAAGTTAAACAACCTGTCTCGTCGTCTCCCATCGCCGTCCACTATTAAGACGCGCAGATCACATCATAGTCCTGAAAGTGGAAGCTTGAAGAGAAGGAAGAGTAGCGCAACATTTATGTTGCATCTCTCAAAAGCGACATGAATGTCGCGGTACGAATAAGGAAAAAATAAAATGGACATCATCACCGGCAAGATTCTAAAGTTAAACAACCTGTCTCGTCGTCTCTCATCGCCGTCCGCTGTTACGGCGCGCAGATCACATCATAGTCCTGAAAGATGGAAGCTTGAAGAGTAGGAAGAGTAGCGCAACATTTATGTTGCATCTCTCAAAGGCGACATGAATGTCGCGGTACGAATAAGGAAAAAATAAAATGGACATCATCACCGGCAAGATTCTAAAGTTAAACAACTGGCCCGACGGCAAAATTATCGGGATTGCAAAAAATATCTCGACGCAGTTATCAGCCCAAGGCTTGGAGCGTGACGCGATTCTCAGTCAACTGGAAGCTGTTCGGCAAGATCCCGCTCATTTCCTCGCCGATCCATTAATGGCAGACCTCGCACGCGAATGTATTCGGCTCACCCAAAAAGATGAGCCTTCAACTGACGAACTACTTGAAAGCCCAATCCCCTTTCCGATTTGGGGACGGGAAAATATTGACGATGGCGCAGTTGCCCAAATGGACAACGCCATGCGCCTGCCCGTCACTGTGGCTGGCGCGCTGATGCCCGATGCTCATATCGGTTATGGACTTCCCATCGGCGGCGTGCTCGCAACCGACAACGTTGTCATACCCTATGCTGTCGGCGTGGACATTGCCTGCCGCATGAGACTCTCTTTGTATGAAGTCTCTCCGATTTTGCTCGGGCAAAAGAAAGGTATGTTCGAAGATGCCTTGATGGAACAAACCGCGTTCGGCATGGGTTCAAAGTGGACAGGCAGCAAAAAGGCGCAACACGCCGTATTGGACGATGATGCGTGGTATGCCACCCGCCAGCTTAAGACATTAAAAGATACTGCCATGAATCAACTCGGCACAAGCGGAACAGGCAATCACTTTGTTGAATGGGGGTCGTTTCACCTAAACGAAGCTATGTTTGGCTTGAAACCTGGCGATTATCTCGCGTTACTTTCACACAGCGGCTCACGCGGCGTTGGCGCAAAAATCGCGGACAGATTTAGCAAGTTGGCAATGGAGAAACATCCCGATCTTGATAAGAGCGTGCGGTATCTCGCGTGGCTTTCGCTTGATTCAGAAGATGGTCAGGAATACTGGCTTTCGATGGAACTTGCGGGAAAATTCGCCTCGGCAAATCACTACATTATTCATCAGCGGGTCGCGGCTGCTATTGGACTTAAAGAAGCCGCTGTGGTTGAGAATCATCACAACTTCGCGTGGAAGGAAAAACTTGCAGATGGCAGAACTGTCATTGTGCATCGCAAAGGGGCAACGCCTGCGGGTATCGATGTGCTGGGAATCATTCCAGGCTCGATGGGAGATGCCGGCTATCTCGTGCGCGGCAAAGGCGTGAGCAACTCTCTTTCTTCAGCCTCGCATGGCGCAGGTCGGTTAATGAGTCGGAGAGTCGCATTGAATTCGATCAGCAAATCCGCGCGGGATGAGTATCTCAAAAAGAATGATGTCACCCTGCTCGGCGGCGGCATGGACGAATCACCACAGGCTTACAAGCCAATCGAAAGCGTCATAAAGGCGCAGACCGATCTGGTGGAGGTGCTTGGCAAATTCACTCCGCGCATTGTCCGCATGGCAGATGAACCTGGCGATATTTGAAAGTGTAATAATGATATTTATTTCATATGCTCCATTGGTTTTTTTGGAGTATCCTTAAACTGACAAACTGATTTACGCGCATTTTTTTATCAACCAAGCGAGGATCTTATGAACAGGAAACAAGCCAAACAATTCCAGGATATGATTTTGCGCTATTCACAAGAAACTAACGACGATGGCCGCAAGATAGTCGAGAATGAGTTGTGGAAGGAGTACGGCGCGGAGCTGGTGGTCTTTGTGCTGGACATGTCTGGCTTTTCGCTTCTCACGCGCAAGTATGGGATTGTCCATTATCTCTCGATGGTAAGACGCATGCAATTGATCACCGAGCCCATCGTGAAATCATATGGCGGGAGCATGATCAAATACGAAGCGGATAATTGCTTCGCGGTCTTTCCCGATCCCCTTTCAGCAGTGAATTCCGCCATTTCGATGCAGCATGCATTTACTGCGGCCAACCTGCTCAGTTCAGATGACCTTGATATTCACATCTCCTGCGGAATTGACTATGGCAAACTCCTGATCATCGGGCACGACGAATGTTTTGGCGACCCGGTAAACCGCGCTTCCAAAATGGGAGAGGATATTGCTGCGGCAGGAGAAATACTCGTCACCACGGAAGCCATGAAAATGATTCCCGAGGAGGCGGGTATCAAGGCCCATGAAATCAGTATTTCGATTTCAGGGATTACAATTCCCGCGTTTGCAATAGAGTATCGGAGCGAGGAATAGCGCCGCTCCACAAACTCTTTAATCTCATTGTTTGGAGGTAATATGAAGTTTCGTTTTTGGCCCCTGTTTGCGATTGGGCTGGTAGTGACTTGGGTTGCATCGGCTTGTACACCCACGGCAACTCCAACGCCCGCGGTGGATGTAATAGGCACTATGGCGGCTCAATTGGCATCTGAAATGTTGACCCAAACCGCAGCGGCTGCTTCACCTACTCCCCTGCCACCCACAGCCACACTCACGCCCTTACCCATGACAGAGACGCCCACCGCTGAGCCAACGAGCAGCGAACCGCCCAAGCGTCCATATCTAATAACCTTCGCATCATGCTGGCTGGGCGGTCCAGGCGCTGAGTATCCACTGGACAGCAACATTAATGAAAAAACGAGGGTCGATATAGTCGGCAGAGGGAGTGTTGAAGGCTGGTATATCATCCGAAATCCCTATTTCCACAAATTGTGCTGGATCGAAGGAGTCAATCTGAATATTGATCCCGATCTGAATCTTTTGCAATATCCGGTTATGACGCCGGGTCCCTAACTCGGACAAGCCGAAACCAAAAAGGATTCAACCACAAAGGCAACAAAGGAACACAAAGGAAAACCTAAAAAAACCTTCATGACCCTTTGTGACCCTTCGTGGTTCAAAAAATTCTTGTACAAAAAGCAAGCATTTAACTTCTAAGTTCCTAACTCCAATCACCGCCCAGTATAGTTATTGGAAAAGTTTGGGTATCAAGAAAAATAATTAAATGGAATTAACTGCCCAACCAAAGCCAGCCAGATCTCGCAATGAATAGATACAAAATTGCAATGGCTAAAGTAAAAGGAAAGGACTAAAATAAAGGCATGAATGCCCAACCAGGTTACTTGCTCGTTGCTGAAGATATTCCGGATATTCTGAATTTAATGGATGCAACCCTGAAATTTAAGGGATACCGCGTGGTAACTGCCCGCAACGGGCAGGAAGCGCTGGAAGCCATTCAGAAGGAACACCCATTGATAGTCATCACTGATATCCTGATGCCTAAACTGGACGGGTTTAGTCTTGTCCATCAATTACGCATAAACCCTGAAACCCGCAGCATCCCGGTGATTTTTTTGTCGGCCACGTATGTGGCGCCCGAGGACAAGGCATTTGCATTAACCATTGGGGCAACTCGTTTTATCGAAAAGCCAATTGACCTCAACAATTTCATGCTGACAATTGAAGAGCTCTTAAAGCAGGATGTGCAGGCTTCACCTGAACCGCTCGATGAGTTCGAGTTCTATGATGGGTATCGAAAACGGCTCAAAATAAAATTGAACCAAAAAGTTTCCCAAATTGCCCGCATCGAACGCTTGCTGGAGACCGTGGCAGAAGAAGAAAAGCAATCCTTCACAGACTCTCTGCTCCTGGCTGTCAATGAACGGGATGAAATTCGAAAACTGCTCAACCAAATTCAGGAACAAATTGAACCAAACTCCGATTCAAATCCACAATAGTTTATACCCTGCCCTATGACACATCCCCCAAATCAGTAAAGACTTGGGGGATGAATTATTTAAGTTTACCGATCGAAAGGGCCGATACTATTTTTTCGGAAGTTTCGGCTTCTCTTGTTTCTTCTTCTTCTTTTTATCTTTATCCTTGCCTTTTCCTTGTTCTTTGTTTGCCATATTAGCTCCTTTCCAACAACCAACAGCGTTGATCTTGGATAAAAAATTTCAAATCTTCACCCGGGCGATGCCAGAGCAAAGACAGCAACCAACGAAAATTATATCACTGTGACTGCAGGGCAATTCCCACAAGGGCATTCTATCCCATCTTCTCCAACACTTCAACCGCTTTTTTGATTCTGTACAAACACTTCTCTTTGCCGATAATTTCCATCGACTCAAAAAGCGGCGGGCTGACTCTCTGTCCGGTGATGGCGACACGCAAAATCCCGAAGACCTGATTAACATTGAGCCCGCTCTCTTCGACGTAGGCCCGCAAAGGCAGCTCGCTTCCTTCGTGGCTGATAACTGGTTGCGCGGAAAGAATTTCATACGCCCTTCGAGCTATCTCGGCCGATTGCTTCGCATCCAATCCTTTCGCGATCAAGTCTTCGGGATTGGGCGTCACATCATCCTTGAAGAAGAAACCGCCAAACGCAATGCAATCATCCAGGGTTACGAGTCTCTCGCGCAATAATGGCACAATCTTTAGCAGGATATCGTCTTTTACGTTGAGTCCCTCACGGGTAAAATAAGGTTTGATGCGCCCGGCCAGGTCCTCGGTTGTCAAGAGACGGATATGCGTCGCGTTGAAATGATCCAACTTTTGGAAGTTGATCGCGGCGGGCGAGGGAGTCAGGCTGTCAATATTAAATCGATCAACCATTTGAGCAAGGGTCATTACATCGTCTTCTGCAACGCCCCATCCCATCAGAACAATCCAGTTGAGGACTCCTTCGGGAGTAAATCCGAGGTCTTTCATATCACCGAGAAAAATGGAATGGCCATCTTTAATAGCCTCAACGTCCCCACGCTTGCTCATCTTGCCTTTCCCAGCCGGTTTAAGAAAAACGGAAAGATGTACAAAAACGGGTTCTTCCCATCCAAAGGCGCGGATGATGTGCGCATGCAAAGGCATGGATGGAAGCCACTCCGAACCGCGTATCACATGGGTGATCTTCATCAATTGATCGTCCACCATTGCCGCAAGATGATAAGTTGGCAGGCCATCAGACTTAAGCAATACGGAGTCGTCGAGAGCCGCATTCTCTGTCACTATTGGGCCGCGCAAAAGATCCGTCACCGTGATGGAACCTACCTTTGGCATCTTGAAGCGAATCACATATTTCTCTCCGCTGTCAACCCGTCCACGTGCTTCATCGGGAGCAATTGCTCGACAGGCGCCATCATAACGAGGATTCTGTTTGTTCTTCATCTGTTCCTGGCGGACTTTTTCAAGCCGTTCAGTTGTGCAGAAACAAGGAAAGGCATGCCCAGACTCAACCAGTTTCCATGCGTACTCGTGGTGAATTTCCCTTCGTTCTGTCTGACGATAGGGACCAAAAGGACCGCCAATGTCTGGGCCTTCATCGTGTTGAATTCCAAGCCAGTGCAAACCTTCGATCAATTCCTGTTCAGCGCCCTGGGTGTAACGTTTCTGGTCTGTGTCTTCGATACGCAGGATAAAAGTTCCTCCCATGCGACGTGCCAGCAGGAAAGGATAAAGTGCGGAGCGGGCATTGCCAATATGCATTCGCCCGGTAGGAGAAGGCGCAAAACGTGTGCGTACAGGTTTGATGGACAAGAAAATTACTCCTTATTACTATTGCCGTCTCACCTGCATAATTTGCCTGGCAAATCATGCAGGTGAGCAATCTCGTCATTGATTTGGAGATTGCTTCGTCGCAAAGTGCGCTCCTCGCAATGACGAGGAAATGACTAAAATTCCATTTGCTTATGCCGCATGACGACACTTTCGACCAGCCCAATGCCAAGCATAAGCGCGGTAAGACCACTGCCGCCATAACTGATAAACGGAAGCGGCAAGCCAGAAACAGGTACCACATTCAAATTCACGCCTATATTCACAGCGCCCTGGAAGAAAATCAATATTGCCACACCAAAAGCGATCATGGAGCCAGAGACATCACGCGCCTTTTGGGCTGCGCGAATACAACGCCAGACAATAAATGCCAGCGTAAGAATAATGATGATACCGCCGATCATGCCAAATTCTTCTGAAACGGCTGAAAAAATAAAATCGGTGTGGCGCACTTTGAGAAAGCGCAGTTGCGTTTGGGTGCCGTGACCATATCCCTGACCAAAAAGTCCGCCCGAGCCGATGGCGATCAAGGCCTGCTGCACATTATAAGTAGCGCCGTAGGTAGCATTTGGATCCGGGAAGATAAACGTCAGCACACGCGCCTGCTGGTAAGGTTCGAGAAAGGGAAAGGCAATCACAACCAATAGAACGACGCCTATGCCCAGCCAAAATACCTGTTTTAACTCCAGTCCATTGATCCATAACATTGCCATAAAGATCACTGTCAACACAACCACATTGCTGAGATTAGGTTGCAGCAAGATCCAAATGATCAATCCAAATGCCCACATGAATCCACCGAAAGCCCAGCGCAGATCCCGCGGTTGATGACGCGCCTGCTCAAAATAACGCGCAAGCACAAGGATGACAACTATTTTCGCAAACTCGGTTGGCTGAAGGAACAACACACCCACTTGAAACCAGCGTTGCGCGCCGAAGGCAGTTTGCCCGAGGCTCGAAAGCGCTATTAAAAAAATCATGATTCCAAAATAGATCGGGCGATACAAAGCCAGCCAATAACGATAATCCACTGAAGCAACGACGAAGATCACCGCCACGCCCAGCAGAGCAAAGTAAACCTGGCGGATGATAAGGGGTTGCAAGACCTCATTTCCTGCCACAGCAGAACGGATCATGGCTGTGCCAAAGGAAGAGGCCAGCACGATCGCTCCTAATAAAAGAAAATCAAAATTGCGCCAGGAAAGTTCGCGGTTCATAATAGTTTCGTTGTTTCAACAAAAAACACGGATACAACCATATCATGTTCCGGCTGATCCGTGTTTGCAAACAAAAATTAGATCAACCAGCGCGGTGGCGCGATACGCTCCGCAGGGGAATATCGGCCACCAGTCTTTGTGAGCGTCCATCGCGTTCCAATCCAATTTGAACCGCGTCAGGGTCAATATCAATGTAACGCGAAATCGCCTTGAGCAGGTCATCCTTCAATGCTTCCAATTGGGCAGGAGTAAGGTCTGTGCGGTCATGCACCAGCACAAGCTGCAAACGTTCTTTGGCGCTTTCGGCGCTTCGTTTTCGCGTGAACCAATTCATCTTACTTCCTCCCCGTCAGTTTTTGAATGGCGCCCCACAAACCGCTTTGTTGATCGAGATCCATGAAAGGCACATCCTGTCCCTGAATGCGCTTTGCGATATTGCGGAAAGCCTGTCCGGCGCGACTCTTCGGATCGGTCACAACCGGCGCGCCGCGGTTCGAACCAATGATGACAGACTCATCTTCAGGCACAATTCCGATTAATTTGATGCCGAGCAGGTCCAAGACATCTTCAGCGGAGAGCATGTCATTATTTCTTACCAGTGTCGGATTTAACCGATTAAGGATCAACGCCGGAGTTCCTTTTTCTTCCGCTTCCAGAATGCCCACTACCCTATCCGCATCCCGCACCGCGCTGACCTCGGGGTTGGTCACCACCAAGACGCGATCAGCGGCCGCGATGGCATTTCGGAAGCCGCGCTCAATGCCCGCAGGCGAGTCAATGATGACGAAATCCGTATCAGGCCGCAGGTCCTTGCAGATGCGGATCATGTCAGAAGGCGAAACAGCATTCTTATCCCGCGTCTGCGCGGCGGGAATCAAATACAAATCGGGATAATGTTTATCGCGGATCATGGCCTGTTTTAGTTTACAACGCCCTTCGATCACATCCACAATATCGTAGACGATACGGTTCTCAAGACCCATAATGACATCAAGGTTACGCAAACCAATATCGCCGTCAATACACACAACCTTCCTGCCATCGGCCGCGAGCGCGGTGGCAAGGTTTGCAACGGCTGTGGTTTTTCCCACGCCGCCTTTTCCGGAAGTTACTGTAATCACCTGAGCAGTCATATTAAGTCCTAAAAATGGATTAGCCTGTATGCCAGAGTTCGGCTTGCAAACGACCTTCGCTATTGATCGTGGCAATTTCAGGCTGCGGGTCTTTTTGCGGCTTGAGCATCGCAGAGACTTCATCAGCAATGCGGAGTTGATTTGCGGATAGATCCAGCGCGCAGATATATGCGGAACGGTCGCCTTTTGCCCCGGCATGGATCATGCCGCGCACGCGTCCCCATATGATCACGTTGCCATCTGCAACGATCTCCGCGCCCGGATTAACATCTCCCATAATCACAATATGGCCGGGGTATTCAACGCGCGTACCAGAACGGAGGGTTTTATTAATAAACAATGCCGTATCGTTTGAGATGGTATCGGCAAATTGTTTTTGCTCTTCAGGTCTTGGTTTCGAAATACGGGTCGCCATCCCCAGCAATTGCGAGGTTTGCTCCGTGGTCGGTGATTCGCTAATGACGGCCCATAATGAAACATTTCGTTCCGAAAGGCGGTCACGCAGGTCAACCAGGTCGTTCACCTTTAGTATCTGTGTACCAACATCCATTGCAAGCCGGGCGCCCTGGAAAAATGCGGGGCGTTCGTCAATTTGCGTCAACAAGGCAATACTCTGGTCTTCCCATGCCGCATCCGAAAATGTGGCAAGAAGCCCATCGCGTATCCCTTTGATCTGAACGAGTGAAGTAATCTGCTCCATAAGTTTGTTTCAGAAGAATTATACCCGACGCTTTACATGAAACGAAATTATTTGAATGGATGACGCAAGTTTAAAGCATATGAACTATTGACCAAAACCTGGATTTCCCTGCGCAATATCAATCGCCTTCAACTCAAAGTAGGCTTTGATGACACGCTCAACAATCGGACCAGCCACGCTTGCGCCTTCACCGCCATTGTAAGCGAATGCCAATACAATGATCTCAGGGTCTTCATAAGGGGCATAAGCCAGAGTCCATGAGTGGGTCGGCCACGCGCCGAACTGACAGCGGTTCGCTTTGCGCGCAACATCATCACAGTATTCTGCGGTGCCGGTCTTGCCGGCCACTGCAATTGGAAAATCATCAAACAGCCTGTTAAGTGTCCCGCGCGGTTCGATCACTGCGAGGCGCGTACCGCCGCGGACTGCGGCAACCGTTTCAGGTTCAACGATCTTTAGGTCATTCGTTAGACTACAATATCCTTGATCGCAGGAATACCCCTCAATAAGCGGCGTGACTGTGATGTCCCATTTCATATTTGGCGTGAACGGTGATATTTGATAACTGCCCGATGTTTCTTCCGTCGAAAGCGCAAAATCCTGCGGGTTGAACCACATCTCAACCGGATTTCCCTCACCATCCGTCACATCACGCACAATGGTTGGCTGCATCAGTTTGCCATTATTGGCAATTGTCGCACCGGACATCAACACCTGTAAAGGCGTTGCTAGCACGTATCCCTGGCCCACGCTTGCAATATAGGTATCACCGGTAGACCAGTTTTCGCCTGTATTTATACGCTTCCACTTCGGGTCAGGAATTAAACCATCCTGCTCGCCCAACAATTGAATACCCGAAGCTGTGTCATAGCCAAGCGCACGCGCATATTGCTGTAATCGTTCGACGCCAAGACCCTGTGGTATCTCATCTTCAAAACCGCCGCCAAGCTTGTAAAAGCAGACATTGCTTGAGTAGGCAATACAATGCTGAAAATCCAGTTGCCCGAAGCCTTCGGGGTTTTGTTCAAAGATCCAATCCACGAACGGACGCGTGTTGCGATCGGAGCAGATATCATTGGGATTAAATTTTTCGCACAACAACAATTGGCCGGGCGTCTGAATAATATCGTCCAGTTCGACAACGTTTTCGTTATACGCACCAGTTGCGGTTGAAAGCTTAAACACCGAGCCGGGAGGAAATTCCGCCGAGATGGCATTGTTCAATAATGGTTTACGTGGATCCTGACTCAATTGTTCATAGTAGTAGGCAGGGATCAAACGCGCAAAACGGTTATTCTCATAAGAGGGATAAGAAACCATTGCAAGAATCTCGCCTGTCTTCGGATTCATGGCGATCACCACCCCGCTTGAAATACGAACTGTTCCCAAATACGTGTTCCAGAAATTAATCTCCTGAATTAATGAAGCTTCAGCCACACCTTGAAGGCGCGCATCTATGGTGAGAAATACGTTATGACCCGGTACAGTGGCAATGGGCGGCTCGAGATTGCGAAGCTCCTGTCCGGCCACATCAATTTGCACCACACGCTGACCATTTCTGCCCGCAAGAATATCATCCAACGATGCTTCCACACCCGAATATCCGATCTTGTCGCGGTTTGGTATGAAGCCGCGTGCCACATATTCATCTTCAAGAGCCGCAGGGATCGGCCCTAAAAAGCCGACAACATTGGAGGTCAGCGAACTTGTTGGATAATCACGTATCGGTTCAATTTCGACAGTGACACCTGGCCAGTCCACCGATTTTTCTTCGACCACCCGGGCGATATCTTCAGGAACATTACATTTTATTTTTACGGGGTTGTACGGCGCGAGCGTATCCTGTAGAGCTACCAGCTGGGTAATGCCAGGGCCTGGCACACAAGGCCCAAAAAGTTTCGCTTCATTCAAAAGCGCTTCATCGTCGACCCGCCCGCCTACCGGCACATCGATTAATTCAGAGAGTTCACGGTAAATACGCTGGATGTCTGAAACGTCATCCGGCAGGCTCGCGGGAGTGATGACCACATTATAGGACGCGACATTTCTTGCCAGGATGGACCCGTTACGATCATAAATAATTCCACGGGGAGCCGGCACGCTGACTTCAAACGTGTAATTGTCAACAGCGCGCGCGGTCCAATCTGACCTTTGAACCACTTGTAGGTTAATAAGCCTGAACAACAGGCCAATAAAGGCCAAAAACACACCCATATAAACCGCAGCCAGTCGCCACGTCTCAAAACGAGCCGGGCGCGATACTGAACCAGAACTCATTCGTACTCCTCTACAGGATATACCCATCGCGCCAGATCGCGCATAAAAGCATAGATGGGTATGGAAAATAACATGTTTAACAACAAACTCGGCAGGGTGATCAAACCCATCACATCGCCAAACAGAAAGGGCGTCCCTAAAATACGCAAGGTAACGAACGATAGAATATGCATAAATAAAGTGCCAAAAAACGTAAGGCTGAACATTGCAAGCAGCGGCGCCTGCCAGACACGTCTTTGTAATATCTGCGCCACAAAAACAATGCCAAGAAAACCGATCACCAAAACAGGCCATGGCATGCTGGAAACAAAACCAAGCATAACACAAAGGAGCACCCCCCAATGCCATGCGGATTTGACACGCTGTTGAAGCGCCCATGCCGCAAGCATCACCAACGGCAAATCTGCATAGCCGGAAAGCAGTTTGATCTGGCTGACAATGGAGGATTGCAGAATTACTGCCAGCCCCAGCAATGGGAACGCGATAAGGTTTCGCATGTTAATTCGATTATGGCGTGGTTTGAGGTTCGAGCGGAGTAATATCTACGGAGCGGAAGTTGGTGATCACCAGAACGATCTCGAGTCTGGCAAAATCCACAGCAGGCTGCACAGTTGCCTGCTGGAACAATTGAAAATCGAGGGTGCGAACAGTAACCACCTGCCCGATGATCCGGTCCGACGGATACCCGCCTCCCAGGCCCGAGGTTAAGACAAGATCGCCAGGTTCCACGATCACATTTTGGGAAATCATATCCAGGGACACATCACCTGTTACAGAACCGAGGGAGACGGCGTTTGTCTCCGCATTTTGCAAATACACATTAACTGCCGAAGCGGGGTCAGTGATAAGCTGTACACGCGCAGCATCCGCGATCACTGCATCCACGCGGCCCACCAATCCCTGGTTGGTAACAACGGGCATGCCGCGCCGAATATCATCATTCGAGCCGCGGTTGATGATGATGTAATGCAGGAATGGACTCGGGTCACGGCCAATGACCGCGGCAGCTTTATAGGTGCTTTCAGGATCTGAGCGGGCGTAATCCACCAACGCAGCAAGAATCTCAGTTTGATTTACACGCTGCTGAAGTTCGATCACCTGTATCTGCAATTGCGATACCTGGGTTTCAAGTTCAGCATTTCGATTACGCAGAGAAACAATATCACGCGGCGCTGTAAAAAAATCCTGCACCCCAAGAAAACGGGAGGATGTCCATGTTTGAATTTCAACCAATACAGTATTGAATTGTCTCGAAGCGGGTCCAAAGAAACCACCGAGGGCCAGGGCAAGAATCCCACCTACCACCAGAAAAATAATCGTTGTTTGTAAAGAACGGGAGTTCATATTTTATGAAACCTGACAGGTCTGCAAACAACCTCGATCAACAAAAGATTCGTTTCGCGTGTAAATCTTCGCCTGCCATGTCGAACATAAGACCTGTCAGGTTTGCTTTTACCCAATCATATGACGCGTACTACCGCGTTCCAGGCCAACCAGGTAACGCCCAAGGTTATCCAGATCTTCAAAGATCATCGCGGCGCCGCGCGCAACACAAGTTAGCGGATCTTCTGCAACCCACACACGTAATTTCAATTCATCGGTCAAGCGCTCGGCTAAGCCTTGCAACAATGCCCCGCCGCCTGCAAGACAAATTCCAATATCCATTAAGTCGGAAACGATCTCCGGCGGAATCTCATCCAGCGCATCGCGAACTGTGTCAATAATCACCTGCACAGAGGCTGAGAGCGCTTCACGAATTTCAATCGAAGAAAC
>JBBSCM010000089.1:0-13191 GCA_038250295.1 Anaerolineales bacterium | reverse complement strand
TGAAAAAACTTTTAACAACTTTAATAATTCTAGTCTTTCTCATGGCCTGCTCGCTTCCATCTGCTGTGGTTACTGAATCTGTTGACCAAGCTACAGCTACACCATTAACACCCTTGGCGCTGCCCACAGACACATTAGTTCCCACTTTGGCACCCCCAACTGAAACTTTTACTCCAATCCCACCCACTGAGACTATCACACCTTCTCCAGTTCCCGTCGTAGACAATATGAAAGCAGTTGTTACAGCAGATAAACTCGTCTGTCGTTATGGACCGGGTGCAAATTATTTGTATTTAATTGCATTAAATCGCAAGACGCCTTTAACCTTGATTGGGCGCACAGAGGGAAACAATTGGGTGCTGATAGAAAACTCTCCGCAAAAATGTTGGGTAAACGGGGAATTTGTGCAAGCCGAAGGCGACCCGAAACAACTCAAAGTTATGTATCCAGATGGATATAAGATCCCTGTCTCGCCTTATTATGGACCGACAACAGTCACCGGCGCAACACGCGAAGGAGATAAGGTAATCGTGTCGTGGGGAGAAGTTATCGTCAGCCCGGGCAAGTATGAAGATGAAAACATGTTCCCGTATATCGCGGAAGTCTGGAGATGCGAAAACGGCGAAATTATCTTCGACACTCTTGGCTCCAGAGTCCCATTTATTTCATTTGTGGATCAAGCAGGCTGTGACACTCCGTCACATGGTCGTGTGTATGTGCAGGAGAAACACGGTTACGGTGGGCCAGCAGATATTCCGTGGCCGTCCGAGTAATGATAATAACAAAAAGCCATCCAGTTTTGGATGGCTTTTTGTTATTTGGCTCCTTGCCTAGGACTTGAACCTAGAACCTAGCGGTTAACAGCCGCTCGCTCTGCCAATTGAGCTAGCAAGGAATGCGAGCGACATTATACGGGTCAGCATGGGTACTGTCAAGGAAAATGTCAACGTCAGTGCGAGCGAGCGCTTTTCAGCGAGCGACACTTGCGCCGCACGTGATTTGCTTAGCAAATCATGCAGGTGAGCAATCTCCAACACAATGATGAGGTTGCTTCATCGGGGAGAGCACCCTCCTCGCAATGACGTGACTGTAAATTAATAATGTATCGAACTTAAATTATCAAGCTTATCCGTGCTGTGTGTGGCATTGATGCGGCGGATGGTTCCTGTCAGCCCGCGGACTACGATGGTCTCTGTTGTAATGTGATTGCCGTAATAACGAACACCTTTTAGCAACTCACCATCCGTTATGCCCGTAGCGGCAAAAAACACATCATCAGATGAAACCAGGTCGTGCATGGTCAGCACTTTATCAAAGTCATAACCTGCTTCATGTCCGCGCTGCAATTCATCTTCATCACGCGCAAACAACTTGCCCTGGATCTCGCCGCCCATGGCTTGCAAGGCGCAAGCGGCGATCACTCCTTCAGGCGTGCCGCCAATGCCGAACAAAACGTCCACGCCTGATTCGGGCTGGGCGGTCATCAACGCTGCTGCCACATCGCCATCGGGAATCTCACGAATACGCGCGCCAGCTTTGCGGATCTCTGCGATCATTTCATCATGTCTTGGGCGGTCCAGAATGATCGTGGTCAGGTCCTCGACTGCCTTACCCTTGGCCTTTGCAATCGCCTTAAGATTTTCCGTGATCGATTTTTCGATATTGATCCTGCCTCTGGCTTCCGGCCCCACTGCGATCTTATTCATATAAAGAAACGGCCCGGGGTCGAACATCGTCCCACGGGGAGCAATGGCAACTGTCGCAAGGGAATTTGAGCGGCCGAATGCCAAAGGGCGGGTCCCGTCAATTGGGTCCACAGCAACATCCACGTCAGGCTGTGAACCGTTGCCCACCTTCTCGCCGTTGAACAACATCGGAGCGCTATCCTTCTCCCCCTCACCGATGACGATGATGCCGTTCATATCCACGGTACTGAGGACGAGCCGCATCGCATTAACCGCAGCCTGATCTGCCCCTTCTTTATCGCCTCGTCCCATAAAGCGGCCTGCCAGCATTGCTGCGGCCTCAGTGACACGCGCCAACTCAAGCGCGAGATTTCGAGTAGGGGTAGCGCCAAGAACTGCCATTTTGCCTCCAGAGTTTATAGAATGAACCAAGTGAGGAAGTAGTAACCGATCACCGCGCCCCACAACCAAGAGTCAACGCGGTCAAAGAAACCGCCGTGCCCGGGAATGATGTCACTGGAATCTTTTATACCAGATTGCCGCTTGAACATGCTCTCGCCAAGATCGCCCAGCGGCGTAAGCGTGCCGAGAATCAGCCCCAGCAATGCACCTTGAAAGATGGTTATATCGCCTGCAAGGTTTCCATACCTGGAATATACAAACACAAAGAATATACCTGCAAGCATACCCGTGAAGACACTGGCAGCATATCCTTCCCAGCTTTTCTTTGGGCTGAGGCGCGGCGCCATTTTATGCCTGCCATATGCCCTGCCAATGGAATATGCGCCAGAGTCCGCCATCCACACACATGGAAGCACCAGCATAAACCACCAGCCGCCCTGGGGAAGGTTACGCAAATCAAATAAATATCCGCCGATCCAGCCAAGATAGGTAAATCCCGCCGCGGTAATTGTAAAATCAAGCGCGGCCTGATCCCGGCCGCGCTCATAAGCAATCAGATGATATGCCAGTGCGATCAGAATGGCAGCAGCAAATACAGGCATGGCATATTCTGGAAGGAACATTCGCGAAATGATGATCGCAGTCACGCCGCCAACGGTGATATGGACCTGGGGTTCCAACTTCACCGTGCGGAACATTTGTACATATTCCCATGTGGCGCCGATCAGAAATGTGCCCATTAATAGAAAATAAAAGAAGCCGCCAACGAGGATGGCGGGCATACCTATTAAAGTTAGACCAAGCGTTGTGATTAATCTTCTACGCATTTGATTCTAGAAGTTCTCCTGAAGACACTTTTCCAAAGCGCCTGTCACGATGACCAAACGACTCCAATGCACGGTGATATTCTTCCTTATCAAAATCGGGCCAGAACTTGGGAGAGATATACCACTCGGAATATGCAGCCTGCCAGATAAGGAAATTGCTGAGGCGCAACTCACCTGAAGTACGGATGATCAGATCAGGGTCGGGCACTCCCGCCGTAAAAAGATATTTATTGACCAATTCATCGGTCACGTCTTCGGCTGGAATTCCCGCACCGATGATCTTCTGGATCGCGTACACGATCTCGTCGCGTCCGCTGTAATTGAAGGCTACATTTAAAATTAAGCGGTCATTGTTTTTGGTCAATTCGATGGCTTTTAAAACTTTTTTCTGGATTTTCGGATCCAACTTTTCAAGGCGCCCAATATGGCGTAATTGCACACCTTCCTTATGCAGCTCATTTAACTCGCGGTCAATGACATCTTGAAGGATAAACATTAACCCCTGCACTTCCTCAGTCGGGCGTCCCCAATTCTCCGTTGAAAATGCATAGATCGTTAGATACTTGACGCCAAACTCAACTGTGGAGCGGATCACGCGGCGCAGATTTTCGGTGCCTGCCTTGTGCCCTGCCAAACGAGGCAGGCCGCGTTGAATCGCCCAACGTCCGTTACCATCCATGATGATGGCAACGTGCTGGGGAATTTTTTCGAGAGGGGTCGTGGAGAGGATTTCAGCCATGTTTTATCGCTTATCCCATAATTTACTAAGTTTTCTTGTGAAATGAGGAATGAATTTCATAACTTTAGTTTAGCCAATTATGCGATACCGTGTAAACACTCTTTTTAATGCCAAGCATGGCATCACAAAAGAAAATGCAATTACACTTCCATGATCTCTTGTTCTTTGGCATAGCCGTGTTTGGCAATATCTTCAACAAATTTGTCGGTCAGCTTTTGGAGGTCTTCCTCTCCGCGAATGCGGTCATCCTCCGTGATCAGTTTTTCCTTTTCATAATCACGTATATCGTTGTGCAGGTCGCGGCGAATATTCCGCACGGCAATGCGGGCTTCCTCAAGGCGGTGATTCATTTGTTTTACCAGGTCACGGCGGCGCTCTTCATCCAGCGGCGGCAAGTTCAAATGAATGACTTTTCCATCGGAATTTGGATTCAAGCCAAGGTTTGAGGCGCGAATCGCTTTTTCGATATCTTTAATGGAAGCCGCATCGAAAGGTTTGATCAACAATGAGCGGGGCTCTGGGACGCTGATCGAGGCAAGCTGCTTAAGATGTGTAGGGGTGCCGTAATACTCCACAGGAAGTTTTTCAACCAGGGCGGGGCTGGCGCGCCCCGTACGAATTCCAGCGAGGTCTTCTGACAGAGATTGGATCGCTCCATGCATTCGAGATTCGGCATCCTTCAATAAACCCTTGATTTCATCGGTACTCACGATCTTCCTCCTACCGCTAGTTGCATAAACCACCAAACTTGCCAAAAGAAATTACGGATATGAACATAATTTTGATTTAGCTATGCATGTTCATGCGTGCGGCACATTGTAAAAAATAATTACGCTTCAAGGATACCTTAAAACAAGAATTTATGCTATGGGAGCGGTTATAAACGAGAGGAAATGTAAAAAGTTGAGAGACTCTCAGAAAATATTTGGATCATTCTTCATACTTCTTTCTTCTTTCATCCCTATTTTTTGCAGGATGAAAGAAGAAAGATCAAGTCCCGACAAAGCTTAGTCCCCGCTCACCAATGTACCAACGGCTTCGCCGCGTAACGCGGCTGTTAAAGCATTCTTGTCCCAGAAATTCAAAACAAGGATTGGAAGGTTGTTTTCCATACAAAGTGTTACTGCGGTGCTATCCATAATGGTTAGACGCCGATTTAGAAAGTCAATGTAGGTCATATCATTGAACTTGGTTGCATCCGGAGTCTTTTTAGGATCTGCATCATAGATGCCATCCACTTTGGTGGCTTTAATGACCACGTCAGCGCCGATCTCAGTGGCGCGTAACGCCGCAGCCGTGTCTGTTGAAAAATATGGATTGCCAGTTCCTGCACTAAAGATGACCACGCGTCCCTTTTCCATGTGACGGATCGCGCGGCGGCGAATATAAGGTTCGGCAATCGCACGCATCTCTATCGCCGACATAACCCTTGTATACACACCCGTACGTTCCAGCGCATCCATCACGGTAAGCGCATTCATGACCGTGCCAAGCATGCCCATATAATCTGCAGTCGCGCGATCCATGCCATGTTCAAGGCCTTGTTTGCCCCGCCACATGTTGCCCCCGCCGATCACGAGAGCCACCTCTACACCCATTTCGCGGACTTCTTTTATACGACTGGCAACAGATTCGGCTTCATCCACGTCAATGCCAAAACCTGATTTGCCTGCAAGAGACTCGCCGCTTAGCTTGAGAAGGATACGTTTGTATTTCAGATCAGCCATTCATGCCTCCAGGTTGGTTCAATCGATTGCGTTTTGCATCATTTATAAAAAGAGCCAACCCGAAGGCTGGCTCTTAAATCCATTATTAGCTCGTGCTTTCACCCAGCTCCCAACGCTGGAATCGACGAACGATCACACTTTCGCCGATAGCTGCAACATTTTGCAGAATAAGCTTTTCGACAGTCAGTGATTCGTCGCGGATGTAGGTCTGGCGCATCAGGCAGACTTCATCCTTATACTTCTCAACACGGCCTTCCACGATCTTCGTCATTACATTTTCAGGTTTGCCTTCTTCAACAGCACGGGCGCGGGCGATCTCAGATTCGTGTTGAAGTTCTGCAGCGGGGATTTCATCCGCTGTGATGTATTTTGGGGAACTCGCCGCGATCTGTAATGCGATCTCATGGGCCAAATTGCGGAATTGCTCTGCGCGAGCCACAAAATCGGTTTCACAATTGACTTCAACCATCACACCCACGCGTCCGCCGCCGTGGGAATACATCTCCACCACACCGTTGGAGGCTTGGCGGTCGGCGCGCTTGGCGGCAGTCGCCATCCCTTTTTCGCGCAGCCAATCGACAGCCTTCTGGTAATCTCCGTCTGCTTCCTGCAAAGCCTTGCGGCAATCCAGCATGGGGGCGCTGGTTGCGGCACGCAATTGCTTGATCATCTCAGTTGTTATTTCCATATTCACTATCCTTGATTTAACTTTTCTATCTTTATGTTGATTATTCCGCGTTTGCGGCTGCCTCTGCAGAATCATCTTCTGCTTTTATGACAGGTAAATCACTGACAGCATCGACATCTTCCACTTTTACAACAGGTGTGTCAATGGCTACAGGAGCCTCGTCCACCTTGCGACCAACGTTCATCTTTGCCAGTGTGGATTCACCCAACAGGATATCATCACCCATGTTCTCATCCTGGTCGGCTTCGACCACAGCTTTGCGAGATGGGCGGGATTTGGGTTTGCCATCGGATTTGGCATCCACAGGTTGTTCAGGTTCTTCTTCCTTGCGCATGGCTTTGCCTTCAAGGACGGCATCCGCGACTTTGGCAACGAGCAGCTTGATGGCGCGAATCGCATCATCATTGGAAGGGATCACATAATCAATATTCTGGGGATTGCAATTGGTATCCACGAGCGCAACGATTGGGATTCCGAGCAAATTGGCTTCACGCACCGCAGCTTCTTCGCGACCCACGTCAACAATAAAAAGCATATCAGGGCGGCGCTTCATGATACGCGCGCCAGATAAGCGGGTTTGCAGGCGGGTGATCTCCCGCTCGACAAGCAACCCTTCCTTCTTGGTGAGGCGGTTAATTTCCTCAGTATCGCGCAACTTCTCAAGGCGCTCCAATTCCTGAATGCGCTTGTACATGGTTGCCCAGTTTGTGAGCATACCGCCCATCCAGCGCTCGGTAACGTAAGGCATACCGCAGCGGGCGGCTTCCTCAGCCACAGTTTCCTGCGCCTGGCGCTTGGTGCCGACAAACAAAACAGTGCCGCCATTCACAACTGCATCGCGAATAACGTTATAACCCTGATTCAACAGCTTTACGGTCTGTTGCAGGTCAAGGATATGAATACCGTTGCGTTCTGTAAAGATAAACGGTTTCATACGGGGGTCCCACTTGTTGGTGCGATGTCCGAAGTGGACGCCGCTCTCAAGAAGGGCTTTCATGGAAATGACAGCCATTTATTACTCCTAACTTTTGCCGTTCTCCAACACGCAGTTCATTGACGGGTGCGGAACGGAATGAGTTTAGCGGGGATACAGCCTTGCGGCTAGACCCGCTCAAGGACGCTTGTTGCCCGTCCCAGGCAAGATGTGCCTTTTTTGGAAGGCGGCGAGATTATAACACAGGATTCTTTGCACAAAATTAGAACCTCCCCCCGAATCACGCCACTCGAAAGATGAAACCACGTCAACTATTCATATAAGGTTTGTTGACTTCCTGATATTTTTCCAGTATTTCACGCTGAAGCTCCATGGAAATCTCAGAATCAGGCTCGAACAGATCATTCAATTCCTCGGGGTCCTCTTCAAGATCATAAAGCTCGAACAGAGGTCCGCTTTTTTCAAGTTGTTCATACCCATAATAATACGTGAGCTTATATTTTCCTTTAACCATCATTACAGAGGCCGGGTTTAAAGTTCCATCTTCCGGGCTTATTTCTGCTTCCAAAGCGTAAACATTGCGATCCGGCGCAGGGACTGTCTCGGAAAATGGAGGCAGCACAACCCCTTCAATCCACTCAGGAACATCCCTTCCTGTGACCTTGAGCAGCGTTGGGAGCACATCCACAGCGCTGGTCGTAGTATAAATATCATGCCTCTCCTGCTGCCCTGGCTCAATGATCAATAAGGGTATTCGAATCACAGGCTCATACAAAACAGGCGTCCTGTGTTGAAATATACCTCTCTCGAACATTTCGCCATGGTCGGATGTAAAAACAATCCAGGTGTTATCGATCAGCCGGCTTTCACGAAGATAATCATAGAGCCTTCCCAGCTCACCATCTGAATATAAAATAAATTCATCATAGTGTTGACGCTCACTATCCTGACGTTTTAAATTAACATCCCCGCTTATATCGCTGAAGATGCTCTTCGGCTTGTTAATCAAATAACCTACTTCGTCATCCCGAAATTGACCGGCATAATCACGCCGTGGATTATAGGGATGATGCGGCGGCAAAAAGTGAAAATAGCCAAGGAAAGGCTGGGAAACGATGTCAAGTTGTGTCTTTACCCAATCTATGCTCTGCTCCAGGAGAAAATCGTTGCCGCTTGCCTGCGGTATGCCGTCTGGAAAGAGTTCGGAAAGATCCTTTGTGATTCCACGGCTATACTCTTCATAAAGGTCCGATAGGAACAACGAATAGGAATATCCGTCGTTGTCTTTCCTGACTATTCTTTCCCACGCTACCGATGCCAGATCATAATCTTTGGAAAACAACCTATCCAGCGCAAGGTTGTTCTTAACAAATAATTCACTTTGCGGTTTGAGATAATCGATATCATCGATGAAATCTTCAAGATGAATTTCCGCTATCGGATTGTGGGTATAGGCAAACCGATAATAGCCATCGAAAAGTTTAAAGATATTGTTCCTTTTTTTATTGCTTGCGACTCTGCTGCTTAAACGCATTGCTCGATGGGTCCACGGATAAGTTCCAGTAAGTAACGAGGCGGTTCCGGGCGTTGTGAAATTGCCGCCCGCATAATGGTGATGATAGATCGTGGCCCTCTCTGCCATCCTGGCTAGATTCGGCATTGTTTCACGTTGATATCCATAAAGGGATATGTTCTTTGCAGACAACGCATCGAAAACAATAATGATGACATTCTTTGACTCTGAATCAAGCAGCAAGGGCGATGACTTTTGAACAAATCGCGAGAGATACGCGCTAGGCGGCAAGATGGTCATCAATTTCAAAAAGTCTCGTCGACTTAGTATTTTATTCATATATTCCTTATACGTTTTCACTTGGCATTATTACAATAATCGGCAGCAATAATACCACTACAGTTGTGAGTTTCAAATCACTCAATATACACATGAGAGCCAGGGGCACAGCCCTGACTCTCACATTTTATCACTACCTACTAAATGCTTTGTTTACCCCACGTAATCACACCAGCTTTCAAATTTCTTCACCTTACCCCGGATCGCCTCATGATAAACATTCTGTATCTTGCGTGTCACGGGACCCGTCTTGCCGTCACCAATCTTACGGAAATCGATCTCGCTCAAGCCAATACATTCAGCGGCAGTTCCACACACGAAGACTTCATCCGCGATGTAGAGTTGGTCACGGGAGATGGGTTGTTCCAAGATCTTATATCCCAGGTCTTTCGCGATGGAATGGATGGAATGACGCGTAATACCTTCGAGAACAGGCGCGGTCGACGGTGTAATAATCTTGCCGTGGCGTACGACAAAAAGGTTCTCGCCTGTACATTCGGCGATATATCCCTGCGGATCCAGCATGATCGCCTCTTCAAATCCCAAACGCTGCGACTCGGTCTTTGCCAGAATACTGTTGGCATAATTACCCGATATCTTGGCTTTGGTCATCATCACATTCGGATGATGGCGCGTGAAAGATGAGATATTCGCGCGAATCCCTTTCTCCATTGCTTCATCGCCGAGATAATTTCCCCATTCCCAAGCTGCGATCGCGAGGCTTGGTTTGCCGCTATCTACATTCAAATTCCAGCCGCCGCCATCCAAATAGATCAACGGGCGAATATAGCAATCCTTAAATCCGTTGATGCGTACCGTATCTTTGATAGCTTTGTTGACTTCTTCCACTGTCCACGGAAATTCGCGAAACCCCAACACGCGCGCCGAGTCAAACAGGCGCTCAGTATGTTCGTTCAAACGAAAGACTGCAGGGCCTTTATCCGTGTTGTATGCGCGAATGCCCTCAAACACAGCCGCACCATAATGCAGCGCAGGGGTGAGAAAATGCAGTGTCGCTTTTTCGAACGGCAGCATTTCACCGTTCATCCAGATGAATTTCGATTCCATGCCCATAGCTCAATCTCCTATATTTTTAATAATTTCATCCGCCATTTGACGGGTTGTTAACTTGCCGCCGATATCCGCTGTACGCGCGCCTTCGGTAATGGTTTGCTCCACGGCATTTTCAATTGCAGCAGCTTCTGCTTCGAGTTTTAAAGAATGACGAAGCAGCATCGCGGTTGAAAGGATCGTGCCGATCGGATTTGCGATTCCCTTGCCTGCAATATCTGGTGCAGACCCGTGGATCGGTTCATAAAGTCCTGCACGCGTTTCGCGGGGCAACCCGACACCTGACGCGTCGTTCATGCGGCCCAAACTGGCAGAAGGCAGCATTCCCATGGACCCTGCCAAAACCGACGCCTCATCCGTGAGAATATCGCCGAACATGTTTTCAGTGACGACCACATCCAGCCACGCGGGGCCTGTGATCAGCCGCATGGCCGCAGTATCGACAAGCACATGTTCCAACTCGACGTCAGGATTCTCTTTCCCGATCTGACCAGCGATCTGACGCCACATGCGTGAAGATTCCAGAATATTGGCTTTATCCACCGAGGTGACTTTTCTCCTGCGGCCCTTTGCAAGTGTGAAGGCCAGTTCAACCACACGCTTTACTTCATAATCATAATACTCAAGAGTATCCACCGCACGCTCGTGACCATCTTTCATCTCACGCAATTTGGGCTGACCAAAATACAAGCCGCCGGTGAGTTCACGCACCACCAGAATATCCACACCTTTGAGCTTCTCAGGCTTGAGTGGAGAGGCATCGATCAGCGCAGGGTAGACCTTCACTGGGCGCAGATTTGCAAAAACACCCAGACCTTTTCGCAATGCAAGCAATCCACGCTCAGGACGATCCTTCGCCGCAGGGTCATCCCATTTGGGGCCGCCCACCGCGCCAAGCAAAACCGCATCCGCAGATTTGCAATCGGCGAGGGTTTCATCAGTGAGCGATGAACCATATTTATCAATGGAACAGCCACCCATCAAGCGCTCCTTATATTCAAAGGCATGCTTATATTTACTGGAGATCACATCCAGCACGCGCACGGCTTCACCGACCACTTCAGGTCCGATGCCGTCGCCGGGGAGGAGGGTAATTTTGAAATTCATTGTTCTCCAATTGTTGAACGGAACACGAAACACGTACCTTTCGCTGGAAAAGTGCTGCGTGATGCGTGTTCCGTTTTTTTTAGTGTGCAACCATGAGACCATATTCCATTGAATCCGCCAGCGCGCGCCATGAGGCTTCTATAATATTTGTACTCGCGCCGACAGTGCTCCAACGGCTGACGTCATTGCGAGTGTCGATCAACACGCGGGTGATGGCTTCTGTACCGTGATCCGAATCCAGAATACGGACTTTGTAATCAGACAAATGGAAATTTGCAATTTGCGGATAATAACCCTTCAAGGCTTTTCTCAAAGCATTGTCCATTGCGTTGACGGGGCCATTACCTTCTGCGGCGGTGTGAAGCACCTCGCCTTGTACAAGCACCTTGACCATGGCTTCCGCAAAAATACCGCGTTTATCACGATGCTCAACATTTACAAAAAAGTCGATCAATTCAAATGGAGGCTTGTAACCGTATTCCTGACGTTTCAACATTATGGTGACAGAGGCTTCGGCAGCCTCGAATGAAAAACCTCGCGACTCGAGTTCCTTGATGTCATTGAGCACACCAACAACCTCCGCGCCTTCCACTTCCACGCCATGTTCTTCGGCTTTGCTCAATAAGTTACCGCGGCCCGAAAGGTCAGAGACCACCACGCGCATTTTGTTGCCGATCTTTTCTGGTTCAATGTGTTGATACGATTGCGGCGAGCGTCTCATCGCGGCAACATGCACACCGCCTTTATGCGCGAAAGCTGATTTGCCGACAAAAGGTAAATGTTCATCGGGCGTGATATTGGCAACCTCAGCAACAAAATGGGACAGATCGTATAAACGCTCAAGTCTACCCGCGGGCAAACATTGATAACCCATTTTCAATTCAAGGTCTGAAATGATCGAACACAGGTTCGCATTGCCACAGCGTTCCCCGACGCCATTGATCGTACCCTGCACTTGAATTGCGCCCTCGCGGATCGCGGTCAACGAATTTATCACTGCACATTCGGAGTCGTTATGAGTGTGGATTCCGAACGGAGTTTTTATGACCAGATTCAAGTCACGAACGATGCGTTCCACTTCCCAAGGCAATGTGCCACCGTTGGTATCGCACAAGATAACAGTCTCCGCGCCGCCGCGAATCGCGGCTTGCAAGGTTTCAAGCGCGTAGGATGAATCCGCTTTGTATCCGTCGAAGAAATGTTCGGCATCGTAGATCACGCGCTTGCCATGGGATTTGAGATACGCAACCGATTGCTCAATGATGCGCAGATTATCGTCATTCGTGGTGAGCAAGACTTCCTTGACGTGCAAAGTCCACGTTTTTCCGAATATTGTGCAGACGGGGGTTTGCGAATCGAGCAGGGCTTTGATGTTGGCATCATCTTCGGGACCGCCTTTGACACGGCACGTGGAACCAAACGCGGCAATCAGCGCATTCTTCCATTGCATATCGCGGGCGTGTTCGAAGAACTCAACATCTTTCGGGTTCGAGCCAGGCCAGCCGCCTTCAATGAAAGCAACGCCGATATCATCGAGTTTTTGCGCGATGCGGATTTTGTCATTGCTCGAAAGCGTGAAGCCTTCAGACTGAGTTCCGTCTCGTAAAGTAGTATCGTAGATTTGGATGAGGGTCATGTGTTACCTGTTGCGTGTTACGTGTAGCGTGGTGCGGGGTGCGTGTTGCGCGGTGCATGTTGCGTGGTGCGTGGTGCGTAAAAACGTAACACGCGACACTTTAGCGACTCGTTTCGTATACAAGAATCTCATTCTCGAAACCAAGAATATATCCAAGCTCATCCACGCCATTCAACAAGCAAGTTTTACTGAACGGGTCAATGGGGAAATTCACTGAGCCATTTGGAAAGGAAAGTGTTTGCGTAGCCAGGTCAACCGTAAGCTCGGCGTGTGGAATTTCTTCGATAAGATCGAACAACATCTTATGGGTTGTATCATCTACGATGATGGGAATGAGTCCGTTCTTCAAAGAGTTATTGCGGAAGATATCAGCAAAGGAAGTTGAGATGACGGCGCGGAAGCCATAACTGGTGAGTGCCCAGGGAGCATGCTCGCGGCTCGAGCCGCAGCCGAAGTTGTCTCCTGCCAATAGAATTTGACAGCCTTTTGAATCGGGTTTATTAATGACAAAATCTTCTTTTAG
>JBBSCM010000088.1:0-13257 GCA_038250295.1 Anaerolineales bacterium | reverse complement strand
GTGGTGACAATATGTTTGATGGGAAGAGACGCCAGACGTTCCGCGCCGTTACGGGAAAGGATCGCATGCACAAAAGCGAGATAGACATCCCGGGCGCCGTTTTGTTTTACGACACCGACAGCCTGTGCGATGGAACCGCCCGTATCCACCTCATCATCCACGATGATTACATCGCGATCCTTGACGTCACCGATCAATGTCAATGCTTCAGCGTTTGCCTCATTCCCATGGCGTCGTTTTTCAATGAACGCAATCGGCATATCCATGTCAGCGGCATAATTACGGCCTTTCTTTGCAAAACCAAGATCAACCGAGACCACCACAGGGTCTTTCATGCTCGAACGCATGTTTTTATTAATATGCGCTATCAGGAGGTGGGATGCGGTCAACACATCACCGGGGATGGAAAAGAATCCCTGCACCTGGCCCGCGTGCGGATCGAGCGTCATATAACGATCTGCACCGGCAACTTCAAGCATGTCCGCGATCAAACGCGCAGTGATGGGTACACGCGGCTGGTCTTTTTTATCTGAACGGCCATAACACAAATACGGCACAACAGCTGTGATGCGCGCGGCAGAATCCAACCGCAGGGTTTGGATCATAATGAGCAGTTCCATCAAATTGCGATGCACCGGCGATGACGTGGTCTGGATCACATATACGTCCTGCCCGCGCGCACTCCCACCCAATTTTACAAATAAGTTTTCATTTGGAAACTCGATCACCTCGCGTTCACTTACAGGCTGACCCAGATAATCCGCGATCTTCTGGGCAAGTTCAGGCGAGCCGGTACCGGCAAACAATTTTATTCCACCGTACACTTTCAAATCGTGATGAACATGGTGCATTTAATAATCCTTCTCTCGAGCCATCCATTCAGAATGTAAAATACTCATTTCAACCTGCCGTTCATCAACAACTTGACTGCTTCGCCGGGGGATAATTCCCTTTGGATGATCTTCTCCAGCAAACTTTCATATTGCTTTTGCGGGACATCCTGACGAAAACGACTCACCAACTCCTCTTGAATCAACGCATCCAACTCGACCTCGAGCCGGGCACGTTCCCGAACGGCCCAATCGCCGCTTTGAGTTAAGTGCGCCACATGCCTTGCAATGGACTCTGCCAACTCCACAATCCCTTTGCCTTCAATGGAAACAGTCCGTTGGATGGGTGGAATCCACAACGGCGCAGAAGATGAATCTTGTTTAGGAGCAGCCACCCGCACGGATGAACCGTGATGTTGAAAAATTCGCTCAGTGGGGTGCGCCAAATCCAGCATGGACTTTAATGCTTTCTCTGTATTCTCCACGCCCGGGCGGTCGGCTTTATTTACAACCAAAATATCCGCAATCTCAAGAATGCCGGCTTTGATGGCTTGAATATCATCACCGAGTCCCGGCGCTTCCACCACAAGAGTCGTATGCGCAAGGCGGGCAACATCCACTTCGCTTTGACCTGCGCCGACAGTTTCGATGATAACCACATCAAACCCAGCCGCATCAAATACCTGCACCATATTCGCAGTGGCTTGCGCCAGGCCGCCCAGTGAACCGCGCGTTGCCATCGAACGGATGAAAACACTCGTATCCCCGGAAAGATCGCGCATACGCACACGGTCACCCAGCACCGCGCCGCCTGTGAATGGGCTGGACGGATCAACCGCAACGATTGCCACGCGTTTGTTATCTTTTTTACGATAATGCAACGCCAGTTGATTCACCAGCGAAGACTTACCCGTACCCGGCGCACCTGTCACACCGATCAAATGCGCCTTTCCAGTATGCGGAAATAATTCAATCAATGCCGCGCGGCCATCTGGCACATTATTTTCCACCTGCGTAAGAAGGCGGGATAATGCGAGGCGGTCACCGTTGAGAACTGCTTGAGAATAAGTCATTAAATATTTTTGGCTAACAACAAAACACAGAGTATCTTAAACTCTGTGTTTTCGAGTTATCCTGTCACTGCCAATCTGACGTCACGAATAATATCTTCGGTGGATGCGCCGGGACCGTATACTCCGGTCACGCCCATCTCCTTTAAACGATGCAGGTCTTCATCTGGGATAATGCCTCCGATAAAGATCTTTACGTGGGTTTGCCCATTGATTCTAAGTAATTCCAAAAGACGCGGAGTCAATGCCATGTGCGCGCCTGAAAGAATCGAAAGCCCAACCACATCCACGTCTTCCTGAAGCGCGGCTTCGGCGATCATTTCAGGGGTCTGACGCAAGCCGGTGTAGATCACTTCCATACCGGCATCACGCAAGGCACGTGCCACAACTTTTGCACCGCGGTCATGCCCATCCAGGCCGGGTTTTGCGACCAATACGCGAATCTTTTTTTCGGTCATGGTTCCTCCGAGGGAATGATGAACAAAGATTATACTATGTATCACAAACTCACCTATGAAAATTCCGAGAAATACTCTCGGAATTTTTTACTACTGAACTACTCAACTGAACAACCATCAAACTACTACATTCCATCATCCTTCGGCGGTGCGGTGGGACCGTAATCCAGAATCGGCCGCATTTGCGTGCCGCCTTCCGGGGGACCCACGATCTTCTTATCTTCCATCATGTCTACGATGCGTGAGGCGCGTGTGTAACCAATACGCAATCTTCTTTGAAGCATGGAAACAGAGGCACGGCCTTCCTTGCGGACGATTGCAACCGACTCTTCATAAAGCGGGTCGCCATCCACTTTTTTGCCTTCATCCCATAAATGTGTTTGCTTAAGTGGGACATTTGTGGGGATCGAATCTGCGGGCGTACCTGCCACCGCATATGGGCTTGCAGCGCCTGCCTGCGTGCGCCAGTATTCAACTAGGTTTTGAATTTCATGGTCTGAAACAAATACGCCCTGTAAGCGCGCGGCGGAGGGCGCATCGGGCGCTTGATACAACATGTCACCGCGGCCCAACAATCTTTCTGCGCCGGGTTGATCAAGAATCACACGGCTGTCTGTGTTGGATGCAACAGCAAACGCAATGCGCGCGGGGAAATTGGCTTTGATAAGACCTGTCACCACATCCACGGATGGGCGCTGCGTGGCGAGGATCATGTGGATGCCGGTGGCGCGTGATAACTGAGCAAGGCGTGTGATTGTCTTTTCGGTTTCATCCGGGGCGATCATCATCAAGTCAGCCAGCTCGTCAATGACGACAACGAGATAGGGTAATTTCTTCTGCCCCTGCAATTTCATCTTTGCATTGTAATCAGTGATATTGCGTGAGCCGGCCTGCGCGAACAGATGATAACGCTTGTCCATTTCACGCGTCATCCATTGCAGGGCGCCGATCACGCGATCCATTTCTACGACGACGGGACCCAGCAAATGCGGGATGCCGTTGTACCCTGTCAACTCCACGCGCTTCGGGTCAACCAAAACAAGGCGCAGGTCATCGGGTGTGTTAAAAAGCAACATGCAGGTAAGAATGGAATTGACACAAACTGATTTACCAGAACCTGTTGTACCCGCAATTAACAAATGCGGCATCCCTTCAAGGCTGGCTATGATGGGAAGTCCCGCCACATCGCGGCCAAGCCCAAAGTTCAACGGCTTGGTATTGCGTGTGTAAATTTCACTTTCCAAAATATCACGCAAGGCCACCATGGCCATTTCTTCATTCGGCACTTCAATACCCACGTAACTATGTCCCGGCACAGGCGCTTGCATACGGATGCGCGGGGCAGCCAGCGCGAGCGCAAGGTCATCGGATAGGGATGCGATCTTGCTCACGCGGACTTTGGTTCTGACTCCGCCTCTGCTCTCAAGAAATAGCGGCTCCACTCCGAATTGCGTGATCGACGGTCCGCGGCTGATCGCAACTACCTGGACAGGCGCTCCAAAGGATGCAAGGGTCTCTTCTATTAATCGTGCGCGTTGTTGAATGAAATCTTCGTTAATGGCGGGCGCATTGCCTGAGTCAAGAATATCGCCTACTTTGGGCAAAGTCCAGTGGATGACGGTTGCGCCGCTTGTTGTCCGTGTGGGTTGAATTGTGCTGGCTGTAACTTTTCCAACAGCAACAGGCGGCACAGCAGATGGGTCTATCGGTATGAAATCTTCTGTCGAAACGGAAGCAGGTTCGAGATTAGTTTTAGATGCGATGGGTTTGTTCAGCCATTTCCTTATCCAGGTCATAAGTGGCCCGAGCCATTGAAATAAATCCTGTACGGGCTTATCCAAAGTGACCGCGATGCCGATAATTAACCACGCAACCAAAGCAATGAATGCACCCCCGCCGCCAAGCCAGTTCCAAAGCCAGCGTTGAAAAAGTCCGCCAAGCGCGCCTCCGCCTGCACCCGTAAGAGCTACAGATTCAGCCGTTTCAGCTGTGGCGACAAAGGTATGTAAAACAGTGAGGAGCAAAAGGAAAAGAATGATGCTGCCCACAGCGCGTTCAAGCGATAACGGAGGAACGCGCTCGATCTTACGAAAAACAAGCCAGAGACCAAAGACAAGCAGGCCCAGCGGTAAAACATATACACCCCACCCAAAGATTTGTGAGAGGAAAAAAATTACGCCGCCAATGACCGCCGAGCGCTTGGCAGAGATAAGACCCAGGAGAATGATGAACCCTGCGAATGCAAGAATAATGCCAACCACATCAAGTTTGCGTTCAGCGGAAAGCTGTTCCCACCACGAAAGCGCGGGGGGCGGAGGCGGTGGCTGCCGGTGTTTGCCTTTTGATGGAGGCTTACCGTGCGACAAATCCCCTTTTTTTGGAGGGATGGTTTTGCCGGCAGGCTTTGTATTTTTTTGGGGAGGAGTGGATGGTTTTAGGAGAGGCATTTCGATTGCCAATTTGCGATTGGATATTCTGTTATATGCCCGTTTATATGTTTGCTTATTTACTTGTTGCCATTTCTAAAAAGATTATAGCACAAATGGTCTGTTTTCTTTACAAGGTATCGCATAATCGTTAAACAAAAAGCATCAAAATTAATTGGGTGTGTTTCAAATGAGTTGACAAAAAGAACGTCCCGAAGGTTTTGTCGAGAAAATTTGGTCGTTTGTGCCAACCTTCGGGACGGTTTCAACTGAAATAAAACACACCCAAATTAATTATGGTTTTGCGAAAAAACAATTAATTTTTGAACAAGCGATAAGGTACAATTGCATTGCACAATATTTATGTTAAGCATGTCATTGCGAGGAGGGCATTTGCTCTCCCTGGCACCGCCCGCCACTATAGTCCCCGAAGTGGAGCGAGCGGGAGGGCAGGTGTCCCGACGAAGCAATCTCCTGTTTTTAGGAGATTGCTTCGGCTAAAACCAGGAGCGCCTCGCAGCGACATTGTTTATTCGCCAATCCTTGCAAGGACTCAACATTGTTCGAAATACTTTTTCTTGGCACATCCGCTTCCGCGCCTTCTGCAAAGCGCGGACTTTCAGGGCAGATCGTTTCTCATAACGAATATCGGTTCCTTATTGATTGCGGCGAAGGCACGCAAAGACAGATCCTGCAATCCGGCATCGGCTTTAAACGCCTGACACGGATCCTATTAACGCATGGTCACCTTGACCATATTCTAGGGCTGGGCGGTTTGCTTTCCACGTTCCTAAGATGGGAAGCCATTGAAGAGCTTGAAATCTTTGGCGGGCGCAGCACGCTCGACCGTGTGCAAACACTTTTATATGATGTGGTTTTGCGCGGCAATAAACCTCCCATGCCGTTAAAGTTGACCGAGATCAAAGCCGGGGTACTATTCGATGAAGATGATTTCACTGTAACCGCGTTCCCGGTCACACATCGCGGCCCAGATTGTTTGGGATATGTCTTTGAAGAAAAGGCGCGCCGTCCATTCCTCGCTGCGAAAGCGGATGAACTCGGTGTGCCGTTCGGACCCGAACGCCGTGACCTGGTTGCCGGCAAGGAGCTCATTCTGCCCGACGGCAAACGCATCATGCCAGACGATGTGCTGGGGCCATGGGAGAAGGGCAGTAAACTCGTCGTGGTGGGAGATGCCGGTAGAACAGATAACCTGCTCGAGGTTTGCAAAGATGCGGACGGTTTGGTCATCGAATCCACTTATTTGGATGAAGAAGCAGAAATGGCGAAACAGTTCTCGCATCTTACTGCCCGAATGGGGGCGGAACTCGCAATAAAAGCGAGGGTTAAAAAACTAATTCTTACTCATATCTCGCGCCGTTATCGTGAAAAGGATGTGATCACCGAAGCGCAATCCATTTTTCCAAATACAGTGGTGGCGCGCGATTTTGACAACTATCAAATCAAGAGAGAAATTTAAAATGACAGAGAAATTTACAATAGGGGTACTAACATCAGGCGGTGACGCGCCCGGCATGAATGCGGCTATTCGCGCCGTAGTCCGTACTGCGTTTACAAACAACTTGAACGTGATCGGCATTAATAACGGATATGAAGGCTTGATCAATGGCGAATTCCATCCAATGGACGAGCGGTCTGTCGGCGGCATCTTGCAGCGCGGCGGGACAATTCTGCTGACCAGCAGAAGCAAACGATTTATGGAGCCGTCCGGCCAGCGCGATGCGATCCGTAAAATGAACGAAGCCAGCATGGATGCTTTGATCGTGATCGGCGGCGAAGGATCGATGAACGGCGCTCATGCGCTTTCGCAAAAGGGCGTCAGGGTCATCGGCATTCCCGGCAGTATTGACAACGATATTTGGGGCACGAACATCGCCATTGGCACCGATACCGCCATGAACACCATCATGGAAGCAGTGGATAAATTACGCGATACGGCCTCATCCCATCAACGGGCGTTTCTGATCGAAACCATGGGACGTAACTGCGGGTATCTGGCAGTGATGGCGGGAATTGTATGCGGCGCGGAAATGGTTCTGATCCCCGAGGTGCCTGTGACCAGCGAAGATGTTGCCGCGGCTGTGGAAGACGCATATCAACGCGGCAAGACTCACGCGATCATTATCGTCGCGGAAGGCGCTACCATAAGCACAACCGACCTGGCCGCAAAAATTGACGGCATGGACCTCGGCTTTAAAACACGCATGACCATTCTCGGTCATATTCAACGCGGCGGCTCACCGACTGCTTATGACCGTTTGCTTGCATCGCGCATGGGCGTGAAAGCCGTGGAGGCCCTTATGGAAGGGAAAAGCGGTGTGATGACCGGGCTCAAAGGCAAGGGCATTGATTTCATTCCGCTTGCAGATGTGATCAGTAATAAACGCAAGGTGAACATGGAGTACTATCATATGGCGAAAGTGCTGGCGAGATAGCAGTTTGCAGTTAGCGGTTGGCTTTTAGCTAAATGCTAATCGCCAACCGCTACTTTATCGTCACCTGTATCACTGCCGTATCCACCCGTTGATCTTTCCTCACAACGGATAATTGCACAGCATACAAACCACTCAAGCCTTTTGTATCCCACTCAACCAGCACGCCGCTTTCAATGGGAGTAGTCATATCGCCTCCCAGTTGAATCCATTCCTGCGGATTTAATCCCTTGCCCACCTGCACACGATAATAATCGAAGTCATCGCCTGAGGCGGTGCCGATTATTTTTACTACGTCATTTACATCCGAAAATAATTTGGGGGATGTGATATTGGCTGTTGGGTTCACAGGCGGCGCTTGAATGGCATCATAGGATGTCGGCGGAATATCAAGACCTGCATTTATTGCCCAATCACGCGCATTCTCTGGGACAAGCATATACACGCGCGTTTCAATTAATTCAGGAGGCGTAAATACAGTCGCAAGCAATCCTGTTTCGCGGTTGACAGAAAACTCATGAAACAAATTATCCGCCTGAATCGGCTCACTTCCATCCAGGAAAACTTCGCTCACCAAATTTGGACATTCACGAGTTGGCAGCATCCCCGATGGATCGCATACGGTTATTGTGGATAGACCTTGCGGCGCAGTCCAACCGTCTGCGGGCGCATTGCCAGAGGCAACTTGCATCAATGCATTCCACAGCACGGCAGGGAATCGCGGTGTCACCCCCCTCTGTCCCCCTTGCTGGGGGGATGAAAGGGATGTTTCATCATGCACACCCGTCCACGTGACAACCACGTATGAAGGTGTATACCCAACCACCCACGCATCGAGTCCGTCAATCGTTTGCCCCACCTTCACACCCGCAGGCCTGCCGATCTCCAATGGGTTCGATCTGCCAAGCGAAGGCCAGCGCGCGGTCTCGTCACTTAAAACATGCGTCATTAAATAGGCGAGCGCAGGAGTCACAATTGGCTGGGCTTGCGGCAAAGTCCAATTCAACAGCACCGAACGCGAAGCGTCCACACCTTCCACGCGCAGAACGGTGATGGGTAAGAATTCACTGCCTACATTCTGACCGAAATAAATTCCCTGTTTTCCAAAGACGCCATATGCGCCCGCAAGTTTCAGCATAGATACCTGCCCTGAGCCTGTCGAAGGGTCATTCAACTCAATTCCAAAGGACGACGCAATACTCGTCACGTTCTCAATGCCCATTTGTGCTTTCAATATTTCCACAGGCACGTGATAATCATTCGCCAGCGCAATTCGCAAACGCATAGGTCCGTGAAAAACACCGTCAAAGTTTTGGATGACTCCTTCCCCCGGGATATCCCACGTTAACGAGGCTGGACTCAGGCCTCGAGTGAATCCTGTTAAATAAACAAACGCATCCAGGCTTGACCCTGACTGGTGTGCGGTCACGAGAGGAGTTTCCAGGCCTTGAACAGTTTCTCCAACCACAGCAAGGACTTGTCCAGTATTCGGGTCGAGGATCAATGCGCTTGCAGACGAGTCGCTGAGCGTGACTCCGGGAGGCAGAGAAGGCAGCAGTCTCGCAGATTCGCAATTCTCTTCTGGCTCGGGCAGGCCAGCCATGCGCGCCGCATAGACTTCTGTCACACAGGCGGCTTGTTTTTGCAGGTCATAATCAAGCGTGGTGATGATATTCAATCCGCCGCGTTCGATTCGGTCACGCGTGAACTGTGAGTCTAATTGGGACAAGACCATGTTGACGAAGGCAGGAGCAGGCTCGGGTCGAGTCGGAGGCGCGGACTGAATCGTTGGAGTCTCCGCCAATGCGGAAATCGTATCTTCATTATTTACAATGCCAAGCCCATTCAAGATGTGAATCACTTCACGTCCGCGCTGTACTGCCACCTGCGGCGCATCCAACGGATTGAGCGCCGGCGTCTCACTCACTGCTGCAAGAATCGCAGACTCGGCAAGGGTAAGCTGCTCGGCAGATGTACCGAAATAAAGCTGCGATGCGGCTTCAACGCCATAGGCATCATTGCCAAAATGCGTGCTGTTAAGATACCACTCCATGACCTGCGTACGGCCAAATTGCGAGGTGATCTGCGCCGCGAGAATGCGTTCGCGAATGGCACGCCGAAGCGACGGCGGTTCGTTATAAAGAATCAGATCACTGACAAGCTGCTGCGCGATGGTTGGATGCAAATCAGGATTATCGTAGCCTTGAATTGCATATCCAGAATGAGACCAAAACTGAGGGTCTGCCACTGCAATGACAGAATCAATTAAATTTACAGGTATATGCTGCGGGTTTTGTTCGTTGATGGGAATGTAACGGCGCGGTGTGTCCGTCGGCGCAAACGTAAAAAGCAGATGTTCCCCCGTGCGGTCATAAATGCGTGTGGGTTCAAGCAAAAGACCGTCAGGCGGATTTAGCAAACGCGGCAAAATTTCAACCGAAGGCAGATCGCGGGTCACATCGGCATAGGCAAACGCGCCAAACAAAATCAACGCGGCAAGAAAGATGGAAAATACCATGCCCACACTGAGCAGCGCACCGCGCGCGCGATTGGACGATGCGCGTTGCTTGTCAAGCCGTCGTTCACGGCGCGAGCGAAGGATGGGAAGAAATTTCTGCATACCCCTATTGTACTCAAGACCGTAGATGGTGGACGGTGGACTGTGGCACGGATTTAATAAATTGCCCCATTCCAATTGTTTCAAGAACAAAGGGAATGGGGCTTTTTTATATTTGCCCAGAAAGGAAACTGGGCGGGAACAGCCAGGACTCTCTTCCAAAAGCGCTCATACCGTATCCGTGAACACGGTATATTCAGGCTCGAAAGACCACACTACGAAGCGTCCCGAAGGTTTGAGCGGCTTAAATTTGTTCTTCAGGGAAACCTTCGGGACGTTCTGAAAGAAGAGATCGGGCACAACGGAAACCAATGTTGTTGTTGATGTTGTCGGGAGTGTTGTTGTTGCGATTCGCAGAACGGACGTTGTTTTCGTTGTTGTTCCACGAGCCGCCCCGCAGCACGCGCTCTGGCGTCCCCATCGAATTACACGGTTTTCAACCAGCCGCCGAGTAATTTTCCGATTTCGGTTAAAGATTCTGCCGCATAAAGATATTGCGGGTGACTGGTCAATTTGCGCTGGTGAGCAAGGCGAAGATACAAACGCAGTTTGTCCAACTCCAAATCTGCCTGCAACAAAAACCTGCGTTTATCCTGACCTTTGACCGCATGAATTAATTCCTCGTAAAAATCAAAAGCCGAGTCTTCGATTCGTTTGGCAAGCCGAAATCTTTCGCTTTTGGGAAAGTTTTCGGTATGATTCATCATCCATAGCAGAAAGTTGGATGTCTTTGCAAAAATGGGGGATTGGGTTTCAGTCATGGGTTCACCGAGTTCAAAATTTTTCTGCGTAAGTTCCAGGTATCGCCGTAACGCGCGTGATTTGCCCATGCAACGGCGTGGATGTTCAACTTTTCAGGCGTGATGTTTCCTTCCTGGCGCAGGGAATAAAAATACCGCCAGCGGCGGCGGAAGGCATATCCTTTGGGTGGTTTCAGGCGGCGATGTTCGGGGAACAGGATAAAACCCAAAAAGGTGATTCCCTTCGATGCGGGGCGGGCATGCATACTTTCTTCATGCAGGGTCAAACGCAAACTTGCTGCAAAATCAATCACGGCGCTGCGCCATTCGTGCAATTCTCTTTTGTCGTTGGAGAACAGGACAAAATCATCCACGTAGCGCAAATAGGCGCGGACTTTCAATTTTTGCTTGATAAACTGGTCAAGTTCGTTCAAGTAAACGTTTGCCCAAAACTGGCTGGTCAGGTTGCCGATGGGCAGTCCGCGCAAACGGCTGGCGGAAAAAAGGTCGTCGCCTTCAAAATAGGTCATATCATATTCTTCATTCAACACTCCTGCGCCGCTCGAAACAATCTTTCGAATCAAACTCATCGCGCTTTGGTCTTTGATCGTGTTCGATAGGACGGATTTGAGAATTTCATGGTCAATGGACGGAAAGAACTGCCTGACGTCACAGGGCAAAACATAATCGAAGCGGCGCATGAAATACGTACAACGATCCAAAGCCTTGTGCGTACCTTTGCCGACTTGATTGGCATAACTATCGAAAATAAATTTTCTTTCGAGCATGGGACCGATAATATTCATCAGCGCATGATGAACCACGCGGTCACGAAACGGCGCGGCGGATATTTTTCTTCTTTTGGGTTCATGCACGGTGAAACTGCGATACCCGCCTGGCATATAAGTCTCATCCTGTAATTCATCGCGCAAGCGAATCAATTCAGGTTCGAGGTTGTATTCAAATGCCGCAATTGAAGGATGACCCCGCCGCCCTTTGGAGGCTTTGCCAAATGCCTGCCAAAGGTTGAACAGATCGTAGATTTGCGGGTAGAAGTTTTTGTAAATTTTGCCCATGTCTCAAAATTTTTTTACACGACTCGCCTTCCCCATACGGGGACAATGTCGGCGAGAAACGGATGACGAACCCAATGGACGTTTTGAGTGAAAAAACAGAGCGATTCAGAAAACCAGAAATTCAGAGATCAGAAAACAGAATCATGGAAGAGAGCGGGCACAACGGAAACCAACGTTGCTGAGGATGAAGTCGGGAGTGAGGTTGTTGCGAAACGCAGAACGGACGTAGTCCTCGAAGTTGACCCACGAGCCGCCCCGCAGCACGCGATATGTGCCTGAATCAGGTCCCAAAGGATTTTCGGAAGGCGAGGTTTGGTAATAGGTGTCTGAGTACCAATCTGCCGTCCATTCCCAAACATTGCCTGCCAAATCGTAAATACCGTAGGGGCTTTTTCCGCTTTCGTAGCTGCCAACGGGAGCAGTATCTGCATAACCATCATCTACAGTTTTGTCTGCCCAATCAAACGAACAATTCTTATCGCAGAAGTTTAATTTTGTTCCGTCAAATGTGCTTCCCCAGGGATAGGTGCGCCCATCCGTGCCGCGCGCAGCTTTTTCCCATTGAGCTTCGGTGGGCAAGTGAGCCTGTCCTGAGCTTGTCGAAGGACCGCGCCATTCGCAGTAAGTTTTGGCTTGGTTCCAGTCCACGTAAATGACGGGATAGTCATCGAATTCTGAATTACCGTAATAACTGGAGCGGATGTAAGACTTTGTTTGTTGCGGCGAAGTACAGCCGCCCGCGTCTACACAGGCTTTGTAAAGCGCATTGGTCACTTCGTATTTGTCCATGTAAAAGTCAGCGAGATAAACAGGGTGGACGGGCGTTTCATCGCTTGTGCCGTTTGTACTGCCCATTTCAAATTCGCCCGCAGGCACAAGGCGCATGGGTATGCCGTTGTCGGTGATTTCAGTTGACAAAGATGTTAATGTGGGAGCAAGAGTTGGGGTTTTTGTTTTTGTTGGCGAAACGAGAGTTAAGGTCAAAGTTGACTGAGGAGGTGTAAAGGTCTTAGTTGAAATTTGAGTTGGCGCAGAATTTGTCGGTGTCCCATTAAGCGATGATACCCAAATCATAAGAACAACAAAAATTCCAACTATCCAATAAATGATACTTGAATTATTTTGCGGTTTTTTTGATCCAGCAACCTCACGCTTTTCTTTTTCTGCCAATAAACGTTTTTCTTCTTCGCGAGCGGCTTTTTTAGCGGTTTCACGCTCTGTATTTATTTTAGCGGCTTTTTCTATCGCTTCACGGTCTGCTTGTTCTTTGGCGAGTCTTTGCTTTTGCAAATCCTCAATATGCAGTCGCGCTTTTTCAACGGCTTCGCGGTCTGCCTGTTCTTTGGCGAGTCTCTGCTTTTCCTGTTCTTCGGGTTTCTGGCGAGATATGGTTGTCCCGCGCTGGCGCAGCGCCGCGCCAATTTTCTCGGCGCGAACACGCAAGGCACGAATCAATCTTTGGAAACCATCTTCCTCAAACAAATCCACGCCATGAAAACGCTGCAGACTTTCAAGGTAATCACATTCCTCCAAACGGGCAGGGATGATGAAAATTTCACCTTCGGGTTTTTCCATGGCTGTGTCGAG
>JBBSCM010000087.1:0-13398 GCA_038250295.1 Anaerolineales bacterium | reverse complement strand
TATATGCAATGGCTTTTGAAGTTGCCAAAGATTCAGTTGTGTGTAAAAATTTGGCGTGTTGGTGGTGGTGTCTTTTTTTAGCCGTCGTTTTAGTAAGCGTAAAGGTTGCCTAACAAAGCATGCACCCGACGCTGGGGCGCTTCGCGTGCCGCCCGCTTCGCGTCAGGCAGTTTTCTACGCCTTATCATTTTTCCGCTCGGACGGCGTCCCGCCGCCTGCCCACTTGTACCCCGAAGGGGCATAACGCAAACAGTTGGTGCGCCCTTTGCAAATTAAAGTAATTTTTATATATTTCTCTATCGTACATCAGGGTTTTTTTTTACCGCTACGAGCGCTAAGTTCGCAAAGATTTAAAGGTTTTCTTCGCGTTCTTTGCGAGCTTCGCGGTTCAAATTTGGCATTTGTACGGCAGTAAGATATATATAAGATAAGTCGAATAATAGTTGAATATATCCCAAGTCAAATCCAAAAGTTTCTTGCTAGATTAAGTGAATGTATTCAATTGCTTGCAAAGTCTATCAAAAAAGCGTTCGGCTTCCCAAACGCTTTTTTATATCCAAACCTTAATGATGATGTCCTTCTTCATGCACATGGCCGTGATCGAGTTCCTCCTTGGTCGGTTCACGCAATGCCACAACGGTTACACTGAAGTGCAGTTCTGCACCTGCCAGCGGGTGATTGAAATCAAGACGCACACTATCCTTGGTGATGCTCTCGACCCGCGCATATTGATTCTCGCCGTCTTCGTCGGTGATGTTCAATTCAACACCGTCTTCGATCTGCATATCACTCGGAAATTCACTGCGCGGCACTTCCATAAAGCCTTCCTGATCGAATTCACCGTAGCCGTCTTCGGGTGAAACCACAACATCCTTGCTCTCGCCGATCTTCATACCGATCATTTCACGTTCCAGCCCGGGGACAATATTGTCATACCCGGCAAGGAATTGCAAAGGACCCGCATCATCGGAAGAATCCAGCACTTCACCATCCACAGTTAATTTGTAATCCATTGAAACAACCACATCATTTTGCACAGTATCTTTGCTCATGTTATCTTCCTTTTCTTAATTTTGTGCGTCCATTTTACCAGCGAGGAGCCGTCATTGCGAGGATGGAGCTTTTCCATCCGAAGCAATCTCCAACTTAGTGGGGATTGCTTCGTCGCAAAGAACGCTCCTCGCAATGACGGGAATCTACTAATTCCTAATTTATAATCTCCCCATGCGATATGACTTATGCCTGCCCTGGTACTGGGAATATGATGATGTCTTTGTTGGAATGGTGGAACGCGCCTGTATTGAAGAGGGAATTTCACTCTGGCAGATCAAGCCTGACAATTTACTCGAATCCATTACGGCGCTCTATAAGGGGATCATGACTTTTAAAACACTCCTCCACCGCGGGCAGGGTGAACCGACCTTTGACCCCATTCCACGCTGGGCGCGCGAGTTCGGCGCGAGGCGGATCAATCCTGCCGAGGTTTCCGCCTGGTCAGAGGATAAAGCCACCATGCACCTTGAGTTGATTCATGGCGGGCTGCACACACCTCATACAGTTTTGCTTGCGCCGTTTCTCGAACAACCTGTTATCCCACAAATTGACCTTTCTCCCCTCGGTGAAAACTTTGTGATCAAACCGTCGAACGGCGGAGGTGGTGAAGGCGTAATTGTTGGAGCATCATCCATTGAAGAAATTTTACACGCTCGCATGGAATTTCCAGAACAGAAATATTTGGTTCAAGCGCATGTTACTCCCCAAATAATAGAGGAAAGCCCCGCATGGTTTCGAGTCTTTTATGCCAATGGTGAAACCTACCCCTGCTGGTGGGATACTGACACACACATATACACAATGGTCACAGCGGAGGAGGAGTCCCAGCATCGCCTCGGCAGACTGAGGGACGTTACGAAGCGCATCGCATCCATTTGCAAATTGGATTGGTTCAGCACAGAGATCGCATTGACAGATGAATTCGTCGTGATCGATTATGTTAACGATGAAATTGATACGCGCGTTCAAAGCCAGGCAATGGACGGTGTGCCCGATGAAATTATGAACAGCATTGCAGTTCAACTTGTAAAAATTGCAAGGGAAAATTTATGATGAAAACACGCGCGCGCGATTTAGGGATTCCGTTTGAGGGCAGCCCTGGAAAATTCAATGCGATCACGGACGTTTCAGGCGTGACCGTTGGGTATGCCACCGTTATCGAAGGCCTCTCAGCGCGGACAGGTGTCACCATCATTCATCCTCGAGGCAGCAAAGACCATACACCTGTTTACGCGGGCGTACACTCATTCAACGGCAATGGCGAAATGACGGGCGCGGCCTGGGTCGAAGAAGGCGGCTTGCTCGAAGGGCCAATTGGCATTACAAATACGCATAGTGTTGGCATTGTGAGAGATACGATCATTAAGTGGCAGGTCAACAATAATGCCCTGTATCAAAAATGGTCCTGCCCTGTGGTTGCTGAAACTGCGGATGGCTGGCTTAATGACATGAACAGTTTTCATGTGAAGGAATATCATGTAATGAGCGCATTGGATTCCGCAAGGCCGGGCGCCATTGACGAAGGCAATGTCGGCGGCGGGACGGGCATGATCTGCTATGAATTCAAAGGCGGCACAGGCACATCATCTCGAAAGCTTCCCGAAAAACTTGGCGGCTGGACAGTCGGCGTTTTGGCGCAATGTAATTTTGGCAGAAGATATCAATTGACGATTGCAGGCGCGCCGGTAGGGCAGCATTTATTGGATGACGCGCCGTTCACAAATGGCGAGAATCCATTCAAACAAGACGATGGCTCGTTGATCGTTATTGTTGGAACCGATGCGCCGCTGCTGCCCCATCAACTTAAACGGCTGGCAAAACGCGCAACCATTGGAATGGCGCGCACAGGCAGCGTGGGCGGAAACGGCTCCGGTGATATTTTCCTTGCGTTCTCAACCGCCAATGCAAACGCCGCACATGCGGATGAAAAAGGTTTGTCAAATTTTCAAACGCTATCCAACGATCACATTGATCCGTTACTATCAGCAACTGCCTACGCGACGGAAGAGGCAATTATCAATTCGCTGTTCGCGGCAGAGGATATGAGCGGGCATAATGATTTGAGCATCAAGGCGTTGCCTCATAAAAAAACTCAGGATATACTCAAGCAATACAACAGAATAAAGTAAACAACTTATTACCCGCTCATTCGTAGACAAGTTATCTAACTCTAGGAGTCAATATGCCATTAATCCTACAAGTCCAAAATCTCGCCAAAAGTTATGGTGACTTTCAGGCAGTAAAAGGTGTGTCATTCAATATCGAAGAAGGGGAAATTTTCAGCTTGCTTGGTCCAAACGGCGCAGGCAAGACCACGACCATCTCGATGCTTTCAACTTTATACACACCCACCTCAGGCGACGCATCCATTGGCGGACATTCGGTCACGAAAGACCCGATGGGCGTCCGCAACGTCATCGGTGTTGTACCTCAAGACCTCGCGCTGTATGAAGACCTGACCGCCCGCGAAAATTTAATCTTCTGGGGGCAGATGTATAACCTGAGTGGCAAGTCACTCCATACCCGCGTGGACGAAGTTCTTGAACAAATTGGTTTAACCGATAAAGCAAAAAACCGCGTCAAAACATTCTCGGGCGGAATGAAGCGCCGCGTGAACATTGGCGTAGGGCTGCTTCATAAACCAAAAGTTCTCTTCATGGATGAACCCACTGTCGGCATTGACCCACAGTCACGCCGCGCGATTTTGGATACGGTCAAAGATTTGAACAAGCAAGGCATGACTGTTCTTTACACTACACATTACATGGAGGAAGCCGAAGAACTCTCCAACCGCGTCGGCATCATCGACCATGGTGAGATGATCGCGCTTGGCACGCAGAAGGAACTCACCCAGCAAGTGGGTCACTCTGAAACACTTATTCTGCATTTAGAGGAAGGCGCAGATGCTAATGCGCTCGCTAAATCTTTCAACGGAATCAAAGGCATTGATAACGCCGATGCCAGCGACCATGCGGTCACGGTCATCTGCCCCGAAGCGGCAGATGTGCTGGCTGCAGTTGTCAGCAAGGCCAATGAACAAGGCATTAAGATCCGCTCAATTGATATCCGCGAGCCGAATCTCGAAGCGGTGTTTTTGCATCTTACAGGAAGAGCGTTGCGCGACTAATCTGGAGTGCGACAACAAGCTGTCGCATGTGCAGTAGCAAGCTCCTGCACTCCAAAAAGAGAATCCCATGTTAAAAACTTTCATCATCGGTATCAAAGACCTGCGCCTCGCATTTCGTGATCGCGCCGCGCTGCTCCTCATGCTGCTGGCCCCCTTCCTGCTCACGATCGGCATGGGATTTGTCACGGGCCGTTTTTCAGGCGGCTCCAGCGGAATTAGCAACATCCCCGTCATTCTCGTGAATCAGGATAATGCTCAACTTGGCAATGCATTGGTGAATTTGTTCAACAATCCCGCATTGGCTGATTTGATGGAACCCAGCGTTTCAACCGACCTTGAGGCTGCCCGTCAGTTAATTGACAGCGACGAAGCTGCGGCAGTGGTCTTCATTCCAAAAGGCTTCACCGAAAGCATCATCCCAAAAAACGGACAAGAGCTTTCAGGCGAAATCATCTCGATTGAGATCTACGCCAACCCAACCCGCCCGACCAGCGCGGGAATTATCCAAACCATCGTTGAAGAATTTCTTGGCCGCGTTGAATCAGGCTCCATCGGTGGGCAAGTCACCATGACCCAACTCATCACCAGCGGACGTGTTCTTCCACAAGATGCCGCCGCAGTTGGCGAGGCGATGAGCGAAAGATTGTCATCGTCAACGACTGAACCTGTGACAATCATCACGTTAAAACAAAACGAAGTCGGCGGCGAAGCGATCCAGTTTGACGTGCTGGCTTTTCTTGCTCCCGGCATGGCGTTGATGTTCCTGATGTACACCGTCAGCTACGGCGGGCGGACCATTATCGCCGAGCGCATTCAAGGCACTCTACCTCGTTTGCTCATCTCACCCACCACTGCCACGCAAATTTTAGGCGGCAAAGTTTTCGGAATTTATTTAACAGGCGTTGCGCAAATGAGTATTCTGATATTCGCCACCACCGTTATGTTCCAATTGAAATGGGGCAACACACTTGGATTGATCGTATTGGTTCTTGCGGCGGTCTTCGGGGCAACAGGCTGGGGCATGTTGATCACCGCGCTCGCACGCACCGCGGGGCAAGTCTCCAGTGTAGGCTCGGCCATAATGTTGATCTTCGGCATCCTCGGCGGTTCATTTGTCAGCCTGGACAACCTGCATCCAATGGTAAGAAGCCTGAGCAAGATCACTCCCAACGCCTGGGGCTTGGACGGTTTCACCACACTCGCGCTTGGCGGCGGGCTGGCCGATATTTCCACACCAGTCACAGCCTTATTAATAATGGGCGCGGTCTTATTTGTTGCAGCCGTCCTGCTTTTCAATCGTCAAGGCATCGTACAAAGGTGATCCCATGAAAAAAATATTCGCAATTGCATGGAAAGATACCCTGATCCGTTTTTCTGGATTCTCAGAACTGCTCTTCTTTATCATCCTGCCGCTCGTGTTTACATTTATTCTCGGTGGATCACCGAATCCTGGTGACTCTGATAACCGCATTCGACTCGTCGTAGTGGATCAAGCCCACACCTCGCTCTCCTCTGACCTGATTGCTGAGTTGGAAAAATCGACAGCGGTTCGCCCCGAGTCAGTTGAGCTTGACGAAGCCGAGAGTCAATTCAGTGATCGGAGCGCATCTGTTTTATTGATCATTCCATCAGGCTTTGATACGGACAGTTTATCCACTGGCAGCGCTGAATTGGAATTACGTCAACAACCCAATGACATGGATGCCGTCATCGCAGATCGGGCTGTGCAGGCTGTGCTGGGTCGATTGGGCAGCGCCATCCATGCCGCGCAAATGGCCGTGGACGAAGCCGAACAAATTGGCACGTTTGAGTCGCAATCAGATAAGCAGATTTATTTCGATCAGGCAATGACCTCGGCGCAGAAGTTGTTAGACGACGCTCCCAGCCGGATTAATGTCACTCGCGCGGCAACCAGTGACCAGATAGAGTATGACCCGGCGGCGAATTCATCCGCTGGACAATTGATCACATGGGTCTTCATCCCGCTATTGGGTTTATCAGGCTTGTTCGCATTCGAACGCCAGCAAGGGACTCTGCGCCGCCTGTTGACCACGCCGACATCCAAAGCCACATTTTTATTAGGCGCGATCAGCGGACAGGTAATCGCAGCAATCGTGCAAATGACATTGCTCGTGACGTTTGGCGCATTCGTATTGAATTTGAATTGGGGCCGCGAGCCGCTGGCATTGGCAGTGTTGATGGTTTCATTTGCGTTGGCGGCATCCGCATTAGGTACCACACTTGGGACATTCGTCAAAACCGAAGGACAGGCCAGCGGGCTAAGCATTATGTTGGGCATGGTGATGGCGTTGATGGGCGGCTGTTGGTATCCGCTGGAATTGTTTCCAGAAACAGTGCAGAACATCGTGAAAGTATTGCCAACGACCTGGGCCATGCAGGGAATGCTCGATCTTGTTTTACGCGGCGGCGGGCTGATGGATATTCTGCCCGAAGCGGGTGTGTTACTTGGCTTTGCAGGAATATTTTTTGTGACAGGTGTTATGAGATTTAAATACGAGTGAGAAAATATTTTTCGAATAGCAGTAAACAAAAGTCCCGCCTCGCGCGGGACTCTACATTAATCCTGTTTTACTTAATTTTTCCATGAAAATTATTTGGGTGTGTTTCAAATGAGTTGACAAAAAGAACGTTCCTCCTAAACCAAGTGACTCATCATCAGGGTGCGGAAATACGGCCAGTAACTTTAGAGGGTTTGCCATGGTCAACTCCTTTTTGTTTAGGTCATTTTACTCTTTATATCATGTCGTTGCGAGGAAGGCACTTGTTCTTTCTGACGAAGCAATCTCTAATTTACAAGGAGATTGCTTCGTCGGGAAGTGCACCCTCCTCGCAATGACATGGTTAACGTGCAAGATAATCACTATAGCCGCCTTGATATTCAACCAATTGACAATCTTCAATGACAAGCAGCCTTTCAACTGTGCGGTCGAGGAAATAACGGTCATGCGAGATGACCAACACTGTGCCTTCAAATTCTTCCAGCGCTTGTTCCAACACTTCTGCAGAGACAATATCCAGATTATTCGTCGGTTCATCCAGCAGCAGAAAGTTTGCTCCCGATAAAACAACCAAGGCTAATTGCAGTCGACTCCTCTCGCCGCCAGAGAGGTCACCGATCTTTTGCGAGACTTGTTTGTATGTGAAAAGATAATGCAATAGAAAAGCAGTGGCTCTTGATTCGCTCATCTCGCCTGCGTAGCGGACAGCATCCACAACGGTTTGATCGAAATCAAGTGTTTCATGTTCCTGAGCATAATGTCCAATGGAAATGCTTGGCCCAATTTTGATTTCGCCAGCATCGGGCATCTCCTTGCCGAGGATCATTCGTAACAAAACAGATTTCCCAGCACCATTAGGACCAATTAATCCCACGCGCTCGCCATGCCAGATGGTTTCATTGAGATTCTTAAACACTTGTTTTGAGCCAAACGATTTTGAGACTTCGGCTAATTCCAAAACTTTATTGGAACCGCGCCAGCCGCTCAGGCGCAAGTCCATGCGTTTGCGTTCCAGAATCGGCCTGTCGATTTTATCCACGCGTGCCATGCGCGCTTCCATGGCATGGATACGACTGGCAAACTTGTCGTTAAATTGAACCCAAACCCGATAGCGCTTGATCGCCATTTCCATACGGGCAATTCCGCGTTTCTGAATTTGAAACAACTCTTCCTGCCGCGCGAGTCGTTCTTCTTTATCGAGCACGAACTCAGTATAGTTGCCGCCCAACAACGTCAACTTGCCATCTTCCAACTCTGCAATGTGCGTGACGGCGGCATCCAACAAATAACGGTCATGCGAGATGAGCACAACTGTTCCTTCGTACTCGCGGATCAATTTTTCAAGGAACATTTTCCCGGGCAGGTCAAGATGATTATCGGGTTCATCCAACAATAAAATATCGGGGCGGATGATCAACAGGCGCGCCAAGCCGACCAGCTTTTTCTGACCGCCGCTCAACACGGATAACGGCTTGGTCAATTCACTTTCAGCGAGTCCCAGCCCAAGCAGTAGTTCACGAACACGCCCAGGATAAGAGTCGCCGCCGAGGGCGTGAAATTCTTCGACAAGTTTATGTTGTACTTCAAGCGCCTGTTGAAGTTTGCGTTCATTCCCATAGACTTCAGGGTCGCCCAAGCTATTTTCCACGTGTTCCAATTCCGCATGGACTTCGGCCACGCGCGGATTGCCTGCGAGGGCGGCGTCAAGCGCCGTCAGCGAAAAATCAAGCTCGGGCTGTTGAGACAGGTATCCCGTTGTGATGAGGCGGGCGCGGGTGATGGATCCGCCCATTTCGGGAGAATATTCCCCTTCGATCATTTTGAAGAGTGAGGATTTCCCCGCGCCATTCGCACCGATCAGGCCGATCTTCTGTCCGTTTTGAATTTCCCAATTTAGATTTTCGAAGATGCGTTTAGCGCCGAGAATAAGAGTGATGTTTGCGAGTTGAAGTTGTATCATTTTGTTTTCCCTTATTCGGTACCGCGACATTTATGTCGCGGTACGCTGTTCCTAATAAAAACGCCGCAGGAGCGACCTGCGGCGTGAGAAAGTTGACGAAATGATTCTATTCTTTCAGCATACAGGCGTGATTCGAGGAAGCCCTGCGAAGTCAAAGCCACGCACACCGATAACAAGGGGGGATTTGCCTGAAGTGAAATCGTAAATCATGATTGCGATTATAACTGAAAACTGTGGCAAAATATAGCCATGCCCGATCAACTGAACACCCTCAGCCAATCTTCTTTGCAGGATTATCACGATTGTCCGCGCCGCTTTGAGTTGCGATATCTACAGCGGCTTGCTTACCCCGCCATTGAAACAGAGCCCGCGCTTGAAAACGAAAAGCATCAACAGGAGGGCGAATATTTTCACCGCCTTGTGCAGCAGCATCTCATTGGCATTCCTGCGGAACAGGTCGGTAAATTAGCGAATACAGATAATTTACAAAGATGGTGGGAGAATTATCTAAATGCAAAAGACCTGACAGGGCTTACCCACAGGGCGCTTCGCGAAGACCTGTCAGGTCTTTATTCTGAGACCACCCTCTCCGCGCCACTTGGCAAGTTTCGTCTCGTTGCAAAATATGACTTGATTGCAATCGATAATAACAAAGTCATCATTTACGATTGGAAAACATATCGCAAACGACCAAAGAATGAATGGCTGGCGGTGCGCTGGCAGACGCGTGTTTACCGCGCTTTGCTTGTACAGGCTGGCGCGCACTTGAACAATGGCAAACCCTTCGAGCCTGAACAAATAGAAATGATCTACTGGTTCGCAGACTTCCCGGCAGAGCCCGCGCGATTTGTCTACAAGGCAGATCAATTCAAACGGGATTGGGATGCGCTCTTAAGAATTGCGGATGAAATAAAAACCGCCTCGGTCTTCCCGCTCACTGATGAAGTCTCGAAGTGCAATTACTGCCCTTATAGATCCTATTGCAATCGAGGCGTCCGCGCAGGCGATGCCGCCGACGCTGAACTGGAAACCGAGGCCGAAGAGTTGTTCGATATTAATTTTGAACAGATCGGCGAGATCGCGTTTTAAAATAAAAATAGACCCTAAAGGTTTCTTCCGTTAATCATGGCCATGTTTGGCAGGATGATTTGGCATACCAGGATGACTGATAGCCAGGAAAACCTTTAGGGTCTTTCTATGATCGTTTACTACCAGGCCAGTGCGCCAGATGCTCCATAATTCTGCGCCAGAATTCCGAGGTCGAGGACGTTGATTATTCCATCGTTATTCAGGTCTGCTGCAGTTGGAATTGTATTGTTGTAATTTATTCCAATGGTAAGTGCATCTATTTGATCAATAACACTGTTGCCGTCAATATCACCAGCGATCAAACTGACGACTGGCTTTGTACTGGTATTCCCGTTGACAAGCGTCACAGAACCTTGAGCGCTGAGGAATCCTGAGGCCGCAGCCACAACTGTATACGTTCCGCCGGGCGCGCTAAAGCTAAAAGTCCCATCCGGGTTTGCTGTTGTGGTTGCAGCTATTGAGCTATCCGGGTTATATAAAGTAATGGTTACCGGCTTGCTTGCAAGTACCTGCCCCGTCAGCGTGGCTGATGTAGGCACTACTGTCGGTGCGGGAGAGGGCGTCACGAATCCAACTATAGTAATGTTCGTGGGTATGGACAATATACTTTGAAGTCCGCTTTGCCCATTTGAGACACGGGCCGTACATTCAACAGTCGTTTGGCCGGTTTGCAAGCCTGTAGCATTGAATGTGAAAGCTGTTCCGCCTCCCATCGCTCTATTCCCATTACTACCTGCAAGCGCGAGAATAAAACTGCCGTTCTGAGGACCCAAAATCCCAGAAACCGGGTCGGGGCCGAAGAGACCGGCAACTGCAATATTGCTCACGTCAACAAGAGCGGGGTTGTATGTGCAGGTGAACTCTGTGCTTGTGTATCCTCCGACAGGAATATTATTCAAACTCACAGTGATCAATCCAGTATCACCAACAACTAGAATCAAAGGATTGGCAGAAGTTTGCACATAAGGTCCAGTGATAACTGTTGCAGTTGCAACAGGAGTATTGGTAAATACGAACGTGCTGGTTGGGGTGAAAGTACTAACTGTCGGTATGAGTGTATTGGTTGCGGTGATGACGAGCGTATTGGTAGCCACCGGTGTCGCACTGGTTATCGGTGTGGCAGTTGATATAAGTGTATTCGTAGGCACCGGCGTATCGCTCGCTATGGGTGTATTGGTAAACACAGGTGATCCAGTTGGTGTGGGAGTATTCGTGGACACAGGTGTCGCGCTGGAAACAGGTGTATTGGTAAAAACAGGTATTCCTGTTGGCGTAAGTGTGTCTGTTGACACAGGTGTACTGCTCGGCACAGGTGTATTGGTAAACACAGGTGTTGACGTTGATATGGGTGTATTCGTTAATGAAGGTGTGGCGCTTGCCACAGGCGTATTGGTGAAAACAGGCGTGTTCGTAGTCACCGGTGTTACAGTTAACGTGGGCGTATTCGTTGTTACAGGCGAAGCAGTTAAAGTGGGCGTACTGGTAAATACAGGTGTTCCTGTTGGCGTAGGCGTGTTCGTAGCGACAGGTGTTCCGCCTGAGATAGGCACGTTTAAGATGGGTTGGCCACGGCCCACTGTTTGCCCATTCCTGGTAAAGGTCGTTACATTTGTTTTAATATCAAAGTTGATTTTCCAGCCTGAGAAGATCGTTTCAATCATTTTAGGGCGCATCACAAAATGCAGATGAGGGCCGGGGTGCTCATTTCCAGTACATACAGGCTCAATGATATTATCGGCTATCACACCCAGCCGTTGATTACGGGTGACCGTTTGACCGAGCACTACCTGGATGTTTGCCAAATGCCAATATTCGGTAGTCCAGCCATTTCCATGATCAATATATAAAAAACAGCTGGTGGCTTTGATAATCGTTCCTGCTGCCGCTGCCGTCACCCAGTAATTTGAAGTATCATCACCAACCTTAATATCCGCCCGTGGGGCAAAATCTATAGCGCCTCCCATTTTGTAATTATGCGGACTGTTTGATGATCGCCTGATCCCATTATCAAACCCATCAAAGGCCACCCAGGAAAGCCCCTGCTCCCAGGGCCATTGAAACATATCCACTGGCGGAGGCACGGACAGAGGCAGCGCTTTGGCAATTCCGGGATCAGGAATAAATGAAGCCAGCAATGCCACAAGCACAAGGAGCCGAAACAGTTGATTGGTTTTTATAGGTTTCATAATTTAACTCTCATTGAACAAATGGTTGAATTCTTCAATTGAGATGAATTTTTAAAAGATCAGTCTATTGCCGCGACAACTTAAATACAACAATTACAGTGGTAATGGCAATGCCTGCAATCAGCATCAACAATATAACGATCCACCAGTTGACAGGCTCCGCTTCAGGAAGAATAGTGGGAGCCAGTGGAAGCACAGATTCCCCTGCGATTGCAGGCTGGGCGACACCTACTTCACTATCAATATTTAGAACGACAGCTTTAGCGTCAACGCTTACACCAGGTAGTGGAGCAGCAAACCCGGATTCATTGCGGATGACAAGCGCGGCAGTTTCAATGGTGAGATTAGTCTGACAACCTTTAAGGGCTGTAAACCGCACTTCAGCCAGGACACCATTGGCAATTTGAGGCGTAGTGCTTGCAAAGGATACGTCCACCAACCCAGGCGCCTGAGGGACAGCCAGCCCGTTCATGCCAGAAATGGGACTTGTACCGTTTACAGGCTCGAGGCAGGCAGGGTCATAGCGGATCTGGGCCGTAAACCCCTGGATTGGTGTGGCGGTAATGGCATTGATCGTGGCTGTAAGTGTTTCCCCGGTTTTATAGGCGCTAACATTGGCTTGAATCCAAATGGTCTCTGCAGCTTGAGCGCTCACAGTGAAAACGGATGTAAGGGAAAAAATAATTAAAAGAAGAAAGGCCGAAAAATATTTCATTAATACTCCGATGGGAGGGCGCATTGATCAATGCGCCTCCCATCAATCACATTTTATTGCCAGGTAAGAGCGCCGGCTTGACGATAGCTTTCAGCCAGGATTTCCATATCAAGGACATTAATCACGCCGTCATTGTTCAAGTCTGCTGCAGTAGGCGCTGCACCGTTGTAGTTAATACCGATGGTCAGAGCGTCGAATTGATCAATGACATCGTTGCCATCAATGTCACCAGCGAGGAGACTGACTGTTTGAGCGGTGGTGGTATTGCCATTGGCAATCGCGAAGGAGCCTTGAGCTTTGAGATAACCGGGCGCAGATGCAATGGCTGTATATGTTCCAGCAGGGACTGACAGACTAAAGGTCCCGTTGACATTTGCTGTCACCAAACCTGCGACCGATGTATCAGGGTTATAGAGTGTTACTGTCACGGGTTTGCTTGCGACAACCTGTCCACTGAAGGTACCCTGTGTAGGGACAGCAGTGGGAGTGGTCGTGGGGCCAGTCGTGGTGATCGTCAAGCTCGCAGGGTTGGATGGGATGGTTGTGAGAACCAGGTTCCCAGTCGAGACACGGGCCTGACAGTCAACAGCAAATTGGCCTGCTTGTAATCCAGTGATAGTAAAGGTAAATGCCGCGCCGCTTGTTGTGGCTTTATTTCCGTTACTACCGGCGATCGCGACGATAAAACTCCCGTTCTGAGGACCATTAACCACTATGACCGGGTCAGCGCCAAAGAGAGTGGTCGCGAC
>JBBSCM010000086.1:0-13544 GCA_038250295.1 Anaerolineales bacterium | reverse complement strand
CGAAGCGACTTCACATATCCTGGCTTCCCTTTCCATTTTCTGAGCGGTGAACGAACATCCCATAGATGATCAGCTGTGCATTCTGTAAAGCTACCATCACTAAAAGTCACTCGGTAAATATCCATTTGTCCTTGGGGATAGACTCCTATCACATTGGCATATCCGCCTTCAGGATTAATCACTTGATTACCTACCTGAATCTCACCCATCAATTTGTACCCGGTTGGCGTATAGATTTTTGCAGACAGTGGCTGTGCTTTACCAATCCCCATCTCTCCTTGCACATTTCCCACACCATGCTTGCGTATTGAACGGGCAATAGCTGCTGCTGCATGTCTTTGTGCCGGCAACAATCCCGCCTTTTCCTGCCCTGGCAACGGCTTACGTTTCGTCCCCAATGTATCCAACACGGCGATCTCTTCCGGTGTTGGATCGAAGTTATACAAAGGGTGGTATGTCGACAGGATGTGTGCGCCGAGCTGATCGCCGTATTTATGCATAAATTTCGAGAGCGGTTCAATGGTATCAATAATCTCAATCCCACTTTGACGCAGGATGGCAACGGTGGACACAAAGCGGTCTCGAAAAACCTCCGAAGTTGTATTGCCCTTCTTGTCCGCGGTCTCTTCAACTTTCTCAGTAACCTTCACCACACGCCCTTTCACCAGCATGGGTTTGCCGTCTTCATCGTTCAAGCGCAGAGTTCCCATCATGCCGGAGGCCATCAACATGGCGATATGTCCCTTCTTCAATGGCATGACCGGTTGTTTGAATTCACCCAGTCCGCGTGAAGGGTTAAGCAGGTCAAGCCATTCTTTGGAAACCAGCACACCTCGCCTTTGGGTTGCGTCCACGATTTCTTCTGGTTGCCAGTCCAACCGCGAGAAGCGGATCGACTGTCCGCCAGCGCCTTTATCGGAAGCCGGCAGAAGTTTATACATCGGCTCAACCACATCCACCAACATAGGCGGCTCGATCTCAGCCCATGCCTGTATCTGCTGGACTTCCTCATTGGATGGCATCTTGAATTTCAAGCGCTTCAACCCAAGCACGATAACCTGATTGAATCCTGTTTCAGGATAACGATGGACAGTGATGTTCTCGTAATATCCAGCCAGGTGCGAAGCTACATCCAGATCACGCAAGAGCTGATGTGGCACGATGTAGATCAATACACCGCCGTGCATCAGTTTCGGTGTAGTGGATTTCAGGAACTCCAGTTCCAGGCGTTTCTGATCACCCAATCGATCATGACTGTATGGCGGGTTGAGAAATAACAGGGTGATGGACTCACCTGTCAGGTGGCAAGAACTCCAAGGGGTGTTGAATATCCTATCCATCTTTTCTGAAGCAAGGGTGGCACGAGCAGGTGATAATTCCGCACCCCAACTCTGGCAGTTCAATTCTTTTGCCAGGATGGAAGCCGCCGTGCCTTCGCCGGCACAGGGATCAAGCAATCGCCCGCTCCCTACAGGTGCGGGCGTGAAATATGTTTTAAGTAGCTTAGCAACGTGATTAGTAGTTGGGTAATACCCAGCTTTCTCCAAAGCGGGAGGACGCATAATATTCTCCTTTTGAAAATCAAAATCCCCCACACCATTTTGGTGTGGGGGATTAAGTTGAATTGGATTCTTTACTTGACCTTGCAGATCACGCGCACGGCAATGTTTACAAAGCCAAGCAGTTCACCTTTATCGAGATGAACGAACTCGGGAGTGCCACGCGTCCAATCTGTTTCTGGGTGTCGGAATTGGATGACCAAACCGGATTTTTCCTCGGCTTGGATTGCCTGCCAAATTTTCCAGACTTGTGCGCGAGATTCACAGACTTCAAAATCGAAGCGTACAAGTGCAGATTCTGCAAGCATTTGCTTTTTGGCGGATTTGGCTAACTTCACATCAACGAATTTCAGAAGTTCACGCCAGTCGGCTTTTCGCAACTGTGCCAGCCAGTATGAAGCATGATCCTCATTGGCTTGCGCTTTGCTCGGATCGAATATCTCATCAACTTGAATGGATTGAAACATGTTGTATCTCCTAAATCGTCAGGGCTTCCTGCTCAAGCAGGTTCTGTACCAGTTCCTGCCAGGGCTTAGCCAAATCCATGCGGGCCCCACCTCGACAGTCGCCACCTGTTTCGAGCCGTTGGATGAAGCCGGCGTCCAGTCCATGTTCCCATAAAGTCTTTGCCCAGGTATCAGGAATAGGAAAGGCCAGCGCTTCCTGCAAACGTTTCGCTGCCAGCATCTGCAATTCTGTTCCCACCTCCCTGCCTTGTTCAAAGACCAGGGCATAGGCAGAGTCATCCCTGGCTTCCCATTTCCCAGGTAAAGCCTTGCGGCAAATGATGCCCGCGTGCATGACATTGAACTCGGTCAATGGCTGGGTCATCATCTTCACTTCACCATCCGCCAGGACAGACGTACCGCGCATGGAACATGAACCACGCCCACGGATCAACGAAGCCCACAGACTCTCGACGCTGGTTTTGTAAGCCGCAAAGCCCACATACACAAGTGTGTGTTGATAGGGTCGATCCTGCATGAGGGCATAGCCAGTGACATCGGCGCGGGTATGGGCATTGCTCAAAGCTGGAATTCTCCCATCAGGAAACAGATGCCGTACTGAAGAGGACATCTCATCCACAGGCTCGATCTTCCACACATACACGCCTGCATTGACTCGCACCAGTTCCCGATTGATCTCCTGCAGCAGTTGATGCGCATTCAGGCTGACATTGATACTCGTGAAGGTTATCTCGATTTCCGCAACCTGTATTTTCACCATGCGCGCATTCATATCCACTACTGCGCCAGCAGGTATCCACTCCTTGATGTTTTTCAAGGATGGAGGCAGCTCAACACCAGACATTGGTGTGAACCACAATGCGCCATGAAAAGGAACATCCGGCGCCGGTTCAAATGTTCCATACGGAGCGCGGTGACGTTCCCGCCCAAGATATTCAACATCGGGCAGGTCATTCAATGCAGGCAACCAGAACTGTTCATAGGAGGAAACCAACACCTTGCCATTCTCCATTGCTATTTTTTGCGCCTGCCTAAATTCTTCAATTCGTTCCTTGATGGTTTCATCTTCATAAGGTTCGGTCCATTCGTACATGGGTTACTCCTCGTTTGTAATGATCAGTTTGAAATCCAGCATCCCAAAAACTTCCCCTTCTTCGGGATCATGACTGGCAATGACAACGGGCTGGTATTCCGTGAGATAGCGCCAGTCCAGGATATGGCTGTCTTCGGAACAGATCCCGTTTTCAGAAAGCAATTCGGAGATTTCATCGGCAACAGAGTCAGGATCAGCTTCATCCGCGACTGCGATCTGAATCGTCAGGATGCGGATGCGCTGTTTTGGTCTTACTGCGTGCATGATTCCCCGCTTTCTTCGATGACCGGTTCAGTCTCACCTTCCGGCAGGATGATGGTCAGCCACGGGATGGCATCTTCATCCACATCGGTTTCAAGTCCAATGAAAACTGACACACCTGGGGTCTCTCTCGCCATCGACTTTGCCAGTGCAAGTGCATCGGACAGGTTGCCGTCCATCATTTTTGGAACCATTCCTAATTGATGAGCGATGAGATTGCCCTTTCGCCAGACTTTGAAGATGCCGTGGACTTCACTGTATTTTTCCTCGGGCAAGTTCTTCAGGGAAAAGTGATAGTCTTCCAACGCGACATCCAGATTGGTCCAGCTGATGCCCATGCTGGAGTCAAGATGATCGAAGACGTTGTGCAGGAGCCCGGCGGCATCGGTGCGAGTGATCGGTTTTCCAGCGCGGCGCGCAGACTCCAGTATGTCGTCCACCTGCCAGACATGCGCGATCTTGTCCCGCCAATAGCAGTTAAGAACGCCAAGCACATTGTTGCTTGTAACATTGAGTTCAAATGCTATGGCATCCGCCATTTCTTCCAAAATATGGTCGTACATAAGGTTCTCCTTTTATAGATGTAAATGGGAATAGGTCATGCCATCATCACTGGTCAGCGAATAGTGAATGGCATATGCTTTGCGAATGTATCGGCGCGCGCCGCGTTCGAAGCGAAAGAACGGTTCGTTTTCATACAGGTATTTCCTGGGTATGCGGCGGAAGATCGTCCAGCCGACTGCATGGGGCGCGCCTGGATAACTGCGCTCAATGCGGACACGCGCTCCTCCTGTCCTTCTCAACATGGACATTGCCTGATCAAAGGCAAGATAAAATGAGGTTCCTGCAATCACCGCCGTGAATGGCAGCACCACCAGGTCTGGCTTGAGATTGGTCATATGGCTCCTTTGGAAAATAAAACTGCGGGACTGGTAATACCAGTCCCGCAGTTTTATTGAGTTCAATATATATTTATAGGTTAGTGAATAGTGAAGTCATCCTTAAACTTTTGAATGAGATCCCCCGGCGTACCCATCTCAAAGGGCAGGTCGAAATTGCTGCGACTCTTCAGGAAATGTTCCTTGTCATGGGTCACAAACCAATCCGGTTTGGCGTGGATTGCCTCGGCCAGCACACGTGCATCTGGTTCGTAGTGGACAAAGGCATGAACATTTTTTATCTGGCCCTTTGTCGGTGGAGCGGAGGTTTCTGTCCGGGCGGCGGCAAGCAACTGCGCCAACATGGGCAGCGATCCCGGCGCTTTGCGCCTGATCACTTCATCGCATTCCTTAAGCACGGTTGGCCCGATAACCAGTTTGAGAATTCCTGCTTCTGCCAGAAGAAACAATTTGCGTGCACCGCCAGTTGGCGATAGCACAGCAGCGAAGACCACACTAGTGTCCAGAAAGACCCTAAGATTTTTTGGGATCATATTCTGCCCGGACCTCACGCAGGGTGGTTAGCATCGATTCAAGCGATTCTCCTGAATCCTGCCATTCTTTGGCGAGCTTGTTGGCGATTTCATCCACACGCGAACGCTGTGGGCTCATGACGACGACCCCATCGCCGAGATCAATGAGAGTCAGCATATCGCCCTCCTCGATATTGTTGTGATCCCTAAGATCTTTGGGGAGGGTGATGATGCCCCGTCGGACGACCTGTACTTGAAAGGTGTTGTTCATAATTTTCTCCAATCTGTAAATCTGTATTTCAGTATAGCGGATAATCCGCAAGAGTCAAGCTCCCTCCACCACGGTGATATGGGTTCATTTCAAAATATCCCTGCCTGACTCGAGGGCATGTTTCATTTTGCCTTTTAGTTTTTCCTGCTTCCTGGCAATATCGGCGCGGACTTTCATCTCATCCCAGCCCACGCGGTTTGCCTTTTCCAGTTCCGCAATGAACTCCGTAATATCCCGTCTATGTTTGTGTTGATTCCAGTTCTCGGGATCAAAGGCAGGTTCGGTTGTCATCTCCACCAGATTGAACTCATGCCAGGGATGATCGTCATCGTCGTGCAGAATATCGAAGAAACGTTCCTCGATATTCACTTGTCGGGCAATGAAGAACTCACCATCCTTCAGACAGGAGCGGATTTGTTTTTCAATTTCATCAATGGGCATAAAGGTGTGATTGGTGAAGACCGCCTCGCCATGCAATTTGTAATTACTGGCATCTCGATATAGATACTTGTAGGACACGTTGCAGAGTCCAAGCCGAGTCCTGAAAAGACTCCCTGGATTCTCGGCAAGTGAATTTCTGGTTTGATCTGTCAGGCGAAACTTTTTGCGTTTGATGGGAAACGGAACTCTTTTCCGAAACAAGTTAGTCATGAGGGTCATCATGCACCTTCCCTTTCTCCGCCCAGCCCTGTGCCTGGATATTTCGCGCCCATAAAGTCAGGAACGAAGAGACATCCTTGTGGAAACGGGTATCCACATAAGTCGTGCCCTCCCGTTCGATGAACTTCGAACGATATCCAAAGACTTGCGTAATGGAAGTCGGAGTCCAGGTTGGATAATGAAGCTCGACATCCGGGTCCGCAACCAGATCGCCATTTTGTTCGAAATAGTGCGCGACACTAATCAGGTTGCCAAGCCGTTCGATCACGAGACGGTCATAGTGAGGCATATCAAAGCGCACATGAAACTCGTCCTGGGAGTGGAATTGATCGAGCAGATTATGCGCTTTCAAAAGTTGTTCAATATTGGTTTGAAACAAAGTGGTCATTGGGTTCTCCATAAAAAGAATGGAGGGCGACATGGTCGCCCTCCATTTGAAAAGTTATTCACTCCAGCCGCTGATTCTGTCTTCAAATTCGGCTTCGAGCCAGTCGTCGTCACCCAGGCGTGAAGCGTTTTCATATTGCTCCACGAGCGGTCCTTCATCGGGTTCGGTATCTGCCTCGTGATATTCATGATCGGGACGCAGGATCACATCCGCAGGGAAGTCGCCCGCCTTCCAGATCTCGAGCGTGTGCGCGACTTCATAGCCAGGCTTGCAAAATTCTTCTGGATCTATTTCCGGTGAAACGATTACCACGTATTCATCTTCCTCTGAAACGTAGTGAGTCAGAATGTACGGACCAATTTCGGAAAGCGCCGCCTGTTCATATTCGAAGGGCGGCAAAGGAACTCCTGCTTCTGCAAACAGCCAGGTCACTTTTTCCTTGAGCCATTCGATATCCGCGTCACGATTGAAGATCGTGCGACGGTGGAAGCCTTTGGGGATATCCATTAGATTGCAATACTCATCGGGCTTTTGATCCGCCAATGCATACGCGGTGGTCTCGATGGCAAGCGCCACGATTTTGTCATCATCCCACTTCCAAACCACACTGCCCACATACTCGCAGGGTTTGGAGAAAGCGCCTGTATTCATCGTGATCCCGCTCCAACCTTGCGGGCGTTCCTGCGGTATGCACCAGACTTGAAAGCCTCCGTTCCCAGCTTCGAAGATGGCTTGCGGATTTGGATTAGTGGCAATGTCGAGTTGACTTGCCCGGTCGAGCACGGGTTTCAACCGTCGATGTTCAGATTGATAGGTCATGAGTTTGCTCCTTATTGAATTGGTTGATTGAAGTCATCCGCCGCGCGGACCGTCGTAGTCATACTGATGGTGAAATTGCTCCGCACCCTCAGTCCAACGGGCATGTCCACCAAAGCCCATACCGCCTTCGAAGTATTTCAATTCGAAGGCATGGTCCAAAAACATACTGGCCAGCTTTTCGATCACGGGTATGGGCGGACTCCAGGCTGTGTCGAATTCCATGAAAGCCAGCAAGGGTTGCGAGTCAGGCAGAGGGCTGCCGCATTGCTGGCACACCCAAACTTTCATGTGTTCGGTGTTGTGCACCGTCTGACAGAAAGAACATTGGACTGTTTTGTGCGTGGACTGTCTTGAATTGTCCTTGCGGGTTGTCCGGGAGATGCCCCTGGCATTCCATTTCGTCGCCCAATTTTCACACCGCCATTCGTACCCGCCAGAGTTGAAGCCGTCCTTCAACCAGGATGTGCCAGGTTCGACTCCGTACTCCGCAGCCAGCGCATTAAGTTTGCTCTGTCGTTCAGGGTCATCCTTCCCAATGGCAAGAAACTTTTCCTGATATTCGTTTGCACGTTGATCCAATTCCTTGCACATCTTCGGATAGGGAATGATCTTGTCGAAGTCCAGGGTTTGGGCATCGTCATCTGCGCCAGGCTCAATACAGACAGAGTTCAATACTTTCTGAACATCGGGACCGGTGATGGTCAGTTCGTTTTCAGCCCAATTAGGCATGAGATTTCTCCTTGTGATTTTATTGTTCCCTGCCAGGGGATGGGAGTGATTGGCAGGGATATGGTTGGTTGAGGTGAATATTCGATTTGATCCTGCGCGTCGCATTCCAACGCGATGACCAGTTCCTCGTCGGTCATACTTTCTTCGACGATGGCCTGCTCCATCATGGGGTCTGCGCGTGCCAGGCGTTCGGCATCATCTGCCGTGCGGATGTGTGGATTGTTTCGTCCATAGCGGGCAAAATAACTCGCGCCAACTTTGCTCTTGAACGGACCGATCACCGCCGTATATAAATGACCATGTGATTCTTTGGTGGGGATTGTGGGAGAGCGAAATTGCACGAGGTCGCCCTGTTTGCGTTTGCCAAGATAGATTGCCACGTAGTACCTCCTAGAAATCCTGCATCAAGCCGAGCAGCACAACCTGCTTTTGTGTTTCAACTCTCAGCCGCAGACTGGCTTCGATAAACTTCCCGGTATGTTTGTCTTCGCGCGGAAAGTCGAAGGTGAATGAGATGGATGGGCGCCGAAGGTCCAGTGAGAGATAATGGTGTGCCAGCCAGAGTGCGTCATACAGGCGTTGGTCATAATCTTCATCATCTTCTGTTTGAAGCGGTTCAAGAGCATCGCTCAAAGCAATGCTCACCTCGACGGGAATGGCGAAACCTATTCCTCTGGCAACATCGCTGACATTCATCCAGGTTGTATTCTTGATGTTCGGTTTTAGATTTGAAGGTCTTGGCGTGAAGTCGAGAGTCAATTGCATCTGCATGGTTCCTCCTACGTGAAGCCCAAGCCGCGTTCTTTCAAGCTCACCCACTTGCCCGCATGTCCGATCACGAGATGGTCCAGCAGATCGATGTCCAACAATTTTCCAGCCTGCACCATTGCGCGCGTCACAGCCACATCATCGGGCGAAGGCGTGGGGTCACCACTCGGATGGTTGTGACAGACCACAATGGCGGACGCCATGCGTCCCACCGCGGCTTGAAAGACTTCACCCACGCGTACCTGGGAGGAACTCACCGAGCCTTGATAGATCTCGACAATTTCAAGAACGCGGTTGCGCCGGTCGAGCAGCAATGTGCGCAGGTGTTCCTTTTCCAACAGACCCATTTCGTATTGCACGAGCGCGGCAGCGTCTGCGGGGGAATTAATGACCGGGCGTTCTTCATTGGGAAGGTTCAACCGCAAACCAAGATTGAGCGCCGCCTTGATGCGAATGGCAGTTGTCTGATTGATGCCCTTCACCTTCGCCAGTTCTGCGGGATGCGCCTGATACAAACGACGGATGTCTCCATCGAAACGCGCCAGCAAAGTCTGCGCGATCTCGATCTGTTTCTGTCCGCCGATCACAGCCGCCATGAGTTCCGTGAGGTTGCAGGCGGTTGCGTTCTGGGCGACGCGGTATGCAGGCTGTTCACGCAAAGGCATGCTCTTGAGTTTGGGTTGGTCGTATGTGGATATGCTTTGGAGAAGTAACGAATTGGTAGTGGTCATGAGTCTCCTTGAGAAATGAAAAACGGCGCATATGATGTGCGCCGTCTTCAAGTATGGCAACAAAAAGTTCCCTGCGTTGAATCGCAGGGAACTTTTTGTTGCTGGTTGTGGGTTAATTACTTGATGGAAAGGTTTTCAGGCCAAACGCTCAATCCTGCCTGGCTGGCTGCGGACCATAACTCCCGGTCAAAGGTAGCCAGCGTGATCTGTGCTTCCATTGTCTCCTGCCATAGAATTGCAGAAGCCAGATGAACAGCATCATATCCACGCAGGGAATACATCCATGTAAGCGCGGCTGCGCGATCAATAATCTGTCCGGATACTTTCAACCGGGAAAGAGCTGACCATTCACCCAGGAATTGTTTCCAAGCCGTCTCTGCTTCACTCGCTGGAAGAAGCTTCATACGAACGGCCCGCGACAAGGCTGCTGCCATCTCCGTACGAGTGATCAAACTTGTCCCTGAATGGTCGGCAGATTTGATCAGTTTCTGAACGTCTTTGGATCCAGCTTCTTGTACATATTGTTTCACCAACGCACTGGTATCAAGGTAGATAATTGACATTGCGATCCTCGATCACCAGGTCGGAAAGTTGTTTGGAGCCACGGGTATGGGCTGTTGGTTTGCCTGGCTGATATTTTTCCCCGTTCCATTCTGTGATGCCCGAGTCGACGAGCGCCTTAAGCCGTTTTTCCAGTGATGGCTTCACGGGCACAATCTGACCAATCGTCCTGCCATGTTCGGTAACGATGATGGTTTCGCCCGCTTTAACACGGCGTAAATACTCACTTAATTTTGTTTTGAGTTCGCGCGTACCAACTCTTATGCTTGTCATAGGATGCTCCTTAATGTAGTTGCATTGTAATGTAAGTAGGCACATTTGACAACCTCCTGGTTTGTCGAATTTTTTGCTTACGATTTCGCCATTTCCATTTTGGGCAACTCAATTGCAATGGCTTCGTCTTCGGGGAACGGATCCTTGCTGCCTTCCACCATCATCGGCATGATCACCGCCGTAAAACTACCGGCTTCGATCAGGATTGGTTTCCTGCCATCCGTGATTCTGATCGCGAGTTCACCCTTGCACGCCTCGACAGCCCGTTTCAGAAAAGCGGCAGACATCCACACAGTGGCATTCTCTCCGCTGGCTGTGCCTTCCAGGATATTGCGTGCCTGACCCGTCTCGGTCTCGGAGGAAGCGATCTTCACCACGCCATTCACCACTTTGATAAATGTGCTCTGCGTACCCATCGCATTCACCATACGGATCGATTGCATCAGGCTGGTCTGCTGTACATTCAGATGAGCAGTTGTGCTATTTCGCGCATCATTGATCAGATTCATGATCTGTTCAGATGGGAAGTTCTCCGCGCTTGTCACTGTGGCAAGAGTCAGGTCTTTTGAGTCATCCAAATTTTTGATCTGAAAAATGTAGCGGTTGTCTCCCGACGTGCATAGGCGCAGCGTGTCACGGTCTTCCACCAGGGTGGATAACAAGCGGGCAAAACTCAATGGCAGGGATACACAGGTTTGTTCTGCAGGTCCCTCAATACTCTCGCGCACATAACCTGCCGAATAACCATCGGCGGACTGGGCAATGACCGTATCTTTATCAAAAGTCAAATGCAGTACTTGCAGGACAAAGCGCGAACTGTCTACAGAGGCAAAGGGCAATGCGCGCGACAGACTGCGAAATGTGGTTCCATGAAGGGTTGCGATGGACTGCATGGCTTCATCGCCGAGGACTGGAATGGATTCGTCCACGATGCGCAGGGTGGTGCGATTGGTGCTGCTTTGTATGATGAGCGAGTTTTGTTCGACCGTCAAACGGATCTCGTTCGCAAGCGTTTCCACCACGGCTTTCAGAGTCAGGGCATCCACACTTACCGAGATGTCTTCATCACAAACCACGTTCGTGATGGCGCGCGCGGCGGTCTCGCCATTGAAGCAGGACAGGCGCAGGATTCCATCTGTTTTGACATCCAGGCGTACGAGGGAAAAAGCGGCCAGTGAACTTTTCAGGCTGGCGCGTGTAACCGCATTAAGCGCGGCATGTAAAGTATCTTGTTGAATGGTGATCATTGTTTATCTCCTATTTTTTTTATTGGCTGATCTCGCGCAGGCGTTTGTCAATTTCATACTCGCCGCTAAAGATATAGCGAATGAACTCAATGACGAACCAGACCGCCCAGCCCGCTACGAGCATGGCAATCAGAATGGCGATGACAGAAAGTGCTGTGAACATGTTTTATCTCCTTGAGAAAAGAAATCGGGGAGCGATTGATGAATCGCTCCCCGATACGGGAATTGGATGGATTAGATTGCGGACGGCCACCATCCACTTAGGATGGCTTCGTCCGGGTCAAGTTGGTCGGGCGGTTTGAGTGTGCGTACCTTTGCGCCGCCGTGTCGGATGGATGCCGATACAGCCTGTGCCCACTCCGTACCGGCTTTATCAGGGTCACGCAGCAAGACATAATCGTATTCGTTATGTTCGCTGAACCACCGATGCATTTTTGCGGCTGGACTGGCGCCGTTGGTATAGACGGCCACTGTATCGGCTTCGCGTCCAAGCTGATGGATCTTCTGCGCAGTGATGAGCATGTCGAACAATCCTTCCAGCACGATCAGAGTACGTGTGCCTGGAGTGATGCGCCAGCTTCCAAGCGGTTGAATGCGATTGCCCCAGGTCTTGTGATTCTTTTCAGGCTTGAACTTGCGCGTGCCCTGGGGCAATTGCTCCTGCGGGATATAACGCACATTCATCACCGTGGGCTGTGTCGGCGGATCGGCATACACCACACCGCCCGCCCACAACCAGGTTCCATCGTGACGGATCATCAAAGATTGTTTCGCCGCTTCGGTGATCTCGCGATGGACTTTTGGAATTGGAATGCCATAGCCCAGCCCATACACAAGCGCTGTATAGGGCAGCACACCACGTTGCGCAAGATATGACCATGCGGGTGAGCGCAGTACAACAGAGCGCGCTTCCGACATGGCTTCATCCAGCATCTTGACCTGTGACGGTGGCTTGGGCGGGCGTGTCGGTGCGGTCGTTCCGACCAGTGCCGATATGGACGGTTTCCAATTAGCATCCCCTTTGGGGACCTGTCCAAGTTTGATTCGCAAGGCATTCAGCGAACCCCCGGTTGCGCCACAACGCAGGCACTTCCAGTATCCGTTAACCAGATTGATGCCAAAGTTTGGATGACCGCCTTCCCCTTCGCGGCTGGCATCGTTATGGAAGGGACACCAGAAGATGGCCCAATCCCTGTGGCGTTCCACTCGAACCGCCTGACCGAGGATCTCTTCGGCGTTGGAAAGAATATCTTCCATGAGATTTTCTGCGACCTCCTTTTGAACGGAGTGAATTTTTTTGTGTTATCTGCCCAGCAAATGGGCGATGGAAGCCATGACTACCGATAACCAGTGATTGGGCTGGCTGGCGGCGATGGCGACCAGGATGAGAAGCATTGCGAGGGTTCTCATGATCAGTCTCCTTTTTTGGAATGGTTAAATATTTCCAGGGGGAGAGCATGATCACGCATCCGCGCAGTCCGGTGTGTCGATTTCCTTTCATCGGATTTCAACGCTGGCCCAGACAGGTGCAGTTGTATACAATGCCGCGTTCTCGCGCACGAGTGTAACGGTGGCAGTGTATAGGTAGTCTCCCTGCTGTCGTCCGGCTGGTGAAGCGACGTTGAGCAATTTGCCATCGGCCATAACTTTACGTTGTGCGGCATTCAGGCGAAAGGGTGCGAAAATCTTGACAGTCTTGATGGTTGTGGTATTATCGGTTGTGAACATTTGTTCCACCTTGTGACCGTCCAGCTACGAACTGGGCGGTCTTCGTTTTTTTTACCGGGCCTCTCACCCCAGTGAGTCCTCGCTGTACTGCTGAATCAAAACGGGCGCCACCCTGGGAAAATCCCAGAGACAGCGCCCGTTTTCGCATGCTTGCATGCGTTGAGGGAATATTCAATTGTGTTATGGGTTCAAAGTGCCTCCTGTGTAAAGATTAATGGTTTATTGCCGTGTGCACGCTCATGCGTGCCGATACAACCCAAAGATTTAGGGTGTGTCGGAAGTTGCACAGAGCATGCTGACGAAACTGCCTACAGTCTTACTTCACAATTTTGTGTCCTTGCTTTCCCTTTGCTGCAATTTATCATTGCAAATAAGACTGATCTTCCCAACGTACGTGAGTAGGTTCGAACTGGATTGAAGAGTGTGAGAATTTTTATTTTTGAATTTGTGAATACGGTTTCCTTTCAGTGATGGGGATATGGAGGATGGATACAACGGAAGAAGCCCGGCGAATGGCTGGGCTTCTATAGAGAGGGAATAGATTGTGGAAAGTAGGAACGGTTGGGATTATAGGGAGG
>JBBSCM010000085.1:0-13570 GCA_038250295.1 Anaerolineales bacterium | reverse complement strand
TCACCTTACGCAATGTCGTTGCGAGGAGGGCATTTGCACTTTCCGACGAAGCAATCTCCTCGTCGAGTGGGAGATTGCTTCGGGCGAAGAGAAAGAGCGCCCTCGCAACGACATGATTACCTTGATTCTGCGTAAGGTGAGATGTTAAATGACTCACTAAGCACACAGCTATCCCAGCAGTTGCATTGCCGATTTCCAGCAGTGCAACTGCTGGGACAACTTCCAAGGGGTTATTTATTTCCTTCGTACAAATAACCCGTTCCACGCACACTGACCACGCGCTCAGATAACGCTGGGAATTGTTCCAGCTTATGCCGCAGGCGGCTTACAAGAGGGCGTAATATCTCCGGCGCTTCCCTCTGAGAGGTGTCATAGCCTTGCACCAGCAGTACTAATTCACGATGTGAGAAAACCTTGCCTTCATTCTCCATCAAAATTCTCAACAGCCTCCCCTCTGCGGGGGTAAGGTGTTCCACCTTGGTTTTTTGCTTGATCTGGCGGCGTGAAAGATCAACAGATGTGCCGTCTTTTAGCGTAATTACTTCTATCGTATCTTCCACATCGGAAACAGCATTGTTAATGCGGGATTTTGCCGAACGGCGGGACAAGCCCTTCTTTACACTCGCTATAATCTGAGCGGGAGAAGCAGGCTTTAATAGATAATCATGAATCCGCAATCGTAAAGCTTGAATGGCGGTCTCAGTGGAACCAAAAGCGGTGAGCAGGATCACTTCGGTTTCAGGGGAAACCTGATTAACCACCTGTACCACTTCCAGGCCGTCCATGCCGGGCATTCTCAGATCTACGATCATCAAATCCACCGGGTGGGTGCGGACGTATTCCACCGCCGCCTGTCCATTCGGGGCGGATGTGACGAGATAGCCTTCCAGCTTGAGAATATCCGTTAGCGATTGGCGCGCAACGGGTTCGTCATCTACCACAAGAATATTCGATTTCATTGTTTTCCTCCTGCAGGTAAGAATATGCGGAAACAAGCACCGGGCGTTCGATCTGGAAGTAATTCCAGGATACCTGCATGTGCGGTGACTATATTGTAACTCACTGTAAGCCCCAGTCCAGTTCCTCCATCTTTTGTGCTGAAAAATGGTTCAAATATATTGGATTGTTTTTCCTCCGCTATGCCCATGCCATGATCCTGAAACAGAATCTCAACACCATCGTCAAACGTGCATACTTTAATATCCAGTTCACCGCCATCAGGCATTGCGTCAGCGGCATTGAGAATCATATTGATGAAGACCTGTTGTATCTGGCTTCCAACGGCCATGATGGGCGGAATTGTACCAAGAAAATCCAAATTCACATTTACATTGGCTTCGGAAAGTTGTTTCGACATCAAGGCCAACACATATTGCAGCATCTCAGCAACGTCAACCTGTTCAAGAGATGATGTGCCGGGCCTGTAAAAATCCAACATACGGCGGACGGTGAGGATTAATCTTTCAAGTTCCGTACGCGCAAGGTCGAAATATTCCTTGCGCTTTTCTGGCGGGAGGTCTTCACGGCCCGCAAGATGCAGGCAATTCTGCACAGCTTGTAATGGATTATTGACTTCATGTGCGATGGATGCGCTTAATCGTCCAGCGGCCGCCATCTTTTCGGCTTGAAGTAATGCCTTTTGAGATTCCTCCACCTTGCGGACGTAATCCAATTGCTCGGCGTACAAGCGCGCATTCTCCAACGCAGCCGCAGACTGACGCGCGAGTATTTGGAATAATTCAAGGTCTGATTCTCGGAACGGAGGTTCATTAACTGCGCGGGCGGCATACAACACCATGCGCAGGTTTGGATGAAGAATCGGCACAAGGATCGCCGCGCCAAGATTCAGGTCCGTAAGAAGCGATTTTAGTTTTAAGTCACCCGGCCCATTGGCATTGACCAGCAAAGGCATTGCAGATGCATCCACATGCGAAATCAAATCCTGATGTTCGTCGGATGGGTTTACACCACGCGAGCTTAATAAGATAAAGTCTTTCGTTTCGACATTTTGTTGATAACAGGCTGCATGAGAGCAATGCATGTGCTCGCAAATGGCGCTGACAATCAGGGCAAGCAACGGTTCGCGGCGCGTTTCGGAAAGCAACGACTCTGTTACAGAAAAAAGCGGACGTAACGCCTGTGTGCGCGCGGCATCCCGTTTTTGTTGACTGTCTGCGAGGGCCAGTTTGACCGCATCGATCAACTCACTGCCTTGATCGAATGGTTTTAGAAGGAGACCATCAACGCCCTGTCTGAGCGCGCGGATGGCAGTTTCAACTGTGCCATGACCGGTCATGATCAGCATGGCCGCATCAGGCTGAAGGCGCTGCGCATGTTGAATGACTTCAAAGCCATCCACCTCCGGCATACGAATATCCACCAGCAAAAGATCGATCTTGTTTTCCTTGAGAAATTCTATGGCGGTATGCGGGTCGGTTTTTGATTCAACTTTATAGCCCGCGCGTGTAAGCAGGCGTTTGCACAGAAGCGCAATGCCGGGTTCGTCATCAACGACAAATACAAAGGGTGTTTCCATCAATAATTTCTCGCTTTAATTCGGAGCGCGTACTTTAGTCCGCAGGAGTAAGCAGACTGAAGTCTACGCTCCATTAAGATAAACACTACATTGGCAGCCAGACTGCGAAAGTGGAACCGCGATTCGGTTCGCTGGTTACTTCTATTGAACCGCCATGATCGGTAACAATGCCATACGTTACAGAGAGGCCAAGGCCCGTGCCGCCGCGATCTCCTTTTGTTGTAAAGAATGGTTCGAAGATGCGGCCCTGCTCTTCAAGTGTAATGCCAATGCCGCTGTCCTTTACAGCCATGACAACCCATTTACGTTCATCGCGTTCGGCAGTGCAGGTCTTGACCAGCATTTCCCCGCCATGAGTCATGGCTTGCAAGGCATTATGAATAAGGTTTAGAAGAACCTGTTTCATTTGGTTATGGTCAATCGAGATCCAGGGCAGGGCATCATCCAGCTCAAGGGTCAATTCAACCCTGTTGGTACGGATAAGATGCTGAGTCAACGCGATGACATCGTTCACCGCTTCGTTCAAGTCGGCACTGGCACGGATGCGTTCGCCCTGTCGTGAAAAATCAAGCAGACGGCGGACAACACCGCTGGCGCGGCGCGCCTCACGCAAAACCATCTCCAATTCATTACGGTGTGGAGAATCCTGAGGCAGTTCATCCAACACCAGTTCCGAGAAACCTGTGACCGAGGTAAGCGGATTATTCAACTCATGCGCAATACCTGCGGCCATTTCACCTACTGCGGCAAGTTTGGCAGCTTGCAGGAGGCGGTTTTCAGCCGAACGCTGCGCCTGCATGCGTTCATTTAATTCGATCTCTGTTGCGCGCAACTGGCGAATGGTATCCTGCAATTTTTGGTATTGATTGGCGCTGGAGATCACCGCCGTAAGAATACCAGCCAATGATTCCATCGCGATCAGGTCATTATGTGAGAAAGCGTTTTGCTGCCTGCTTTCAACGTCGATAATGCCGAGAATATTCCCTCCATCTTTAAGAGCCACACATATTTCCGAACGCGCTTCCCAGCCCTTGAGAGGCTTATAAATTTTGTCCTCATGCGTATCATTGATCAAGACACTTTCCCCGGTTTGAGAGACGCGGCCTGTGACACCGTCCATGGCCGCAAGATCCTGACCAGCAAGCGCCCGCTTGACCGTTTCGGCATGACTGCCGCCTATGCCTTGAATTGTGAATCTGCGCTCGTCATCAAAAAGCAAAATTGCCGCCAGTTCATATTTGAAGTATTGCGCAACAAGTTCAGCAGTGATGGTTGCAACCTCTCTTTTATCGTTCAAGCCGATCACCTGCTGCACCACTTCATGGATCAACCCCAAACTACGTGCTCTGCCTTCGGCTTCCTCACGCAAGCGCGTGTATTCGATCAACCCGGCCAGGTGACTGGCGATCACCACCATGAGATGTTCATCATATTGACTAAAGGCTTCTGCGCGTGGGCTCTCGATAATAAGTACGCCGATGACCTGTCCGCGATATTTAAGTGGGATGATCAACTCGGAACGCGCGCCTTTATTTATAGGCACAAAGCCTTCCCTGGTGGTATCCACAAGGCGGCGCACGCGGCCTTCTTTGAGCACTGGCTGTATCGAATGACCATCCACAGACACGATGATCACATTCATCTTTCCTTCGAACAGGCGATAATCTCGCAGGACACGCCCATCGCTGGAGCGCAGGAAGAGCGTGATCAATTCAGTATTGAAAGCACGCGAGAGCAAGCCAAACATGCGCCTCGCGATCTGATCCAGGTTTTGGGCGGATGAAACGGTTAGGACGAAATCGTTTAGCAGGCCAAGTCTGCGCAGGTGCGCGGCCATCTCGGAAAACGTGACCAATACTTCCACAGAAGGCGAAACACGAGCAGCCAATTCACGTAATTGCCCCATCTCATTTCGTGAAAATTCTTTTTGCCGCCAAAGTGTGACGACACCGATCAAACGCTGGCCGATGATCAGAGGCAGGCAGACCCAAACTTTTGTACCTGATTTTAGCGAGCCGTACGGAAGATTGTCCCAGTTGGGTTGGCCGCGCGTGATGATGACATCGGACAGGGAGCGGTTCACACGACGGAGGATCGGGTTCGAATCAATGAGCAGGGACATACCTTTGGCCTTTGTGTCATTCCACTCCGCCTGAATATCAAGCGACTCGCCGCGACGGATCGCCAGCCATGCGCCCTGACAGGTGACTGACTGGACAAAGGTTCCTAAAATCTTTTCGATGGCAAGCGGCAGATCGGAGGCCAGACCAGATTGCAGGTCCGGCAGAAACGGTTGGTTGGGTGAAAGGGAATTCCCCGATAAAAGCGATGCTGTTAATTTCCAAATCCGCTGTGCGTCTGGAGTCTGGTCATCTGCTCCCACCAATATAGCTTGAGAAGTTCCAGAAATAGGGAATGCAAAAAAACGTTTTGCGTTGAGGTTACTTCCATCAGGAATGGCGCTGGAACGGGCATAGCCTCCGCTGAGCGCCCCGCACAACCAGGTATCGATGACCTGTTTTGAAAGCAGATTCATCAACTCGTTCTGCGCAGACTTGTTAAGGCGATACACAGAACGGAGCAGCCACTCCCCGCCGACGCGCTCAGCAAGGACAGCCCACACAGCTTCGGAGAGTTGGGCCGCTTCTTTGAGTTGTGCTTCAAGGTTTGCATCGGTTTGCATGATCGGTGATGTGAATTATAACCTGCCCGTGCCTCAGCTTGCTACGTCGACACTGCAACGAACGCAGTGCGGCGCAGGTGTATTACATGTGGTCAGATGTGGTCAGATGCGATCAGCCCGCCAGCATCACGATCAGCAAATGAAACAGTGCGAACAAGCCATTCAAGATAATGCCAACAACCGCGAGCCAGGCTCGTCCTTCTTTGCGAAGCATCCCGAAGGTCCCTTGAAAAAACCATACTGAGCGATTCGAACCCTTCGACACGGTGAGCGAAAGACATACCGTCCCGACAGCGCCTTCGGGACGGTATATAAGCATCAGCTACGACTGGCTGGTGAGCACCAACCCGCCGATGAAAACGAAGTAAGCGGCGAAACAGCAGATGCTCACGACAATAAGGCCGATCTGCACATAACCCATAACGATGCCGGCTGTGGCAAGACCATCGCCCGAAGCCGTGGGCGGGACAGCCCGGGTTTCCTGGCGCGCCATATAACCGGTGATGAGCGCTACAACGGTTGCAACGACAGGAAATAAGGTAAATCCCAATATTCCCGCCACCAGGCTGACGGTTGCGAGTGTACTGGCAGGCAAGATACTACTGGTCGTAAATTGTGGTTCATTTTGTTCGTTCATGTTTTCTCCTTTATGTGATCTTACAACTATTTACGGATTCGCTTCTCTTTCGTTTCATCCTGAGAATTCAGGCAAAAAATTGGGCAATAATATATGCCAGCATCGCAAACAGAGCGCCGATATAGATCCAACGCATATATTTGCGGCCTTGGTCAGGTGTTTGACTTTTTAGGAGTTTTGCAATGGAGAATATGGAAGCTCTGGTCGAAATAACTGAATGATGCTTTTTATTTTTGCATTCAATATTTCCATTATAACTTTTCCCTAAGCGCCTCGTTCAACACGAACAAAAGTGGCGCAGATCAGAAGACCATGCGCCACTCAAAAAATTCATTGATAACCAAAATATATGGGAAGGTTGGATGGACTTCCTATTACTTTCGAGCGTTGACCTCCGCCAATAGTTTTGTGACCATTTCCTCGGTGATGCCAGCCTGTTTGGCTTGCGGCATGGCCAACAGGGACTTCAATGTCATTCCTGATGCCAACCCCAGCATGGGATTCTTGGAGGCACCTGGAACATGTTGTTCCAAAATTTCCACTGCGTGCGTGTCTTTCAAAATTTCGCCAACTTTTGTTTCCAACGTGTATGCCATTTTATGCTCCTTGGTTTGATGGATTTCAAAAAACTCACAATCTATTTTTTTACTTACGCATATATTATATTACAATGCGGCACGGACAACGAGCAGTTTGCGGGTCGAACCACTCAATCGTTTGGGTCGAAAGGCGCTCCAAATTTAGCGATCATCCGGTCAATTTCGGCGAGCGCAAATCCGCCCAGTTCTTTTTGTTTTCGGATCGAGTCCGCGTCTGTGGAATCCAAATCTCCAATGATCAGTATGTTCTCGTCGTTCAATTTGTTGGCCGGCTGTGTATAGTTGAAACTGCCTGCGATAATAAGTTGTTTATCTATAACCATGAGCTTATGGTGCAGCTTGCGCGGTTTGGGTTGACGTAAGCCAGAACGAGGGATAAGGAAAAGCGATACACCCGCAGCTCCCAGCGAACCGGTGGCCGCCCAGGCCTGGTTTGCCTGGGATGTGAACATGGCCCCGCGCACCTTGATGCCTGCCTGTTTTGCAAAGATCAACTGATCGTCAATACCTGAGGACGTGGCAAATGTAAAGATGGCAAAATCAACTCTCCGTTTGGCTTTTGCGATCTGTTTCATGATCTCCATCTCCGGCTCGTGATCCGGCGCAAACAAGGGCTTAATGCGGATATTGGATACCGGCACTGCCTCCGGCGCTGCATCGCGGCCCTCGTTCAACTTGCCGAAATGACCCAGCTGGAGCTCTTCATACTCCCTTTTGTAGGCGCGGGCGATCTGCCCGTCATGGACAATGACGATGTGGTTGAGATTCATCGATGTGTCCGTATCGGTGAAGTTCGCCGAGCCGGTCAGAAGCGATTTGTTATCCCGCACCATAAATTTCTGATGGAAGATATCCGGGTTGAAGTCTGAACGGACATAGATGCTGGAGCGCAGGATGGCATTTTGCAGCAGACGGTTCATTTCAAACCCACCAGCAGCGATGAAGGGATCTTCCAACGCATCTTTTTCCAGCAAATAATCGGCCTCCAGCACCAGTTTCACCTGCACCCTGCGGCGCTTGGCGCGAATGATCGCATCGACAATGGGCCGCGAATCTAATTCCTGCACGGCAATCAGCAGGCTGGTCTCGGCCCCATTTATGAAATTGACGATCACATCCAGCAGGTTGTCCGGGGCGCCCAACCGCGCCGGGCCCATGTACACCTCAATATTTCCTATAATTTTTGGCATGGCATACCTCCTTAGGCCGGTAATTGCGTCGAGTCAATTAAGATCGATTGTTATGAACAGTATAAGGAAAAAACACTGAAATTTCAAGCGGCAAAATCTCGTTTTTGTAACAAAGGCGAGTTCACCGTTGAATGATTTATCTAAAATACCCGGCATACCACTCGCTGCGCCACCTGCTCTGCAACATACGCAAGTGTCGGAGATAATATCAACGCCCGAAGGAGCCCAACGAACAGGCGCAACTCCTTATTATATCTTTAGGCGCCCCGCCCGCGGACTGGTGCAACCGTTGGAGGTCACGCCATGGAATAAGATGGGCATGGAGAAAAAGTACCGCATGAAATCAACAACACCGATTAGCCGAAAAAGATGTAAAATTCTTCTTCATAAAAGACGCGCCTCACAGCGAGTGAGATTTGTCCAACAGAAACAAGAAGAGGAATCATGAAAACAAAGAACAGATTCTGGATGGCAGTCTGGTTGTTGATTTTCCTCACGGCTTGCAAAGGAGAGCCGAAGTTCATCGATCACCCACCGCCAAGCCTTACAGTTTCGTCCGATGGTTTCAACGAAGATGAGACCATTGCAGCTTTTGGTTGCGATGAAATCCAAGTACCGCCGAGCCTGATCGGTGGACTTAACCCATCCCATCCAATTGCCATCTGCGCAATTGGATACAATCTCGGCGAGGGATCAGAAGAACTAAGGGCTGAAATCGAAAGCGGGCAATTCTTCTACTACACAGGCGGTTTGTTTGGAAACTACGTCCGCTATATCATTCAGCAAAACGGCGAATTCGTATTGCTCAAGACACAGGATGATTTTCGGAAGGTATTTGCACCCATCGAATCTCCCGACGAAGCCCTAAGTTACGTGTTGGCAGTCAGGAATCTCGCGGCATATTATGGCCTCCAATATCACCCCGCTTACGAATATGAAGTTGACACGGTTGAGGATACCTACGTCACACCTGAGGCAGGCGGTTACCTTGTCCATTTATTCTACGATCAAGTTTTTGGCTGTGGTCCGCACTGGACATCCGAAGTGGACGTGCATGTTTCCGTTGAAGGAAATGTGGAAGAAGCAGCCAGCAAGCCAATTCTTAGAGACCCGAACATGGATGAATTGTGCGTGGATTAAACGCCGCGCCGCAAAATTACTGATCCCGCAGCCCGTTGACCTTTGCAGTCAGCATTCTATTGCTCCTTAGCATCGGGTTCGCCATCACGATCTGCAGGGATATATGGTATTAGTCCTTTTTCAAACGCAATCACCTGTACTTCGCGCGGCATACTACGAATATCCACCATATAACCATTGACCTGCAATATCCAAATCATGGGATTGCGATCCACGCGACTGGGCAATGTCCAATCAGGGTGCATCTGGAAAATATCCAGCATAGCGCGGATTTTTTGAGCGCGCCCGCCCGCAGTTTGTTGGGAAACGCCGATTTTCTTACACAGCTCGTCAGCGCGCATGTGCGGAGTTTGTGATTTGTCAAATAGAAAATTGACCTGTCCCAATGTATATAAAATTCCTGCCACCCATGAGTTGGCGCGTCCATTTAGCAGCGGAGACGGACGCTTGCGTGCCAAAGTCGCCGTCATTTTGCGCGCCATTTCCGCGTATTCGTCATTGAGATGTTCTTTGCAGAAGGCGTCGCTTATGGAAATGATTTCATGGTACAACGCTTGCATGGGATCTGGAACCTTTAGAGAATTTGTTTTCATAGTTCACCTTTGAACGCTTTATCCAGCACGGACGGCATCCCACTCGCTACGCCACCTGCACTGTAACGAACACAGTGCGGTGCAAGTGTCGGGGACAATATCAACCTCCGCCCAAAGAACGGGCGCAACTCCTGATCACACCTTTAGGTGCCCCGCTCGCGGACTGTGGTTTCGATACGCCCCTCAAAGCAGCATTCGGGGCTACTCAACCACCGCTCCCGCAGCACCTTGACCTTCTCCATCATGGTGTTAACCGAATATCTTCTATGGTCTTTATTTTTGGAGAGATCGTAATATTCCGAGTATAGACTTGGTATCCTTGCGCATCCACCCTGATCTGACCGCTGATATTGGATTCGATTGCCACCGTAAATCGATAAACGCCTTCAGAGTCGGAATATACAATCGGCGGCACTCCCTCCAAATCCAGTGTAATCTTTGCGCCAGCAATAGGTTGCCGAGTATCAACATCAATTACACGGCCGATGTATTCTGTCTCAGTAGATTGACCTGAGCCGCCGGGCTTTAAGACAAATTGCCAGTAAGCCGTGATCAATAGACCAATCAGCGTGATAACAGCAACAATAATGGTACCCATTGTGGCTACTTTGGCGGTCGTGACTGCGACTGGTTCTTTCTTAGGCATAACTCCTCCTTTAAAACTCTTCTTTAAACACATTATCTCATTCGTTTATTTTAAAACACCATCAATTTTTACATCCATGACGTTAATATCTATGCTTGCAAAGGCAGGCAGGTTGTATCCGATACGGAATACTCTTGAACCCACCGGAAGAGATAACATTTCATGCATCTTGACATCGTTGATATAAACGCTCATCACGTTCCCTGTCAATTCAAGGCGGATGGCATATGTATTGCCATACCCATAATGTCGGCCTCCCACCGCGGCGCCATTATTCTCACCGGCATCTGCCAACACAAAGATAATTACCGGTTTGATATTGGTTTGCTCAACCTGTAGCTTAAATCTCGCTGTATTCTTCTCTGATGCTGGATCAGAGGCAGAAGCCACAGCAAAACTGGCATACAGTGGATTGCCTTCCTCAAGCAGATACATCGAATCGACAAAAACTTTGAACTCAATGACAGAGTCATTGTTGATCGGAGCGGCAATCCCATAGGAAACATGGTCCCTTTTGTTCTTGTCCAAAATATGCAAAATACCTGCCCCGTCTGCAAAAATGCCCACGGGACCCATATCATAACAGCCATCCGACATGGTAAAAATACTATTAAACATATTTGCGTCGGCGGAATGAGGCGTCCACGTCTTGGAAGATATACATGCTTCAGCAAAGGTCTTCACCTGCGGGGTGCTGGCTGCAATGGACGTTGGCGTAAGAGTAAAGGTGCTGGTCGGTTCAGGTGTAAAAGTGGATACAGGTAATTGCTGTGGTGTGGAAGTTGGCGGCAGCCGCGTTAACCGAATATCCTCGATCCTTTTATTATCGAGGAGGATACTGATGTTTCGCGTGTATATTTGATAGCCTTGCGCCTCCACCTTGACCTGACCGCTAATGTTGGAATTGATAACCAAATAAAAGTGGTAAACACCCTCAGCGTCGGTATAAACAATGGGTGGATTACCCTGCACATCGAGAGTGACTTTTGCGCCCATAATCGGCTGTTGATTGCCAACATCAATTACGCGTCCAATATATTCACTTTCAACAGGCGGAACTAGCATCGCTGATCGTGTGCAGCCTGCCACTGATAGAATAACCAAGCCAATTAAGGCGAGAATCATTACTCCCTTTCGAATATTTACCCGGGTTGACGCAAAATTGGCGATTTCTTTTTTAGTCATTCATTCCTCCTGCAACTCTCCAAAAAACGCCCAATATAGGGACACAGCGGAGCGACTCGTGGGGGCTTTATCATTCATTCGTCTCGCTCCCCCAAAGGGGATGCTATGTGTCCCTATGAATTGAACGCCATGTTCAGCGTGGACTGATACAACTTTTCAGTTCACTCGTTCAACCACGTGCTGCATTATTCGTGAAGTAAGGTTGATGAGTTTATTGTTTTTATAAGTACAGTATATTCCCCTTCCCCTAAATCCGCACTTTGGATTTGGGGGAAGGACGGGATGGGGGCAGCAGGTCGCAATTCCTCCCCGCCCGTGGACTCCTGGCGCTTCTTAATTGCAGAAAAAATAACCAAGGGTTTCCGAGGAAGGGTCGGCTTTGTTTTGGCATAATAATCCTGTGTACTCCCCATAGAATTTTTACAAAGGCAGTGAGCGAATGCGAACTTTGCGTTCGCTCACCGAGCACACCACGCCCTTTTCAAGCGCGGCGGATTGTTTTTCGAGAATACTAAATAAATGGAAATTGACGTTCTCAGCGCGCATATCTTTGAGTCGAAAAATAATTACACTCGGCAGGCTTCCTCCGCTTGCCGCCAGCAATTCCCCAAAATCAAGATCATGAGTAAGAAGGACGCTCCCTTCGGCGCGTGCTTTGGCAAGAATCTCGCCGTCAGGCATTTTTCCTAATCCTTGTTCCTACAAATGAACAGCTTCATGCCCGCGTTCTCGCAACGTGGAAACCACACGCGCGGCGAAATCCCCATATCCGCCAGAAACTTCATGCAGGCTCCAGGAATTGGACCGTTTCATCTGCCAGCCACGCGGTGTATTGCAACGCCTGTGTTACATCTTCTTCTTTAAGATACGGGTAGTCTTTGACGATCTCAGTGGCGGTCATTTTGTTGGCAACCAAATTGAGAATAAGAGAAACGGTCACGCGCAACCCGCGAATACAGGCGCGTCCGCCCATTACGTTTGAGTCGAAAGTGATACGGTTAAATTGATTCATAACTGCCTCCACCGTTATTATAATGCACGTCACTCATACAAAAACCTCTGCATTTCATCCATCGCTTTCAACTCCTCCCCGCTCGCGGACTATACCTCCCACAATCCGTTGACCTTCGCCATCACAACTCTCCCTTGAACGCCTTATCCAGCACGGACGGCATCCCACTCGCTGACGATCAGGCCTTCAATGTTTTCAAATATTTGCGTGCCGCATCCAAAAATTCACGAGCCTGGTTGATCATATCCGACACAAGTTCATTGGTGATGTTTGTGTCCACATCATGTCTCCAGAGATGCGGGTATCAAAACCTGAACGCAAACTTTTATGGAATTTGGGGTCAAGTTCCTTGGTTTTTGCGAACACCTTTCCATATGCGCCAATGACTTGTCCGTGTGTATGGAATTCCATCCCTTTTTCATATGATAACGCTTCGGCAACATGGAACATTGCATAATAGGCGCGGCCAGCCGCCATCTCTGGTTTATTCATGTCGAGTATGGCTTCAGAGACTTCAATCGCGTCCAGCGCTTTGGTTAGCAATTTTCGAGAGTGCTCCTTCACGCAGGCACTCCCTCTCTACGGATATTCCGCAGGACTGGTTTATCGGCTTTCTGCCACTGAATTTCCTTAATGAGAATGTAACTAACAGTCACGTCATATTTGAGGGATATATCACTGACATAATCGCTGGAACGATGATACTCTTTCCAATAATCGCGGTAATTTTTTAACAAAATCATCATATCCACATCCGAGCCCTGGCGGTAATCCCCACGTGCGTATGACCCATACAAATAGACAGCTTTCAACTTATCTCCGTAGATTTCAGCAAGCCCATCTTTTAATTCTTTCATCAATTTCTTGATGCGTGTGGGGGCTTTTCTTATCATATTTGTATTGTACCTTTTATTTTACCCAAACATCTCATCCGTCTTCGCCGCCATGATGAAATCATTTTTGTGTAATCCCTTGATCTTATGCGTCCACCAGTTGACGGTGACTCTGCCCCACTCGGTAATGATCAACGGGTGGTGATCCTCTTCTTCCGCGATGGCGCCGATCTTGTTTGTGAATGCAATTGCTTCAACAAAATTATTTAATTTGAAGACACGCTCCAGCCTCTTGACCCCATCTACTTCTTTGAGCTGCCATTCCGCGATTTGTGGATGTAATTCCGCAATTTCAGAATCGGTCAATGCTGGCTCGGTGGCACGGCAGGCAACACATTTTCCAGAGGCGAGGTCATTCATAAGGTTTTTACTCCCATCATTTCTTCAGCATCTTTCAGATAATCATCTACAGTCTCAGGTGTGGGCAAGTTGAGAATATTATTGGCGTTGTCACGG
>JBBSCM010000084.1:0-13764 GCA_038250295.1 Anaerolineales bacterium | reverse complement strand
TGTGGCTACTGGGGCGATACACAAAAGGCCTGTGGGTGTGCTCCTGCTGTCGTTACCAGATACCAAAAACGGATATCCGGACCCCTGCTTGACCGCATCGATATCCATATTGAGGTCCCACGTGTGGATTATGAAAAACTTAGCGGAGATCGACTTGGCGAAACCAGCGAGTCGATTCGCCAGCGAGTGCAAGCTGCGCGGGATATACAATCACAGCGATATTCGAGTATTCGACTATCGAATCATCGGCTATCATTTGCAACGCCGATATGCGGATCGGGGAGGTAAGGCAATTTTGCAGCCTCCAGCCCGAAGGTCAGAGTTTGATGCGCTCAGCGATGAGTCAGCTCAATTTGTCGGCACGTGCTTATGCACAGCACTATGTCATCGCATCCTCAAGTTATCCCGCACGATTGCAGACTTGACAGGGAGTGAAGGAATAGAGTCCGCACATTTGGCGGAGACGCTGCAAACTAGACCGAAGTTGATGATGAGGTGAAAGACGCAACAATTTGGTGGTCTAAATTGTTAAACGAATAATGAAATTTGATCTGTGGATTGATTGTATACGGATATAAGTTTCGTTAAAGAACGTAGGTGGCAAGTAGGCGGTATATAAATATGGAAAACAACAAAAAGAACCGACCTGAAAAGTCGGTTCTTTTTGTTGAGCCCATTAGCCCTTTTTGTAACTACTTGGTCATTCTATGGGAAGAAGAAAGTCAAGAATATTGGGTACATTATTTTTCATCGGTTTCTGGCGGCTTTTCAAATACCAATGCTTTCTCAGTTGGATGGACTTCTTTGGCAACTTCAACAGTTACTGTTGGGGGCTGCGTAGTAACGATCACAGGACTCAAGTGCCTTACATCATTTACTGCCAAAAGTTCTGCCCGATTATCTTCCACCTTGAAACGTGTTAAAGAACAATTGCTGACGGTCGTGCGCCACCAACGCCAGCGGTTTTCAGGTAGATACCATGATAGCGCAGCCGAGATCACACCAGCGTGAGCGACCACCGCCACACTCTGATCGGGATGTTTGGCTAAGATATCCAATAACACCGCTGAAACGCGTCCTTCAATCGGCCATCGAATTGACCTACCTACCCGAGCATCCAGATAATCTTCGACGGGATCGAAAATCGAAAGAATTTCCATGATCACTAATGCGGGCGTCTCGAAGAACATTACTTCCTGTACGCCTAGCCGCAACTCTGGGTCAAGCCCGATCTTTGCCCCGATGATCTTTGCGGTTTCCTGCGTGCGGCGCAGGGGGCTTGAATAAAAGCCATCAAGATGGTTTTCAGGAGCACTAAAATAGTGTCCTGTCTGGGCAGCCTGCTCCCGCCCAAGGGATGTCAGGGGTGCATGAAAGTAGTCCCCGTTTATACGCACGGCATTGCCGTGCCGGATGAGAATCAATTCTGTGCTCAATTAATATAATCTCCTGAACAATCAAACATGACTGCTGCATCGTTGATGCCTGAAAGATTACGTTCAGGAACTTCCTTGATGGGGAATATGGTTGCAGTCAGCCTAATGGTGGACGTCGTAAAGAAATGGAACTTTTTATTATTTTTGGTGCATACCTGATCTAAATCAGAATAATGAATGAACTTACTTTTTATGCTTGCACCGATTAAGATTTAGCCGTTACCACTGGTTGATGAACAAAAAAGCGTGTTTTGCCCCAGATGTAAATTTGTATATAAGCTTCCAGAGTCAGGCTGCCAAGCAAATAAGCTCCCAACACATCACTGGCCCAATGTTGTCCCAGGTAAATACGCGAGGCGCCGATCAAGACCACCAAGCCGCCAAAGAACGCCAGGAGAAAGCTGCGTTTTAAAGATGGTTTTAGCAAGCGAAAAGCCAGAAACCCCATAAAACCATAAAAGCCAATATAAAACATAACATGCCCGCTTGGGAAACTAGAATCGGTAAGTTTCGCAAAAACATTTACCAGGTTTGATGTAGGACGCGGACGCTGAATCAAATCCTTTACCATTAGATTGATCCCCGAGGAAAAGGATGCTGCTACGAGCGCCATTACAGATTCCCAGTGCAGGCCAAAACTGTAAATCAACAAAATGATCAGTGCTGTGATAACGACTAATTGGGGACCAAACCCCGGCCAGCTCACCAGAGTCATGAATGATGCAAAGAACGGAAAATTAATCAACTGGATGGCTTTTGTGATCTGAAGATCAATCGCAAAAGAAGGCATCGTTTTCACATAAAAAGTCAATACAGCAAAAGCACTCGCTATAAGGATTAGGGCTGTTTGGAACAACGCAGCCCGATATCGTCGCGCAGGAGCTGGGGCGCTTGCGGCACGCGCCGACTGATGGGCCGTCTCTTTAATCTTTTCAACAGGCACTTTGTCTGGCATTTTAGAAGTTTCCCTTTGAGCTAAAGTCTCGAATATAGTGATGCATTCCACGCGCTGGTTCTTTTCAACAGTAAAGAAAACAGGTGCAGGCAGCATTATGTTGCGGACTTTTCCCCCATCGCTGTATTAGCCGACCCGCCCATGATCGCAAGGGCACGACGGTGAACCGAGGCTGTTACTGAACCCTGATCAAGAGGTATACCGTCGGCGAGCACCGGCATGGGCGGATCGGAATGGATCGTCAGCCGCTTGACATGGTAATGTTTGATGCGGGCATCTTCTACAGCACCGCCAGTGGATTGCACCGCATAGGAGATCAGATCCAGTTTGCTCATATCTGAAAAAACGAACACATCCAAATGATTATCATTCCAGAATACCTCCGGGGAGATCTGAAAGCGTGGCCCGATATAGGGCATATTGGCAATTAACACCATGTACGCACCTATTGAGATCTTCTTACGTCCATCAAGAATCATTCGTAGGTGCGAAGGTGTGGAAGAGACAACTGTAGATAACAAATTTCCAATCTGTGTCAGATCGCCGTGCTGGATACTATCTGCAAACGGATAGATATCGGACAAGAGTCCCAATGTCGCATCTTCCAGGAACCAACGGCTGGACCGTCCGTGCTGTATCTTTCCGACATCGACCTTTAGCCGACGGCCCTTGCGTAGTAGCGCAACAGCACCCGCAATTGTGCTGGGAACGCCCAAGTTAAAGGCTAAATTGTTTCGCGTTCCAGTGGGAATAATGCCGAGAGTTGCGGAACTGTCAATCATAGCTCCTACAACGCTATCAATTGTTCCGTCACCACCTGCTACTACGATCAAGTTGGTGCCCCCTTTAATTGCGCTTCGCACCACGGATTCAATCTGGCTATCCGGATGCACCATATAAACTTCCGACAATATATTCCAGTTTTGCATCTCGGTCAGGATTTCTGTAAGCTGCGTCGATGATTCATCAGACCGTCCGGATATTTCGTTAAAGATGAGTTTTGCCCGGAGCGGGCGGTGATTGACCTTTTTTTCTGACATATTTACTTCCTTCGAGATATTTTCTCTATCCCGTTCTGTACCACAGACGTGGCGCTGACAAGAGACACAGCCAATCTCCACACATGCGAACAGGCAAATCACACAAGTACCTTATACCGCGACGAACGTGCCCCGTAGTTCTGCATGCAGCGGGCGGTGCCCGGCCAGATATGCCCTGAGCGCCTCTATGCTTCGCTCAGTGTGCTGTTGGCGATTGCGACCACCGTACTTCTGCGCGACACCTTGTTCGGTGACAAAGGCCGTGGGGTAGTAGCGTCCGAGTTGCAGCGGTTCATCACCGACAAAAACTTGCTGGATGCGTTGTCCGAGCGGATTCTCGATCTTGATATAGGCGTTGAAACCGAGGCTGCGTTTTACGTAACCACCCATCTGGTCGTACGGATCGCAGGCAAACGTTCGCTCCAGATTCTCCTCCAGCATCGTCACAATTTCCTCGCCCGTCAGCTCGATAGTTGAGATTGGCGGGTTCATCGGGATCATGTTGTAGAGGTCATTCATAGTCACCTCTCCGGGAATGATTGATGCGCCAAAGCGCCAACCATTCGAGAATGCCAATTGCGCGCCCGTGCTTTCCAGCAACGCCTGCACCAGGAAATTATCCATCGTCGATTCCAGCAGGGTCGCTCGGTTGAGCGCAGTCGCCGTTACACCCACAACCGTTGATAATTCTTCTTGATAAGGCGCGAGTGCTTGGCGGACAAGGTCAGCTACCGCGGGATCGGGATCTATATTGGCTCCTACCTCAATCAGTTCGTGCCGGTAGTCAACGACACGCCCTCCCTCAATTTCCAGATCCAGACGGCCCAGGAAAGAGCCGTGGCAACCCGACTGTATTATCAACGTTTTCCCCTGTAGGACTGGTTTATACAGGCGATTATGGGTGTGGCCGCTCAGGCAAACATCGATTCCCTGCACTTCTGACATCAGCTTCATATCCTGGGGAAACCCGAGGTGAGAGATGAGGACGACCAGGTCTACCTTCTCCTGAGCGCGCAGGACATTGATGATGGAAGGGAGTTCTTCTCGACCCAGTGTGAAGTAGGTCCCTGTGCTGAAGGAAGCTGGCATGGCCTTATCTACAATATTGGAGGCGATGCCCACGAGACCGATCCGTAACCCGCCAATTTCCTTCACGCTGTATGGCGGAAAGAACCGCTCCCTGGTTGCCTGATCGTAAACATTAATTGCCAGCATCGGATAGTTGAGTTCTGCTGCACGCTGCTTGAATATTTCTGGCCCATAAGCAAATTCCCAGTGGGCTGTCATTGCATCGAGACCCAATGTATTCAAGATAGGGATCAAAGCCTCTCCCTGCGTCTTCAGGGCAGGATACGTGCCATGCAGCGTATCACCGCAGTCACAAAACAGAACATGATCCTGCTTTTCAGCCCGAATCTCCTTGACGATTGCGGCAATGCGGGCATGCCCTCCCGCAGGGCGATAGACTGCCTGACCACCCTGCCAGAACATCTCCTGGTGCAGATCAAAATAGGCATGACTATCGTTCAGTTGAATGATAGTCAGCGACGTTCTATTTTCCATTTTCTATACTCCTTTCATTGCAGCGTAATCCATAATGCCAGTGCGGCAACGATCAATAGCACCGCCGTCATGAGCAACAAGGCACGAAGCGAATTCTTCGAGGGACCTTCTTGCTTCAATCTCGAGCATGTGCGCCGGTAGTCAATGATGGCGTAAATAAAGATGCTTGCTCCCCATATCACGAGAAGCGCGCCCATAACATGCGCGACAACTTGGTGTTCAAAACTTTTGAATGTGAGCACGCGTGCGACCGCTAAGCCGCCGCCGACTCCCGCTAAACCGGTCCGAATCCAGGCGGAGAATGTCCGGTCGGCTGCCAGTAACGTCCGTTCCGAGGCAAGCTCTTCATGTCTAAAATTCTCTTGCATTGCTTCTCCTGTTCGTATGCTGGTGCAGGATATGGCTGCCGACCAGTACATCCCATTCATTTATAGCATTTGACTAAAGGCTAGAGAAACCACATATCCATCCACCAGGATTAAGAAAACCGCCAGAGTGATCATGATCCCATTGACAACCCGGGTAGCCGATGGTTTTTCTGAAGGTCTCTTGAGCAAACCTATGCAGCCTGCTCCAAGAGGCAATAGAGACAGGACACCTAAAAAAAGAAAATCCACTGGGTAATTGCGGGATGTCAACAACGGAAAGAATAAGAAGAATAATGTTGCAAAGAGAAATGACGCCACTATTAAAATGAAGCCAAAACTCCGTCCCTTTTGAGCCACCCATGTCATCTTTCTGCCCAATCGGTCTGATTCCATGTCCGGCAATTCGACAGTAAGAATAAACGCCAAGCCATACAGCATCAAGGGTATGAAAAAAAGAAATCCATCCTGATTGATCTGCCCACTTGTAACCAAATATCCAAATCCCGGGATTAGTATTCCGATGGAAAAGATCATCGACAATTCTCCCAGACCTCGATAAACAAGTTTTAAGGGTGGCGCAGTGTAAAACCAACCTAATAGATTGCCCAAAATAGTGAAACCCAGGAACCAGATCGGAAACGAATAGATAATTCGAAATGCAATTCCAAGCACTAGAGAGATCAAGATCAAGGCTATGGCAATCCACAGGGCGGGTTTTCTCAATCCAGGATGATTTACCAGAATACCGCTGCCTCCGCTGAAGAGGGTCGATTTATCGTACTTGTCCACTTCCACATCAAAGTAGTCATTGCTGTAGGAAATGGATAGGTGGGCTGGCATAAGCACCAGGTAGCCAAAGAGTATCCTTGACAGGGAAAAAGGAGCTCCTAATAAAATTGCCCACGAAGCCCCAAAGACAAAAAGGGCAAGTCCGGAAATTAAGAACTGCGGTCGAGCAATCTGTAATAGTTTAATCATTTGAGATCCTTTCATGATCACCAGACATCGAAATCGGCAATTGCGAGACATATCCCAGCGTTCAGCCAGATTTTTATTCCGTTGTTTTATCGTCGAAGCGTTCGTTGTCCTTTTCCGCTTCGGCGCGTGTATGGTGGACAACGCTTTCACGATGATTCGGCGGCGCATAGAGCGTATAGAGCTTGAGTAGAACATTGCCGGCATTGACAATAAGGAATGGGCAACTCACAGCGATATAAAACTGCATCGTTGTGAGTTGCCTGGCTTGTGGCAGATCTTGCCCAAATTGAAGTGCGTTTGACCGGGCAGAACAAGTTCGCTGGAACTGGCAGTTATGCCAATGTTCGAACCAACTTTTCCCGATCCCATTGGCGTGTCTTTGCCGCGGCAATAAATGCGTCTGTGGCGTTGGTATCCACGACGCCCACGTCTTTCCCTACATTTGCCGCTTTCAAAAGCATCTGGCCACCTTTGTCGGCAGCGATTGCCTTGAGATGACCGAAGGCATCGCGCACAAAATCGATCGCGGCACTTTCCATCAACAGTTTTTTTGCGCCTTTGTCGGAGAGGATGACAGCAACTGCATCGAACAGCACGGAGGGAGTACCTGCCAGTTGCCCGTCTGCCGCCAGCATCGAGCCATCGGCAAGCTTTGTGCCGCCCACTTTGGGTGCGATGATCTTCACGGCAGCACCCGCATCGGTCGCGGCTTTTTTAATCTTCTTGATGAGGGCTCCGTCTGAACCATCTGCAATCAGAATGCCAACTGCGCGCCCCTTAAGTGTGTTCTTCATCTTGCCGATGATTTGCAATGCAGGCGATGGCTTCATCTCCTTCACTGGCATAGCAGCTACCGGCGCAGCAGGAATTTTTTCGAACGCCAAACCCGTTGCAACCCGCTTGGCGAGATCTTCGTTGATATGGCGCAAATGTCCGACCATAGCCTCACGAATGTGGACATGGTCGACCTTGGATAGCTCAAACACCAACGCTGAGGCGATGTGCGCCTGTTCATACGCAGTTTGACTGAGATAGAACTGGCGAGCCTGGCTGTAGTGGTCGGCGAAGCGCTCGGCACGGATGCGGCCTTTCTCGCCGGTTTCAGTAACCACTGCGCTATAAAAGCCGTTGGTTGGCGTTTCGCGTGGCGAGTTTTCAGACAGGGAATTGGGCTCGTAGGAAACCCTTCCTACCGGCTGTTCCATCTGCATATGTCCATCGCGCTGGTGGTTGTCAAATGGGCATTTGGGCGCATTGATCGGGATCTGGTGGAAATTGGGGGAACCCAGGCGCGAAAGCTGCGTGTCCAGATAGGAGAATAAACGGCCTTGCAAAAGTGGATCATTCGAGAAATCGATGCCTGGCACGATATTCGCAGGGCAATACGCCACCTGTTCGGTTTCAGCGAAGAAATTATCCGGCCAACGATCTAATACCATGCGCCCAATCACTTTCAATGGCACCAGTTCTTCAGGGATAAGCTTGGATGCATCGAGATGATCGAACGGAAATTTGTCCGCTTGCTCCTGGGTGAAAAGCTGGACTGCGAATTCCCATTCGGGGAAATTGCCGGCTGAGATGGCCTCGAACATATCACGGCGGTGGAAGTCTTGATCAGCCCCGGAAATCTTGACGGTCTCATCCCAAATAGTGGACTGCAAGCCGAGTTTGGGGCGCCAGTGAAATTTGACAAAGGTTGATTCGCCGGCGGTGTTAATCAGCCGGAAGCTATGGATACCAAAACCCTCGATCATCCGCAGCGAACGCGGTAATGTGCGATCAGACATGATCCACATGACCATGTGCATGGATTCGGGCGTGAGTGAAATGTAATCCCAGAATGTATCGTGCGCGGTTGCCGATTGAGGAAAGCCTCGGTCGGGCTCCATTTTTACCGCATGAATCAGGTCGGGGAATTTGATGGCATCCTGGATGAAGAAAACCGGGATGTTGTTGCCAACCAGATCCCAGTTGCCTTCTTTGGTATAAAACTTAACGGCAAACCCACGTACGTCGCGAGGGGTGTCAACCGAACCCGCGCCGCCTGCAACCGTTGATATCCGTGTAAAGACAGGTGTCTTCTCGCCGACCTCGGTGAGAATTTTGGCGGTAGTGTATTGTTTCAATGACGTTGTCAGTTCGAAGAAACCATGCGCGCCTGTTGCCCGCGCGTGAACAATACGCTCGGGAATGCGCTCGTGATCAAAATGCGTGATTTTTTCGCGCAGGATAAAATCCTCCAGCAGTGTTGGACCGTGCACGTTGGCTTTGAGCGAATTTTGATTATCGGAAAGCGCGACACCTTGATTGGTGGTAAGCGCGGGATGCTTTTGACCGGCGAATTGGTGCAGTTCGCCGCTGGCAGCCAATTGTGAGTCTCCGTTGGAAGCGGGGCCCTTTTTCTGTTTGGGTTTTCCAGGTTTAATGGTCGTTTTTTTGTTGCTCATGATCGATCTCCTTGTCGTGTAACGTTAACCCGTTGACGATTATCTCGTGCCGCCAATTTCAACGGCCAGATTCTCATCCGGATGAGGATCTGGCCAGTCTTTGGCTTTTCTTAGGGACGGCGCGTAGTTGACTTTCTATTCCGTCGTTTTGCCGTCGAAGTGTTCGTTGTCCTTTTCCGCTTCGGCGCGGGTATGGTGAACAACGCCGTCCCGATGATTCGGTGGTGAATAGAGCGTATAGAGTTTCATTGGGACAGTACCGGTATTGATGATGTTGTGATTCGCTCCGGCAGGCACGAGCACGGCGAAGCCCGCTTTGATCTTCGAGTGAACGCCATCGAGAATGGCTTCGCCAGTCCCTTCTTCCACGCGAAAGAATTGATCGAGCTTGTGAATTTCCATCCCGATCTCTTCCTTGGGTTTCAACGACATGACAACAAGCTGGCAATTTTTGGCAGTGTAAAGCACCTGTCGAAAATCTTTATTCTTGATGGCAACATCCTCAATATTTTGCACATAACCTTTCATGGTAATTCTCCTCTTGATGACTTTAACATCGTCGTTAATTAGATAGCCTCAAAGAAGAGGCACGTTCACTAGGAAAGATGTTCTTTCCTTAGTATTTTTGCACTAATTTTCACAAACACTATGACTTTATAATACAGCAAATGCTTTTACTCCAAATCAACCAGTCGGGGAGTATTTGTCCCCCCCATTTGGGGGAGGATTAGAGTGTCAGAGGGACAACGAAGTAATTATTACAATTCGTTAATCTCTCCGACCACCCTGCTGCGTGAATAACACGATCCACGTATTGCATCGATTCCTCGAAAACTTTAATAAGGCAAGATAATACTTGCGCAATTTTGCAGAATCGTCTTCCGGTCGGCAGGGACTTTCTCCAAATAAGTTGTTACATCTTTGACTTGGCTTTGCGTGGACATTTGCCTCTAAATTCTAAATTGTCTTCTGCAATCAAAATCCAAAACGCTCCATTACCGCAAGCCTCTGCCCATGTAAACGCTGATCTCCTATTTAATATCTCCCCCTGAATGGCGGGGAAGAATACTCCCCAGTCGCAGGATGCAGAAGAGATGTACTCAATGTGTGATAAGTGTGTGCTTTGTATCCTGAGGGCTCGGGGGATATAAATGTCCACCAGATAAAAATTTAAATTTCAGCTTTCTTTCCACCGGAGGTTTTTAGTATGAAGAAAAGATTGATTACAACCACTCTTGTAGTGAGTTTGGTATTGGTTTTGGTAGTTATCGTAATTTTTTCAATATTCGGGGGCGTAGCAGCGCTACCGCCAATTAGCGGCTATGGACCTAATCCCGAGCTTCCAACTCCGGATCAACGATTGATTCCGGTAATAAATGTGGCCAAAGCCACGGGGTGGATAAATGGACAGAAACCTGTGGCTGCTGATGGCATGGAAGTAACCGCTTTTTCCAGCGGATTGGATCATCTGCGTTGGCTGTAGGTGCTTCCAAACGGAGATGTGCTCGTGGCAGAAACCAATGCGCCTGCAAATCGCCCAGAGGACTCAAAAGGAATCAAGGGATGGTTCTTCAATCTCTTTCAGAAAAAGGCTGGAGCCGCTGTGCCAAGCGCGAATCGCATTATGCTCCTGCGGGACGCTGACGGAGATGGTGTTGCAGAAACGAAATCTGTATTCCTCGACGGACTGAACTCACCGTTCGGGATGGTGTTAGTGGGAGATATCTTCTATGTGGCAAATACCGACGCGGTCGTGTTGTTCCCTTATGCAGAAGGGCAGACTGAGATCACTGCCGAGCCTACAAAAATAACAGACCTTCCAGCAGGTTCCATCAATCATCATTGGACTAAGGGACTGGTCGCCATTGCGGATGGATCGAAGTTATATGTTTCCGTTGGTTCTAATAGCAATATTGCAGAGAACGGGCTTGCAGTGGAAGAGGAACGCGCGGCGATCTGGGAAGTGGACCCTCAAACAGGCAGCCACCGCATTTATGCTTCAGGCCTGCGAAATCCTGTGGGGATGGCATGGGAAGCAGAGTCTGGAGCCTTATGGGTGGTAGTTAATGAACGCGATGAGTTGGGAAACGATCTGGTACCAGACTACCTGACCTCCGTGCAGGACGGCGCGTTTTATGGCTGGCCTTTCAGCTATTATGGAGATCATGTGGACACGCGAGTGCAACCGCAGAACCCCGAACTGGTTGCATCGGCCATCGTGCCCGATTATGCTTTAGGGTCACATACGGCTCCATTGGGACTTACCGCTTCCCTTGGAAATACCTTGCCTGCCCGCTTTGAAAACGGAATGTTTGTAGGGCAGCACGGTTCGTGGAATCGTGAGCCGCGCAATGGTTACCAGGTGATCTTCGTGCCGTTTACGAATGGCATGCCATCAGGGGATCCATTAGAGGTTCTGGCAGGCTTCATCAGGGCCGATAGCGGTGATGCAATGGGACGACCCGTAGGCGTTGCCATTGATAAACTCGGCGCACTTCTGTGGTAGACGATGTCGGGAATGTGATCTGGAGAGTGACGACAGCGCCATAAGAGAACACGGAATAACTCCAATTTCAAGCAAGACGCCCAGAAATTGGGCGTCTCTTTTTTATTACTCAAACAGTTTTGCTACCGCTGCATCTTGGCTCATCTACCCTGATTTGTTGGAAAGAACTGTATCATTTCCAAACGTATGAAAAAGAAGAAATGCTGCCGTGGCTTTCCCAGCCGATTCGGGTTTATTATCGAAGCAATTTGAGTTCCACGATAGCGGGTTCGTTGAAAAATGCCCAATAGTGAAACCCGCGGTGCGTAACTATTTTTCACCCCTGTTTTGACGCTAAAATCGGCAAAAGACAACAAAAAAACCGCACTTTTGGGGCGATTATTTTTTTTAGCATTGGCGGTCCCGACGGGGATCGGTCCCGCAATCACTTTCTACTATTCAATGTATTGCTGAATAACTTTATATTAGAAAACATAAAATTAGTATGTTTTGCCAAAATTTTGTTGTGTTACTTTTGTTGCCCTGAATATGATCGGCCAAGCGTTGTATTCGCCAAAGCTAAGTTTGCTCTGGAATTCATTGTAATATTCTCGTAATACGTCTTATTGAGTATCAACGCCTCAATTCTTACCTGAAATTTAACGGCTTTTTGGTCCCGACATGACAATTGCAGGCTTGCCCGACACCGCATTCCAGGGAAGCCGTAGGCGAGTTTAAACTGCTGTGGAGAACACAGACTTGCGTTGTCCTCGTTATTGGATCATTGTCAATCTCGCGCCCGCCACCGTCCGCAAAGAGAAATCTTCATACGGTATCTCCGTTATGCTTGGCAGCATCGTCACCGATGATCTATCCAGTTACACGATTGTAGTGGAGAAATTGCAACTTGGTCATCAGGTGTGCCAGTTCCATGTCTGCCGTTGGGTGGGCTGGGCGCTCAAAGAATTACGAGAAAAGATTCCAAAAGAATGGCTGTGGATGTTACAACTTCTTGATGTTTTGCACCCAGACGGCAGTCAACGTTTGCATGCACTGTGGAAACAATTACCCGGCCGCTGTCCTGGACAAAACAAATCGCGATCTGCTTTGGAACAACTGTGCGACTTGCTTCTGTGGTTGGCATACTTATTGCACTTTCCAATCCGAACCCGAGGTTCCTTGGACAAATAACGTGATTGAACGGATCATTGGTCAGATGAAGATGCGTACCAGAACAGTTCGTGGTTATAAATCCTGGAAAGGCATGGAAGTTGGCTTGATGCTGGCTGCTACTCCCGTCAGCTAATCTAATTATTATCGGGATTCCCTTTTATCTTTTCCTTTCCCATATTTCGCCCACCGTTTATGTTACGGAACATTATCCTGCTTGACGAAATGAATTTTATATCGGATAATATACATAAGTTGTGTATTATCCGATATAAAAATGAAAACTGATTTATTACACCCTTTTGACAACATTCCTTATTTCACGCTGGAAGGCTTCAAACAAGCTGCGGGAATGGAATCCCCGCACCAGGTACGTACCCTGCTCCATCGCTGGAGGCTGGCCGGTCACATCCTTCAGCTCAAAAAAGGCGTGTACATGACACGTTATTTTTATGAACAGCATCGGGCAGATTACCTGTTCTCTGCGGCGGTCAGCGCAATCCTCATTCCACAGTCCTATCTTTCCCTTGAATTCATCTTACAGCAACACAACCTCCTGACAGAAGTGACCTATCCCATTACGTGCATCACAACCAAAAACACCCGCAGAATCATCAACCCCATCGGAACATTCTGGTACCGAAACATCAGAGACAATCTTTACCACGGCTTTGCCATCACTGAATATTTTGGCATCCGTATCGCACAGGCATCCATCGCGAAGGCATTGTTTGATTATCTTTACCTGCGACCCCTGCCCGCCTCTTATCGAAGCCCGAAGATAAATCTAGCCGAGGAACTACGGCTTAATCTTGATGAACTTTCCACAATTGACCGTGAGGAATATTCCCGCATTGTGGAAGAAAGCAAATCGCTCAAAATGATGGATATCCTGAACAACTTTTGGAGCAACGTATGGCATCCCTGATTCAAACATTACAGCACACTCTTGATACCAAAGATCCACTTCTATCACTTGAAACAAAACGTATCCTGCTCAAGGAAGTATTACAGGCGTATGTGCTTGACTTTATCTACAACCATCCAAAATATCGTCGTTTGAATTTCTACGGCGGCACCTGTCTGCATATTGTGTATAACCTGAACCGCTTATCCGAAGATCTTGATTTCGACAACAGCGCCAAGATTGATCTGTCCAATCTGACTGACGACTTAACTGCATTATTCAGCAAGTCTTTGGGTTACGATTCGATTGAGATCAAATCCCAGCAGGGAGAGAACGGCATTTTGCGCGCAACGATCAAATTGCCCGTGCTCAACGAACTGGGACTTTCCCCCTATCGCAATGAGGCCCTGCACCT